>CAYPIX010000052.1:0-16448 GCA_964410875.1 uncultured Kofleriaceae bacterium
CGCTTCTTCTTGGTGTCATTTGGGTGTCGCAGGGCGCCGCGAGCTGGACTCGCCCGGAATACCCTATTGCCCTGATTACTTGGCTGACCTTCGGTGTTGTAATCGTCGCGCGGACCACAAGCGGTTTTCGAGGGCGGCGGGCTGCTTGGTTGACTATCTTTGGCTTCCTGGCTGCGGTAGTCGTGTTAGTGATCTATTTCGCCCGGCGGGTAGGCTAGAAGTGGCAGAGCGTCTCTTCGTTGTCGGTTTATCTTGGCGAACCGCCCCCGTTGCTCTTCGGGAAAAATTGGCGTTTTCAGATGCCGAGCTGGCCGCTGAGTTGAATGCGTTGCTACGGTGCGAGAGTATTTCAGAGGGGCTGATTCTTTCTACCTGCAATCGGGTGGAGGTGTATGGGTTCGGCGACGAGAGCGCGGCCGTTGCCGAGGCAAGAGCGTTTTTGGGTCGTTCGCGAAACGTTCCTAATCAAGATATCGAAAGTGTGCTCTACGAACAGGTTGGTGACGATGCGGTTCAACATGCGTATCGCGTTGCTTCGGCCCTGGACTCCATGGTTGTCGGCGAGTCGCAAATCACTGGCCAGCTAAAGGCTGCATATGGCCATGCTGTTCAGGCCAATACGGTAGGGCAGACATTGGGCCGTTGCATGGAAAATGCTTTTGGCGTTGCAAAGCGGGTCCGCACAGACACAGGCATTTCCAAAGGTTCGGCAAATGTCTCCTCTGTAGCTGTCGAGCTTGCCAAGCGAGTCTTTGGCGACTTGAACGGAAAAAACGTTTTGATCATTGGTGCTGGAAAAATGTCCGCTTTGGCCGCAAGGCACCTGCGTAGCAATGGGGCAAGCAGACTTTGGGTCCTAAACCGTTCTTTGGATAGAGCGGAAAAACTTGCGACGGAAATAGATGGAACGGCTCGCCCTTTTAGTGAGCTAGAACCAATGCTCACCGAAGCAGATGTCGTAATTACATCGACAGGGTCTCCCAAACCGATACTTACCAAAAAAATCATGAAGCGAACCGCAAAGACTCGCCGGTACAAACCGCAAATTGTTGTGGACATTGCGGTGCCAAGGGACGTGGAAGAGAGTGTTTCGAAACTGGATGGGCTCTACGTTTTCGATGTCGACGACCTACGAAAAGTTGTTGAGGAGAACCTCTTAGAGCGAACGCGCGAGGCGGAACCGGCGGAAGCATTGGTGAAGGAAGAGGTTGCGACGTTCTCGTCCTGGCTTCGATCTAAACGTGCTGTGCCAACGATTCGTTCTCTAAGGGAACATTTTCTCTTGATCGCTTCCACCGAAGTCGAGCGAGCGATTTCAGCTTTGTCGGCCGATTCCTCTGTGGAAGATCGAGATGAAGCGATGCGCCGCATGGCGAGACTAATTGCTAACAAACTGCTCCACACGCCCTTGACTGCGTTGAAAAGTGGTGGGGAAACAGAGTTGGACGCACTGGTAGCGAGCACACATCGCTTATTCGGTCTAGATTCCGCGAAAGTGGTCAAAAAGGATGAGAAAGTCCCGGTCGAAACGAACCCTCTTGCAAAGACCGAGAAGGAACGAGGATCTCGATGAGCAAAATACGAATAGCGACTCGCGGTAGCAAACTAGCCCTCTGGCAGGCCGAACACGTGAAGGCTGAGATCCAACGAGTACGACCCGGAACGGACGTCGAGCTCATTGTAATAAAAACAAAAGGCGACAAGATTCTTGATGTGCCCCTCGCTAAGGTTGGAGGCAAAGGATTGTTTGTTAAGGAAATCGAAGAGGCTCTTCTCGATGGTCGGGCCGATTTAGCGGTGCACAGTATGAAAGATGTACCCAGTGTTTTAGAAAAAGGTCTCTCCATGGCCGCTACGTCCAAGCGGGCCGACGCACGAGATGCGCTCTGTGTTAGGGGCGGTGGAACTCTTGAAGGATTGCCAAAAGGCGCGAAAGTAGGGACGTCTAGTCTTAGACGTTCTTGTCAGCTAAAAAAACTTCGTCCGGATCTAGTCATCGAAAACCTTCGCGGCAACGTACCTACGAGGTTGCAACGCCTCGAAGAGGGAAAATACGACGCTGTCGTACTGGCTGCGGCGGGTTTGGACCGTTTGGGGTTTTCAGACAAAATATCTGAGAGGCTTTCTCCTGAGCATTCCTTGCCGGCAGTGGGGCAAGGCGCGCTTGGGATTGAAACCAGGGCGGATGACGCAAGCACGCAAGCACTAGTTCGTTCGGCGATGGAATGTCATGACACAACGGTTTGCGTGGATGCGGAGCGCTCTTTTCTCCGTACAGTGGAAGGTGGCTGCCAGGCGCCGTTGGCGGCCTACGCTGTACTCGAAAATGGAATGCTGCGCCTGAGGGCTCTCATCGGCAGAATCGACGGTAGCGAGATTTTCCGTGCCGATCTTAGTGCTAATCCGGATTCAGCCTTGGCCCTGGGGCAGAGAGCCGCTAACGAGGTTTTGGCCGCTGGGGGCGCCCAGGTGATGGCTGAGCTAACCTAGGATCTCCCGTTTGCCGGGAAACAGGGAGACTTAATAAAAATTGGCCCCATAGCTTTTGCTAGATTGCGCCTGAGCTAGCTACACTGGCCAACGATGAAGAGTTTTGTATGGGGTGCTGTGCTTTTCTGTGTGCCTGTGAGTTTGGGGTGCGGAGGGGGATCTAAGAACCTCAAAGCTGACAATAAACAGTTGGAGAATCGGGTTGCCGAACTCCGCGCTCGATCTAGAGCTGCACGACAAAGAATTCGCGATCTGGAAAACGAAGCCCTTGCTGCTCGCGAGGCCAGAGAGGTGCCCACAGACGAAGTGATTGTAGCGCGGGCAATAAACTCTTCCGACAATCCAACGTATGTGCCAAGTGAGTTACCTGTTGAGTCCGCGTTTGCAGAACGAGGAGAGGTTGAAGTCGTTGGCTTTGACGAAAACGGCGTAGAGATTTTATATGCGGGGGACGCTCTTAGAGCAGGTTCTTATCGTCCCAAAATCGACAAGTATGATTTGTCGGCAAGTCGTGTACCCGCTCAGCCTGAGTCCGTTCCGAGCTTGCCAACAGATACTCCGGTCATAGAAGTCATCAATAAGCCGTTGCCCTCCGTGCGAAGTCTGGTTACCGACGGCACAGGGGCCGATGTCGAAAACCCATCCTTGGATGAGTTACCACCGAGCAATAGTACGGTCAAAACCGCTTACAAGCAGGCTTTCGCGATCCTAGATAAAGGTGATCACGACGCAGCGGTGGCTGCCTTCAAAGATTTTTTGGCTAAATACCCTAAGAGTGAATTTTCCGACAATGCGCAGTACTGGCTGGCGGAAGCACACTACGATCAAAAGCAATACAATACCGCTCTGGTCGAATTTCATAGGGTCGTAGACCGATACCCAACAGGGAATAAGGTACCAGACGCACTTCTAAAAATTAGTTTCTGTCACATCGCGCTAGGGGATAAAGCAGCCGCCCGCGCATTTCTTCGTAATTTAGTGAAGTACCATCCAACGTCGAACTCCGCCGCATTGGCGAGCGGAAAACTCCAAGGACTGAGCGAATAACTATGCCAAGAATCAAGACAGTTGTACGAGTGGTTCCTGTGACTCTTTTAGCGCTGGCTTTATACCCAGCCAATGAGGGATATGCACAAATTCAAGAAGTTTCGCCGAACGGGGCGTTAGCTAACCCGGTTCCGCAGCCATCGAATTCTCCTATTGTAGTTTCGGTTCCAGGACAAGGTGGCGCTGCACAGGGAGCAGAGCCCGGCGAAGGTGGAGACTCGGAAAGTGGCGGCCAGTATTATTACGACGCTGGCAAACCGCGAGGCCGAACAAGCGGAGTGCCCGAGACACATACCGTAAATGAGGGAGACACTCTTTGGGACATCTCTGGCGACTACTTCGGCAACCCGTGGTCGTGGCCGAAAGTGTGGTCTTACAACGCGCAAATTACGAATCCCCACTGGATCTACCCTGGAGACAAGGTTCGTTTGCGAAAAGCTGGTAGCGGCAACGCGATTGCCAAAAACATTCCTCTGGATATAGATGGAGGGAAAGCTCTTCGAAGCGAGGCCGCTGATACCCGGGCTCGGATGGTCTTCAGGCAACTTGCTTTTGTGAGTAAGGGCAAGAAGGACTACGCTGGTTCGATTGCTGGTTCCGTCGAGGGCAAGACGCTGTTGGCAACCGGTGAAACCGTATATCTCGACTACAAAGGCGGCCAAGCACCAAAACCTGGGCAAAAGTACGCGGTCTATCAAAACAAGAAGGACGTCGTTGATCCAAGCACCGGCAACACGATGGGGTCGCTAGTGAGAGTTGTCGGCGAGGTAGAGGTCCGAAGCGTAAAAAAGGACAAGCGCGCACGTGCTGTGATTACAGACACGACCCGAGTAATTGAACGTGGCCTTCTCGTTGGTCCTGTGATTCAGCAATTCAGAGATCTGAAAGAAACGCCAAACGAGCGGAACTTGGAAGGGCGTATCGTGGAGCGTCTTGAGGGTGACAAACTGATTGGCCAACAAGTCGCTGTCCTGCTCAATATAGGAGCGAGCAGCGGTATGAAAGTTGGCAACCGCCTTTACGCGGTGCGAAGAGGCGATGAGTACACTGCGCCTGGCTCAGCTCAGAGTACTGTTGGTCTTGATGATGATCGCTTTCCTGCTCGCGCGGTAGGTGAGCTGATCGTGGCTGAGGTCTCGAAGAATACGGCGTTGGCTTTGGTGACCGCCTCTAGCCAGGAGCTAGAGATAGGCGAGCTCATCATCATGCGCCGCTCCAAATAGCTTGCGCTGGCCGATCTTGGCCGATCCGTGCGTTGCTCACTGCGCTGCCTGCGCACGTACACAAGTACGCTTACGCGGGCTGCTCCCTCGCGCCTTCGCCTCGGCCAAGCTTGGCCGCAGCGCAAGCTATTTGGGCGTGGATGGGCACCGGCTTCGCAAGGGGGGCTTCGGGCTTCGCATTTTGGCTTCGGCAAAGCCGAAGCGGGTTATTCGAGCTCGTTGTATTTGGAAATGGCCGATGTGCCTGCGGGACCATCGGTGTCTGAGGTTACCCAGCCGAATAGGGCGAATTGTGACTTCGTGGCGTCGCAGTCTAGGTCGCCACCAGCAGACGCGGTAAAGCCATCGACAAACGTTCCTGTCTGACCTGTGACGCTCGGATTTCCCCGGAGGTAGCCGTAGATGTAATACGCAGGATCTTCGACGCTGAACTGAAGGGCTTCCCAGGTCTCCCCGCGGCTTCCGGGCGTTGATGGATCTGCATCACGCCACATGGCCGATAGTGGGGCACATTTCTCGGGCAAATTAGAGCTCGGTACAGGCGTCCTTGCACAACACGAAGTTGAAAAGTGACCGATAGCGTTCCCCGTGGCAACAAATTGCTGTCCGCCAATTCCGGTTACCCCGGGATACGCGCCCAATGGTTCGTCATTCCTGGGAAACTGTGGCGGCGCCGCAGAGAGTGTTTTGGTTCCGTAGTGCGGCTCCAAGTAATACGCGCGGGCGCCATCATAGATTCGCTTGATAAACGTTTTAGCCTCGCTCGTTTTCGACTTAGCGATGTATTTGGTAAACGCGGGAATCGCTACCGCGGCGAGCACGCCGATAATTGCCACGACAATCATCAGTTCAATTAGCGTAAACCCGCGCTTGCCCCGTCCCACACGGTAATTATACCAATTTCTTTGTGCACTTCCGAACGCAAACGCACTACGGACACCTTGGGCGACGTTTTTGGGGCTTCTCAGCGGGGGATGGTTCGGTTTTTGAGGGCGCGGACTAGGTAGATTTTGTCGGGGTTGATATCGCCCGTGTTTGCACCAATCTGCTCTTCGTGCTCACCAATGCCGTTCGTGGACTTTTGGGAAGACCAGTAGCGCATGGCTGTGATTTCACCTGATTCATTGCGAACCCATCCGAGGAAAATGGCTTGGTGGCCACTAAGTCCTTTTTCCTTCACACGCCAGAACTGGACGAAGTCGCCAACACGGGCGTTCTCCATATCCGAGATAGCTTCTCCAAGTCCAGTGGAGGTCAGAGCCAATTGAACAAGGCGTAGGTCTTTGTCTTCAATTTCCTTTGAATTGCCGAAGAAGCGGTTTTTGAGTTCGCGCACTTCTTTTATGCTCAATTCCGCAAGGGGGTTCTGCTCCTGGGATTGGGCAGTCAGCATATACAATTCGAAAGTCATACCGCAGCAGTGGGTTCCTTTTGGATTCGGGGTGCACACCGCGTGGCCATTATGGGCAACGTCTCGGGTACAGCCGTCGGACGAACCATCACCGCCGCTCCAGTAAAAAGGAAACGTTCCGTCTTGCGGATAGTGTAGAGTCAGCTCGAGGATATCCGCGTTGAGGTATCGCCCGGGATCAGGAAGCTCTGAGTCGTCGTTGGCCAATAGTGGCGCCGAAGCGGAATCGTCGAGTGAGTCGGGGACCGGAGCAGGGGCTTCAATTCTAGGAATCTCAATCCCAGACGCTTCGATTACCGGCTCGTCCGAGTAGCAGCTCGGAGCCAGAAGTAACAAACTTAATAGCGGGGTAAGACGCATGACGCTCAAATGAGCAAGTGCAATGCCATCACAGAGAGAAGGTAACTGGTTGAATTGTTGACGTCTTGGTGGAAACCGGTAGTGGCAATTGAGAGGGCCAGGCAGACAATGTGGCAGGGATTTTTCGCAAAGTGACATTTTGTAGATCGGAGTGGGAGGAAGCGCGTTTTCAAGTGGCGAAAGGATAAACGCCGTGACATCGAAACTAACCACCCTCGCTATTCTGTCTTTTTTGAGTTCCTTCGCTTTCGGAGGCCCAAGTTTCTTCCTGGACTGCGCTCACGCTAAAACCCGACCGCTCGTTCAAAAAAAGGGAAATAACAAAATTCAAGTCGCCATACTTTTGGATACATCCAGCAGTATGAGTGGTCTTATCAACCAGACGCGAGCTGAACTCTGGAGTTTAGTAAACGAGCTAGCTGCAACTGAGCGCAACGGTGCACCGCCCGAACTGAGTATCGCACTCTACGAATATGGGAAGCCATCTCTCGGCGCGAACACCGGGTTTGTAAAACAGTTGGCACCACTTACTAACGACCTAGACGCGGTATCGGAGGCTTTGTTCGCACTTCATACCAACGGAGGGAGTGAATACGCTGGTCACGTTATTCAAGACGCTGTCAAAAACTTAGCTTGGGACAAAGACGACGCGTCGTTAAAAATGGTCTTTATTGCTGGAAACGAGTCGTTCTCTCAAGGGCCAACAGACTTTCGAGAGGCCATTAGTGATGCGGCCGAAAAGGGCATCGTTGTTAATACGATTTACTGTGGCAACGAAGGCTCCGAAGAATACGCGGGCTGGCAAGAAGGAGCTCGTTTAGCCAGAGGCAAAACAATGAGCATTGACCACAATGCAGTCGTACAGCACATTGCTTCTCCGCACGACGCAGAAATCGCGAGACTCTCGCAAGAGCTGAACTCCACGTACATCGCCTACGGTCGTGGGGGCAATGAGAAGAAGGCTCGCCAGGTAAAGCAAGACAAGAATGTCGCAAACGATATGAGGATGAGCGTTGGACGAGCAAAATCAAAAGTCTCAGGACAGTACAGAAATTCATCGTGGGACCTGGTAGACGCAGCTTCGGAAGGCGCTGATATTGGCGAAATGGAAGAGGACGCACTTCCCGCGGAGATGCAAGGGATGTCGAAGAGCGCCCGAAGAGACCACGTAGCGAAAACCGCCAAGAAGCGGAAAGCCCTGGCGAGAAAACTTCGCACTCTTACGGAGAAACGTGAGCGCTTTGTAGCCAAAACCCGTAAAGCAGCCCCCGCTAGTGCGCCAACGCTAAAAGAGGGACTAATGAAAGTAGCCACTGAACAAGCAGAGGCCAAAGGGTACAAGAAAAAGTAAGGCCCTTGAAAAACCCACACTAGGCCAGGGGAAACCCTGGCCTTTTTGCGTGTTTGCTATAGGAGCACGCGGTGGGTTACGGTCTTTTCCGGCCCATGTCTCAAGAGAGCTCGATAGCAACCGACCGGAAGAATCTGCTGCTTCCGAATACCGAACGGTGGCCATTGGATGGCAAGCCGATCATCGAGCTTGTAGATGTCTCCATTGGATTTGATGGCCACCAGATTCTTTCTGGTCTTAACCTGAAGATAGAGACTGGCAAGACCACCGTTGTCGTAGGCCGGAGTGGCTCCGGTAAGTCGGTTTTGCTCAAACTGATGATGGGGCTTTTGAAACCCGATACGGGAAAAGTCTTCCTCTTTGGAAACGACGTGAGTGAAACCTCGCCGGTCGATCTAATCGAACTGCGAAAACGCATGAGCATGCTGTTTCAGAACTACGCTCTTTTTGACTCGCTCGCCGTTGATGAAAATATTGGTTTTCCTCTAATTGAGAATTCCAAATTGAAGAGAGGGACGATCCTGGAGATGGCTGAAGAGCTTCTCGATGTACTCGGTCTAAAAGGTACCAATAGCAGGTTGCCGGCAGAATTGTCCGGCGGCATGCGCAAACGCGTTAGCTTGGCGCGCTCCCTCATCGCAAATCCAGAAGTGGTCCTATTTGATGAGCCAACCACCGGTCTCGATCCCATCATGATTGAAAAAGTCGATGAGATGATTGCGCTGGCGGCCCAAAAATACCAAATCACCTCGGCCATTATTAGCCACGATATGGCAAGTACGAAGCGTTTGGCCGACCAGGTCGCCTTTCTCCATGAGGGAAAAATTGTTTTCTTCGGTACCTACGATGGGTTCATGAATTCAGATTTGCCACCGGTTAAAAGCTTCGTTGAAGGGGCAAGCACAAACAGATTGTCTAGAGGGAGCGCTTCAGCGGCTGACGTCGAAGTCGAAAAACCAGCTCCAAGAGAAGAAGATCCTGTCGTAGAGCTTGTGGGCCTACACAAACGCTTTGGCGACAACCATGTTTTGCGCGGCGTTGATTTGAAAATCTACCCGGGAGAAATCACCGTTCTTATAGGTGGTAGCGGTTCGGGTAAGTCGGTCATCGTCAAACACATTATGGGCCTCATGAAAGCGACAGCGGGCGAAGTGCGCGTTTTTGGCGAGGATGTAACGCCAATGGGAAACGACGAGATTGAAGCCGTTCGCAGACGGTTCGGTATGGTTTTCCAACATGCAGCCCTACTAGATTGGCTTACCATTTTCGAAAATGTTGCCTTCCCCGTTCAGGAGCGCACTTCGCTGAGTCGGTCGGAGATTAAAGAGAGAGTCGAGGATGTCTTGGAAAGACTTTTCCTTACTGAAATTATGCACCGGCTCCCGGGTGAAGTGTCGGCGGGGCAAGCTAAGCGAGCGGCGGTTGCGCGTGCGCTGGTTATGCGGCCAGAAATTATGATTTACGACGAGCCAACCACTGGACAAGATCCGATAAGAACAAGACAAGTCGACGATATGATCCAGCAGGCACAGGAGCGGTTCGACATCGCCAGTATCGTGATTAGCCACGATATGTCGTCCACGTTTCGCATTGCCCATCAAATCGCTCTTCTAAACCGTGGCCAAATTGCAGCCCATGGAACGCCCCGTCAAATCCGATCGTCCGACAACGAGTACGTAGAGAAGTTCATCTACGCGGGCGAAGTGGCGAATTAGCGGCAATAGAAACCTTTCGCAAAAATTCGCCGGACAAGGTGAATATAGAGTGTGCGAGGAGTGGACTGTGTGGATGAGGACTATCCAGGACGGTTGCTCGATCTAAAAAGATCTCCGGAGAGCATTTGGTGTCGGGGCCGATGGCCGTTGCCAGAAAAACGAGGCATTGCGGTCGTTGGTAGCCGGAGCGCCCGACGTGAGTCGGTGGAATTTGCATATCAGTTGGCAGAAGCAGTCGCGGCACGAGGAGAATTGGTTTTTAGTGGCGGAGCTGTCGGTGTCGATACGGCGGCTCATCTGGGAGCGCTAGCCGCGATGGGGTACACGTGCGCGGTTCTTCCAGGCAGCTTGATCCAGCCTTATCCAGCGCGAAACCGGCGACTCTTTCAAAGAATCATAAAAAAAGGTGGGACCTTGATAAGCGCAGCCCCGTTTTCTCCGCCAAGAGCCTCTCGATTTGTACGCAGAAATTCCTACTTGGCCGCGCTTGCCGAATTAGTAGTGGTAATTGATGCGGGACCCAAGTCGGGGGCTTGGAGTACGGCACGTGCCGCCATGAAATTGGCACGTAAGGTTTTTGTGTTTGGTTGCACGCAAATTCCTGAAGATATTCGATCGAGGGCTCTGGAAGTCGACTCGTTGCAGGGACTCATTGATCTGATTGACGGAAAAGCAAAGGCGAAAACAGTTTCGGAGTTGTCCGAAATGGATAGTTCGGTATTGGTCGTAATATCTCGCGAGGGCTCCGCCGATGCGGAAACGGTTGCAATGACCCTCAATATCAACCTGCGTTCTGCTACCCGCTCGCTTATCCACCTGGAGTTGTCAGGTTTTGCTTCGGGACAACCCGGTGAGCGATATATACCGTTGCTCAGATGATACCTGTAGTGACAGTAGTGGGCGGTGGCTTGGCCGGATGTGAAGCGGCTTGGCAGTTGGCTCAGCGCGGTATCTCTGTCGAATTGGTCGACATGAAACCACAATCCATGTCGCCAGCGCACCAAACACCGCTTCTCTGCGAATTGGTCTGTTCAAATTCGTTCCGTTCCAATGAGGTTACCGTCGCAGCGGGGCTGCTTAAGCGCGAACTGCGCGGCCTAGACTCACTTGTCGTTTCAGCGGCGGATAAACACCGCGTGCCAGCGGGGTCAGCCCTTGCGGTTGACAGATTCGAGTTTGGGCGAGAAGTCACAAAGCGTCTGGCGTTACATCCTAGGGTGAAAATTAGACGTGGTGCGGTTTCTCAGTTGCCAACGGGCCCGACAATAATTGCCACAGGACCTCTCACCCACGGTGCGCTTGCGGCTCAGGTGCGCGACTTATTTGGTGGCCCAAAGCTCTACTTCTACGACGCAATTGCCCCCATAGTCGCTGCAGATTCTATTGACCCCAATGAGTCCTTTCAGAGTTCAAGATGGGGCAAGGGCACAGACGATATTGGCGACTACATTAACTGCCCGCTGAACCGTGAGCAGTACGAAGAGTTCGTGGCCGATTTGCTCGCTGCGCGCAAAGTGACTCCTCACGCTTTTGAGAAACCTAAGTATTTTGAAGGGTGCCTTCCTATTGAGGTTATGGCCGAACGTGGGCTGGAAGTGCTTCGCTACGGTCCTATGCGTCCTGTCGGTCTCACAGATCCGAAGACTGATCGATGGCCCCATGCGGTTCTCCAATTGCGATGCGAGAATCAATTTGCCACCGCTTACAATCTGGTTGGATTTCAAACGCGGCTCGCCTATCCAGAACAAAAGCGCATCTTTTCAAAGATACCCGCATTAGCTAACGCGGAATTTCTTCGTTTTGGTTCGATCCACCGAAATACCTATATTGACTCTCCGAGTGTGCTGGGGCCAGAGCTTGAAGTTAAAACGAGGCCGCACATTAGATTTGCCGGGTTGCTAACTGGGGTTGAGGGCTATATTGAATCTTGCGGCAGCGGGATGCTGTCGGCGCTTTTCTTGGCCCATGACCTTCTTGGTGAGGAATTGCCCAAACCTCCGTTAACGACTGCTCTCGGTGGGTTGCTTCATCATGTTAGTCGTCCGCGCGAGGAGGGCGAAAGCTTCTCGCCAACCAACGTAAATTTCGGTCTTATGCCGCCGCTGCCAGGCCGAGTTAAAAAACGAGAAAAGAAAGCTCTATTGGCAGAAAGAGGAGCAAACGACTTTGCTTCTTGGTTGCCACTTGCGCGAGCAAAGCTAGTCGATACCTCGCCTGGCTTGTCTAAGATCGCTAGTTGAAATGAGCCTCTGTCTCGGTAAGTTGCTTGCTACCGGCGACCTAGCTACTCTAGTGACGGAGTGAAGTGGAAGCGCGCCACAGAGGAGTTCTTGAGGTACCTCGAAGTAGAACGAGGATACGCCGAGAATACTCAAAATGCTTACAAACGTGACTTGGAACAGTTTCGCCAGCGGTATGTAAAACGCGTTGGCAAAGAACCTTCATTGAGCGCGTTGGCTACAACAGATGTTCGTGAATTCGTGGCCGAGTTTTTCGGCGAGTTAGCCCCGTCTACACTTTCTCGAAAGCTGTCATGTCTCCGAAGTTTCTTTCAATTCCATACGCGTAAAGGAAATATCAAGGCTAACCCAGCGCGATCGGTTTCCGGCCCTCAGAGGGGGCGGCCCCTTCCTAGAGCAATGGAAATTGACGATGTCTTTCAACTCATGGAGGCAGATGTCTCAGAGAAGCCTCACGTAGCTTTGCGCGACCGTGCCATCTTCGAAGTTCTTTACGGGGCCGGGTTGCGGGTTTCCGAATGTTGTGCACTTGATACCGACTCTATTGACTCTGATCGGTACAAGGATGCCGCGTTGGTGCAAGTTCGTTCCGGTAAAGGAAATAAAGATCGGCTTGTTCCTCTTGGAAAAAAAGCGCAAGCCGCAATCAAGAAATATCTGGCTGTTCGAAGCGAGTTTGCTGTGAAGAAAAAGGCACCTCACAAGCGAGCGCTTTTTCTTAGCACGCGGGGAAATAGAATGAGCCCTCGTGCGGTTCAGCGGGTTATGAGTCGTTATTCTACGGCTTTGGGAGGCTTTTCCGGGACTCCTCATGCTCTTCGACATTCCTTCGCAACGCACCTGCTTGACGGAGGCGTAGATCTTCGTAGCATTCAGGAATTGCTAGGACATAGCAGTCTCGCGTCGACTCAAGTTTACACGAATATTTCAGTTGAGAAATTAATCCGCGTATACGACGACGCTCATCCACACGCAGAGAGCAGTTCAAAGAATGAGCAAGACAACAAAAATTAGATCCACCACAATTCTTTCTGTTCGAAAGGGTGGGCGGGTCGTCATTGCGGGCGATGGGCAAGTAAGCCTCGGTAATACGGTGATGAAACACAAAGCCCGCAAGGTTCGAACGATGGAAGAGGGCAAGATTGTCGGTGGTTTTGCTGGCTCCGCAGCAGATGGGATTTCTTTGTTCGAACGACTAGAAGGAAAACTCCGAGAGCATGGTGGAAATCTAACCAGAGCATCGGTTGAGATGGCAAAAGACTGGCGTACAGACCGAGTACTTCGACGTCTCGAGGCAATGTTGATCGTGGCAGACGGGGAATCTACCTTTCTACTCTCGGGTACAGGGGACGTGATTCAACCAGACGATGGCGTTGTGGCTATAGGTTCAGGCGGTGGATACGCGCTCGCTGCCGCACGAGCCCTAGTAAAAAACACTGACTTGCCCGCTCGAGAAATAGCTGAGGCAGCGATGGGCATAGCCGGGGAGATTTGCATTTATACCAATAGCAATTTCACGTTAGAGGAGGTGTCGTCGTGAGCCTGGAGTTAAAACAACTTACTCCCTCCGCCATCGTTGCCGAACTTGATCGCTATATAGTTGGCCAGAACCAAGCGAAACGGGCAGTGGCAGTCGCTCTTCGAAATCGCTGGCGCCGACAAAGAGTGGAGGGTGAGCTCAAAGAAGAAATTTCTCCGAAGAACATCATTATGATTGGCCCAACGGGGGTCGGGAAAACAGAAATCGCACGCCGCTTGGCAAAGTTGGCTGCGGCGCCCTTCATAAAAGTCGAAGCTTCTAAATTTACCGAAGTTGGGTACGTCGGCCGCGATGTCGAGTCGATTGTTCGTGATTTGATGGAAGTCTCCATTAAATTGCTCAAAGACGAAGAGTCAGACCGAGTCCGGCCTAAAGCTAGGGAATCAGCTGAAGAGCGATTGTTGGATTTACTTCTACCTCCTAAGGCAGGTGCTCGCTCTTTTTCTGACCGACCGCCAGGCGGACGGATCCCAACGGGTGGCGAAACTCGGAGCGATGTTGCTAGTGACGATTCTCGGACCCGAGAGAAACTAAGAAAGCTCTTCCAAGATGGCGCCTTGGATGAACGTGAAGTAGAAGTTGAGATAACAGAGGACTCAAGTCCGTTTTTACAAATCTTCGGCGGAACCGGTGTCGAAGAAATGGGCCTTGGCGGCCTCAAAGACATGATGGGAAACATGTCGAAGAAGAAGAAACTTCGAAAGATGAAGTTGCCGGATGCATTTGAAGCACTTACAAACCAAGAAATAGAACGCCTTATTGATCTTGAGCGAGTCCAAAAAGAGGCAGTCTCGCGCGCAGAGAACTCAGGTATCGTATTTCTTGACGAGATTGACAAGGTTGCTAGCGGGGGGCAGGGCAAGAGTGGTCCCGATGTTTCACGGGAAGGCGTACAAAGAGACCTCTTGCCCATCGTCGAGGGCTCAACGGTTACGACTAAGTATGGCGCAGTGAAAACCGACCACATTCTATTCGTGGCGGCTGGAGCGTTTCACACCGCGAAACCCTCTGACTTGATTCCGGAGCTGCAGGGTCGTTTCCCAATTCGTGTTGAGCTTGAAGCGTTAACGGATTCGGATTTTGTACGGATTCTTACCGAGCCGAAGAACGCACTGACAAAACAGTACACCGCATTGTTAGCTACTGAGGGAGTTACTATTGAGTTCTCAGACGGAGCGGTAGAAGAACTCGCAAGAATGGCCGCGATAGTGAATGGGAAGACTCACAATATTGGAGCACGAAGGCTTCACACAGTTTTGGAAAGGTTGTTGGATGATTTGTTGTTCTCCGCACCCGACATCGGTGGTCAAACCATTCCAATAACCAAAGAGTATGTGCACGAACATCTTTCGGATCTGGTGGAAGATGAGCAGCTTTCCAACTACATACTTTAGCCCTGGTTACAGCGCCGCTAAAAGGTAAAGACTAAACCGCCGCTAAATGAAAATAGAGATGCGTCCACGTCTCGACCAAAACTTTTTGAATAGCTACCGAGAATAGAAATTCCGCCGCTTGAGAAAAGGTGCATTTCAAGTCCGGCTTCGCCTGTCGCGACCGGTTCTGTTGCGGAAACTGTTCCCATAGCTTGATCGGTTCGCTGAAAGACAACGCCGCCGCCTGCTCCTACCCACATCCTGAAAAGGTCGCGCCCGATAGTGAATCGCGGCAGTGCAGTAAGGAGAACAAGATGGCTCTCGGGAGCGATCGTCGTTTGCTTCCGAGGGAGGGGGCTGTATCCAGCGCCGATCGCAAGTCCTAAACCAAATTTGCTTGTGTAGCCGATTCGGAGATTGGCGGCCAATCCGGCGCTAAACGCCTCACTCATATTTCCGATTGGCACCATGACACCGCCGCCGAAAGACGTATGCCAGTAACCTTTGTGGCCTTCTTGTTCTTCTGCTTGCTGCCAAAAATCTCCGGGATCGAATTCGCCCGAATCTGGATCTATGTCAGCGATCGCTAAGGAGCTCATTGTGCTCAAAGCGAGAGTTGCAATCGCTATCTTTTGACCCAGATTTCCTAGCATCCCAAAAACAAAGCGTAACGCGTTACGTCAGAGGATGCCAGATTTGGGCGAAAGACCAGCGGGATTTGGGTCACTCTGAGCTAGGATTGCTAAGTATGCAAGACGTCATACACAAAGCCCGAGTGTTGGTAGAGGCGCTTCCTTATATCAAGGAGTTCCGCGGTCGGGTTGTTGTGGTCAAAATCGGTGGCGCAGCGTTGGACAACGCTGACCTAAGAGAGACGTTTGTACAAGATATCGTGCTTCTGTCTTGGGTGGGAATTCACGTAATTGTTGTCCACGGGGGCGGAAAACAGGTATCCGCTATGTTGGATCGTTTGGGCCTCACTCCTGCGTTTAGTGATGGGATTCGGGTCACAGATGCCGAATCACTTGAAGTCGTGCAGATGGTACTAGGTGGAACTCTTAACAAAGAGTTGGTCCGACAAATTCAAAAACTTGGCGGGCGGGCCGTTGGAGTCACAGGAAAAGATGGTGGGCTAGTTAGGGCAGAGTTTGTGGACAAAGAAAAATTGGGCTTTGTGGGACAAGTCACATCGGTTGACCCGAAAGTAGTCACCCGCCTGATTCCGGATTTCATTCCAGTAATTGCTCCACTCGCTATCGGTGAAAATGGGGAAACATTGAATGTGAACGCAGACCCTTTCGCCGCCGGGCTTGCCGGTGCACTGGGGGCAGAAAAACTTGTACTTTTGACTGACGTGGCCGGGGTACTTGATGGTGAAGGCAAGCTCTTGCCGACGCTTAGCGCTGCCGAAGCTTCAGAGTTTATCGCCAATAAGACAATTTCAGGTGGGATGATACCGAAGGTGGAGAACGCGCTACGTGCCGTTGAGAAAGGTGTTTCAAAGGTACATATAATTGATGGCCGACTCGAGCATGCGGTTTTACTTGAGGTGTTTACCCGCAAAGGGGTTGGAACCCAGCTCGTGGGCAAGGTAGAGAAAGAATCGTAACCATGGAAAAACAATCAGCGGCGCAAAAAAGACAGAGTGAGCTAATTGAGATAGCCAATAAGGTACTCATTCGGAATTACTGGCAGCAG
>CAYPIX010000052.1:16458-26133 GCA_964410875.1 uncultured Kofleriaceae bacterium
GAGTTGTGGGATGTCGCAGGACGCCGTTACTTGGATATGACGGCCGGCATTGCGGTCTGTGCCCTCGGCCATGCAAATAGTGCGATGCAGCGAGCGCTATCCGAACAAGCCGATCGTTTACTTCACACCTCAAATCTTTACCACATTGAAATGCAAATCCGTGCGGCGAAAGCTATTACCAGCAAGTGCTTTGGAGACCGAGTTTTCTTTTGCAATTCCGGCGCTGAGGCAAACGAGGGCGCTCTCAAGTTGGCGCGTCGTTATCAGCATCAAGTGGCAAAGAAACCAGACCGAAACTTGATAGTTGCATGTGAGGGTTCATTCCATGGACGCTCTATCGCTACGGTCTCAATAACTGGGCAAGCTAAATATCGCGAGGGGTTTGGTCCTCTCTTCGGACCGGTAGAATTTGTTCCGTTCGGCGACTTAGCTGCCGCTGAGAAGATCCTTGGCGGAGGGCAAGCGTGTGCATTTATTGTCGAGCCTGTACAAGGGGAAGGCGGAATTGTGGTTCCACCGGAGGGGTACCTCCGCGGACTACGTGAGCTCTGCGATCGAACTGGCACCGTTTTAATCTACGATGAAGTTCAAACTGGTGTAGGCAGGACAGGGCATTGGTTTGCTCACCAATGGGAAAAAGATGCAAGCCCTGACGTGATGTCCTTGGCGAAAGGGCTCGGGGGTGGCGTCCCTGTTGGAGCGGTTGTCGTGAGCGAGAAGGCAGGTGAAGGTTTGGCCTTCGTTGAGGGAAGCGCCGTGGCTCATGCGACGACGTTCGGTGGGAATCCGCTTGCTTGTGCGGCCGCTGTTTCCGTGATTGAAGAGATTGATCGACAGGGCGTGCTAGAGGTTTGCCAGGAGGCAGGTTCGTATCTCGGAAAACATTTGGAGTCTCTTGCCAAGAAGCATAGTGAGCTTTGCGTGGAAGCAAGGGGACGAGGTCTTTTGCGAGGGCTTGCCCTGAAGAAACCAGCGTCCCCGTATGTAACATCCTGTCGGGAACACGGTGTTCTTTTGAGTGTCGCTGGTGGTTCTGTGGTGCGTTTTGCTCCTGCATTAAATGTATCTCACGAGCACATTGATGAGGCCGTTTCTGTTTTGGATGCGGTCCTAAGTAAAGGGTAAGTCCCAATGAAACGCGATTTTCTTTCCTTGAACGAGTTAAGTGAGAAGGAATTCTCCGCATTGCTCTCGCGTGCAGCTGAGCTTAAGAACAGCCGGCGGAACGCTGATAGACCTCAACCCCTCAAAGGCAAGACTCTAGCAATGGTCTTTGAAAAATCCTCAACGAGGACAAGAGTCTCCTTCGAAGTAGGAATGTATGAGCTCGGAGGTCACGCGGTTTACCTAGGTACGCAAGGGTCTCAAATCGCGAGAGGCGAACCGGCGGAGGACACTGCCCGAGTTCTGGGTGGGTATTGTGATGGAATTATGCTCCGTACCTTCAGCCAGGGCAGGGCTGAAACATTTGCCAAGTATTCGCCGGTTCCTGTCCTAAATGGACTGACTGACTTGTTTCACCCTTGCCAAATCGCTGCGGATCTTTTGACCGTTACAGAAGCTCTTCCTAGTATGCGAGATGCCACGTATGCATGGATAGGTGACGGAAATAATATGGCCCATTCCTGGATAAATGCGGCGGGGATTTTTGGGCTTCACCTCCGGCTAGCGTGTCCAGAGGGGTTTGAACCCGATCAGGAAATTTTAGCGAGCGCAAAAAAAAGAACCGAAGAGCTAGGTCGCGGGAGTGTGGAGCTTTTTTCCTCTCCGCTTAAAGCGATTGAATCAGCAGATGTGGTCTCAACTGATGTTTGGGCTTCGATGGGGCAAGAGGAAGAGGCTGCAGCCCGCAGGAAGGCATTTGCTGGTTTTTGTTTGGACACAAAAATGCTCCAGCGTGCGCAAAAATCCGCCATTGTCTTACACTGTCTTCCAGCTCATCGAGGGGAAGAAATAGCCGCGGAAGTGCTTGAAGGTGCACAATCACGGGTTTGGCAGCAAGCAGAGAATCGCCTGCATGTTCAGAAGGCTTTGCTGGAGCTTTTCTTGGCCCCTAGCCCGCGATAACATGTCCCCGAGACTTTCTCGGGGGGGATGTGAGCAAAATACCAGACGAATTGCCAGGTTTGGGAAGCGTAGCGAAAGCTCCGCAGATGAATCCAGACTTTGTGCCAGGCGGAGATTTCACCAGCGAAGACTACTTCGTTTGGTCCCGCTGTGATGGTGTTGCTTCCATTAAGCAACTCATTCAAACCCTTGGAATGGGAACTACCAAGAGCCTTGAGATATTGGAGCGACTTCGAAGTAATGGCGCGATTGTAATAGACGGGGAAACCCAAGAACCGGATCAAGCTGCCGAGGGAACGGCCGCTTCTGCGGAGCAACCCTCCGAAGGCGGTATTGACCTGACCCCGGAGCAAAAGACCCGAATTAGCGCGATGATCGAAATTCTCGACAACCAAAACCTGTTCGAGTTCTTAGGGGTAACCCCAGACGCGAAAAAAAGAGAATACAAGCGAGCGTACTTTAAGGTGTCGAAAGAATTTCACCCGGATAGATTCTATGGAAAGTCTCTTGGTGAATATGGACCCCAACTGTCCCGGATTTTTGAGACTGCAACCAAAGCGTACGCCATGTTCTCCGATGAGCGTCAGCGCATGCGATACATCGCGAAAGTCAAAGGGGAGAATGCTGGCACCAAACAAACCAAAGAGGAACATGCCTCTATGTTGTTTTCGAGAGCTTGCGAGACGGAAATTAGAGGTGAGCTGGACGACGCGATAAAGCTTTTTACTGCCGCCGTTCGCAGTGACGGGAAAGCCGCCTACTACAAGCGAGCTGCAATGTGTGCTCTCAGAGCAGACCAAGCAGAAGTCGCTGAGGAAATGGCTCTAAAGGCTGTTGAAAAACGAGATTACGATCCGTCGTACGTGAGGGTACTCGCTGATGCATATAGAAAAGCTGGAAAGCTTGCGGAGGCGGAAAAGGCCTTGGACGGTGCGCTTGGGCTAAATTGCCCAAACGACAAGTTAATGGGTGAAATTCAAAAAGACTTAGAGGCAGTAAGAAGTGCGTTAGAAGCTTCGAGGGGGCAAAATGAGTGAAAAAGTAATCGGTATTGATCTAGGAACAACCAACTCTTGTGTAAGCATTGTTGAGGATGGGACTCCTGTCGTAATTCCCAATAGGGGTGGTTACAAAACAACACCTTCGATGTTGGCAATAGCCGAGAACGGCAAGCGCCTCGTTGGACACATTGCGAAACGCCAAGCAATTACCAACGCTGAAAACACGGTGTATGCGTCTAAACGACTTATTGGACGAAAATGGGGATCGGCGGCCGTTCGTTCATCGGTGGAGACCATGCCTTACAAGATTGTTGAAGGGCCTCATGACGATGTTCGAATTTCCCTTCGCGATCAGATCTTCTCCATTCCTGAGATTTCCGCCTACATCTTGCAGGAAATGAAAATTATCTCAGAGGAATACCTTGGAGAAGAAATTCAAAAAGTTGTGGTGACGGTCCCTGCTTACTTCAATGACGGTCAACGCCAAGCTACGAAAGACGCCGGCGAGGTTGCGGGACTCGATGTTATTCGCATTATTAACGAGCCTACTGCGGCTGCTTTGGCATACGGTTTCGGACGAGACATCGAGCGTAAAGTCGCAGTTTTCGACCTTGGTGGCGGAACGTTTGATATTTCAATCCTTGAAATAGGCAATGGTGTCTTCGAAGTTATTTCGACAGCCGGCGATACTTTTCTTGGTGGCGAAGACTTCGACCGCCGCATTATTGATTGGTTGATAACTGGTTTCGAAGAAGAACACGGAATCGATCTTCGCAAAGATAAAATGGCACTCCAACGCCTAAAAGACGTTGCTGAAAAAGCAAAGTGCGAGTTGTCCAGTGTGACTGAAACGGAAGTAAACCTTCCTTTTATCATCTCGACCGGTCGCAACGAAGCGCTCCACTTACAGACGAGCTTGACACGCAATAAGTTAGAAGAACTTACCGCAGATTTAATTGAACGTACTGCTCAGATTTGTGCTCGGACTTTAGAAGAGGCAGAAATGGACAAGTCTGAGATCGAAGAAGTAATTCTCGTCGGTGGTATGACCAGAATGCCTAAGGTCCAGTCTTTGGTCGCTGATTACTTCGGTCGCGAGCCGTCTAAGGGAGTACATCCAGACGAAGTAGTAGCGCTGGGTGCCGGTATCCAGGGGGCGTCACTCTTTGACGACAGGAGTGATGTACTGTTGCTAGATGTAACTCCACACTCTTTGGGAATCATGATTGTTGGAGGCTACTTTCATAAGCTGATCGAACAAAATACAACGGTTCCAACGTCTCATTCTCACGTCTTTACTACGGTCAAAGACAATCAGACGTCTGTGAAAATCCTTGTTCTGCAAGGCGAGAGTGAGCGAGCTGAAGAAAACGAGCTGTTAGGCGAGTTCATTCTTACTGGTCTGCGCAGCGCTGCTCGCGGTGAGGTGGAAGTGGATGTAGCATTCAGCATTAGCGCTGACGGTATTGTTAGCGTTAAAGCGGAAGACCTCGAGACAGGACTTGAGCAGTCGATTACCGTGACGTCGACCAGTGGACTAACTGAAGACGAGATTAAAGAGATGGTTGAGGCCAATAAGGACTACCTTGTAGACGTTAAGTCTGGTCAGGAGTTTGAGGAGCACAGACACTCGGCCGAACGTATTCTCGGTGAGATTGACGAATTGTTTCCGCAGGTGTCGGAAATCATCAGCGGCTCGGATTTTGGGCAAGATGCAGTTCGAAAAGCAAAAGGCGTGTGTGAAAAGGCGCGTGCTGCTATTGCAGCCAAAGACTCCAGACAACTTCAGGAGACTACGGAAGCGCTGTCACGAACTTTGAATATGTTCAAGGGCGTGGTTTCTAAAACTGGAATTGCGTAAGGAATCGGAGACTTCTTTCTAGGTGTCAATGCAGCCCACAGATTCAAAATCTCACGACTCCACAAGGGTCGGTGGGGCACCGCGTGTTCAACAGCTAATCGAGGATGGTTTGCTCTGTTACACCGATGGTGACGTGGAAGGCGCCATTTCCAATTGGCAAGAAGCCTTGTCTTTGGAACCTGGGCAAAAAAACGCTCAGGAATATGTTGAATTCGCGACGAGAACCCTTTCCGAAGGTCACAATGAAGAGGCAGTCGGCGTTCCCTTCGGGCTTGAGGAAATGGTGGGCGGGGATAGCGCCAGTTTGGCCGAAGGAACGGTTCCCGCTTCGGAAACCCCGACTCGACTTTCTTCTGAGGCCATTGATGAAGGTTGGTTTCTCGAAGACGTCACGTTTGATAAAGAGGAAGTAAAGGCTTCGTCAGGTTCAGAAGAAATCGACGCGCTCGGTAGTATCGCTGAAGGGTTAGAGACGTTAATTGGCGATGCGGACGATGTCGGTTTTGCCCTCGTGGAGAAAGAGGAACCAAGTAAAGAGGAGTTATCACGTGCGGACCATTCTATAGAGAGTGATGTCATCGCACCTGATTTCGATAGTGCTGCGAATGAGTTTGACCTGGCCCATGAGGAAGTTACCAAAGGTGGAAAAAGCGGTGTTATGCCACTTCCTCGACGAGGGCCGGCAGTAGTCGCAGTCAAAGATCGCGCGCCGAAAGATCTCTCGCCTTTGTCGGCTGTCACTGCGGCTATGCCTGTACTTTCGGAAAATGCCGATCTAGCTCAAATGATGGACCTAGAACTCCCCAAGGCGGATTTCTTCGATAACGAGGAAACAAGCGTCGAGGAAGCAATTAGTGCTGAAGACGTTCTCAGTTCTGAGGATGTCGGCAGCGATGATCTTTTGGTGGAGTTTCAAGATCAGATTACACGGAATGGCGATTCTCCCTTAGGAGAATTAGAAGTGTCGCTAAGTCAGGGCGAAGACGCGTTGCCAACGGATTTCGCGGAGCAGGAGACAACATCCGCGGAGGTATCACTGGAGGAAGCTGGCACCACCCCAATTGCCTTGGATGCAGAATCATCAGTTGATTTTGGAGGGCTGAACACTGAGTCCGGGTCTGAAGAGGAATACGACGAGTCTGAGCCGGCGGGTACAGAAATGGAAGTCGCCATGTACGCGACATCTGAGGCCGAAGAAGAAGCTGCAGCAGAAAGTATCAGTGACGAAGTCACCACGTACTCAAGCTCAGATGAAGAGCAGGAGTCCGATGCTGAAGCGAGTCGCGACCTAACCATGTACGCGACGGCCGGCGAAGTGGAGGTAAAGGCAACAAACAAAGTCGCCGAGCCAGAGATGTACGCAGCCTCCATTGAAGTCGCCGACCTTGAGCCAGAATACGCGGTCGCAGAAGAGGCTGTCATTGACGCAAACGATGTGGATTCTCAAGCTGTACCCCATTCCATCGAAGATGAGATCACGGCAGGGGCAGCTATTCCCGTTGATGATGAGGACAGTGCTGTTCCAGACGCGATGCCAGCATTTGCAGCAGACGACTCGAGGGCTGGGCGAGCGGTTTCTGGCGTACTACATCTAGCTGAGGCCAAACGCACTCCTACATTGCTAGGGAACGGACCGACTGTTCAGGTTTCACTTGAGGACCTTGATTTGACAGATGCGTTGGCAGCACTGGAAGAAGATGAGCCGATTAGGCTGGATGAGCTTGCCGAAGCGGGGGTTTTTTCTGCCGAACCCGAGCAACCAGCTGAAACCGAATTTGCGCCACCAAATCACGATGCCGAGACTGAAATAGCAGTAAGCAGCCTGGATCGACTTCTAGAAGATGCCAATAACAGCTTACCCACAGGACTTAGCCCGTCGCAACGTACGTCATTTAGGGTGAACTTTTTCTTGGGTAGGGTAGAAGAGGAATTCAGAAAAGGAGCAACAGAGCTAGCGGCGGAAGCTGCAACTGCAGCTGTTGGCGAAGCGGCAGATGATGCCGAGGCCGAACAACTCCTTGCCAATAAGAGTGACTTGCTTCTGAGCGTGTATCGGGGTTTCCTCGGGGACTCAACACGGGTCCCCAATCTTGCACTCCCTATGCATGAACTTGAACTACATCAACTCGACCATCGCTCTGCATTTCTTCTGTCCCGCGTTGACGGAGCTTTGAATGTCGAAGACATACTTGATGTTTGCGGAATGTCGCGGCTGGAAGCGTTCCAGTTGCTTACCGGCCTGGTTATGCGTGGAGTCCTCGAACTACGCTAAGCAGGTCTCATGTCAAATATTAAGAGGATTGTTCTCGCCTATTCAGGCGGTCTTGATACGTCTGTTGCGATCCAATGGGTCAAAGAAAAATACGGATGTGATGTAGTTGCCTACTGTTCCGACGTCGGGCAGAACGAAGACCTTGATGCTGCAAAGGCGAAAGCTCTGTCAGCTGGTGCTAGTTCTTGTCGAATCGACAATCGACAGGAACTCTTTGTCAAAGATTTCGTTTTCCCAGCATTCCGTGCGGGGGCGATTTATGAGGGCGAGTATCTCTTGGGAACAAGTTTAGCCCGACCGTGCATTATGGAAGGAATGATGGAATGCGTGCGCGAAGTAGGCGCTGACGCGATATGCCACGGTGCGACAGGGAAGGGTAACGACCAAGTACGATTTGAACTCGCAGCCTACCATTTCAACCCGGGAATTAAGGTGGTAGCCCCCTGGAGGGAATGGTCATTTACCGGGCGACAAGAGCTAATCGACTACACGAAAAAACACAATATTCCAATCGAGGCTACCGCAGACAAACCGTACTCGGTCGATAGAAACCTGCTGCACACATCCTATGAAGGTGGCGTGTTGGAAGATCCATGGGTAGCGCCGAACGCAGATATGTTCCAAAAAACCTCCGCGCCAGAGGATGCGCCAGATAAACCCGAGATGATTGAGATAGAGCTTTCTAAAGGGGATCCTGTTGCTCTCAATGGGGAGAAGTTGGGGCCTGTCGATATGCTCACCAAGCTCAATGAAGTGGCTGGGCGTCACGGTGTAGGTCGGGTTGATATCGTCGAGAACCGATTTGTCGGAATGAAGTCACGAGGCGTCTATGAGACTCCGGGCGGAACTCTGATGGTTTGGGCTAGGCGTGCGATTGAGCAACTGACACTCGATCGGGAAGTGCTTCGATTACGCGATGACATGGTTCCCCGTTATGCATCGATGCTCTACAACGGCTTTTGGTTTGCGCCAGAACGTGAAGCGCTGCAGGGGCTCCTTGACGAAATCGCCTCTAACGTATCGGGAACCGTGCGGTTGAAACTGTATAAGGGTTGCGTTCAGATCTCGGGCCGGCGCTCTCCAAACTCTCTCTATAGACCAGACATCGCAACCTTCGAGGCCGATGACGTCTACGACCAGAGTGATGCACAAGGGTTTATTCGGTTAAACGCCCTCAGACTCAGGATCCGAAGCGAGCGCACGAACGCGAAGTAATAAAATGCCAAAAACCATGGCGAGCAGAAGTACGGAACAAATAGGTGCTAGGGCTTTGGCGCGTACACATTGTGAGCATCGGTCGAGGCGAATTGGTCGTCGGTCACAACCTCTTCCAGATAAGCTAGATAACTTGGAAGCTCTGGGCATTTGATGCCGTTCTTCGAAAGAGTTTCTCGTGCGCCTCGGTCACAGTAAAATGCGTTTCGACCTCCGGGTTTCAGCAACCCCTTAGCGAGCTCCACCGGTCGTTTCGTTCTTCGGCCAGAATTGGGGATTCGGTCAAAAATCTCTTGAAGCATTCGAATAGAAATCGGCGCGCGGGTGACTAAATGAAAAGTTTGGCCCGCAGCGCTTTCTTCAGTCGATAGCGCGTAGGCAGATTTGACTACATAGTCAAGTGGTACAGCAGAGACCGGAGTGGATCGCCTAGACGCTCTGGCTCCAAAGAACCGTAGAGTTTTTGCAAGAACCTCTTTGTCTGTTTCGTTGTTATCAGGGCCAGGGACGGTTCCCGGCAGTATAATCGATGGGCGAAATACCGTAGTAGGCACTTTTGCTTTGGCGCTCTCCGCCAACACTTCGCAGCGAAACATGTTTTCTTCAAAAGCAGAGTTGAAGGATTGACCTTCGCGTAGTTCGCTTTCTTGAATAACACCTTCTCGTTTTCCAGAGACAAAAACCGTGGACCAATGGCAAACACGCCGCAAGCGTTCTAGGTCTGCAGCGAACTCAAACACCTGCTTGGTCGCATCGATGTCGATCTCTTTGGACCTTGTCCATGGAGCGCTGGGACTGAGGTGGTGAATCGAAGTGATTTCTTTTTGCAGGGATTTGTACTCGTGACCGGATAGACCAAGATCCATGTGCTTTGCTGCGCCGACCAATATTTCGATGCGATTTTGATTCTCCTCAGAGAACGACTTCAGCGCAGCTTGAGCGTTGGCTTCATCGGAGGGGGCTGTGAGAAGATAGACACGGGCTCGAGGCTCAGACGATAAGATTTCTCTTGTCAGCGCAATTGCAGTGACAGAAGGAAAATCCGTGAGAAGGACTCTCTCTTGGAGAATGATGTCCTCTGTTTTTGCCCTAGCCATGATTGTTTACTTTGATCTCATTCCACAATGCGACGACAAGAGAGCGAGTCTGTTCCCTTGTACCTGAGTTATCTATGGCGTGCGTGGCAACGTCAAGCTTTGCCTGCTGCGGTAATTGGGCTTGAATCCGTTTCCTGGCATCGCTCTCTGAAAGACCATCTC
>CAYPIX010000053.1:0-25719 GCA_964410875.1 uncultured Kofleriaceae bacterium
GGTTTATTGAATCCATATCTATAGTGAGCCCCTCCCTTGACTCACCTATAAAATACGGGAGCTGCCTGTTGGATGGGTGCCGTCGAAAGTCAGTTCGCTTTCGCCCATCTCGAATATGAGCGCGTGTGCTAGCGGTGGTTTTTGACGAAATCAGCGGCTTGGCCGTGCAGTTATTTCATCGAGTTTCCGAGCCGGCGGGTCAACTAGGCCTGGTCAAGCAAAAAAATCCCGTTTTTTCCTCCATTCACCCCACTGTAGGGAGCCAGCGATTTGACCCCGTCAGCCCCCTCTATTACGTTTCGCTCCAATGGCTTTGAAACAGGCGATAGGCGCCCTCTCGGTATTGTTAGCGGTTTCATGGGTCGCTCCCACGGATTCCTTCGCGCAACCCTCTTCTTGGACGGGCCAAAAACGCAAAGGGCGTAAATACCGAGTTCGAATCGACTCAGCACCACAGCAGGCTGCTGTCTATTTAGAAGATGAATCTCATGGGATTGTTGGCTACACGCCATGGAGCGGACGGATGGCCAAAGGAAATTGGAAGGTCATCTTGAAGAAGGATGGCTACCGCACCGAGATCAGGCCGCTCACAGTCAAAAGAACCAGGCGCCTTCAAGAAACATTCATCCCGATGGTCCGCCAAGAACGTCCCGGTAAAGTCGAGGTTCGCGCTGACTCCGATCCCAATGCGGCGGGCGCGCGGGTTTGGATCGACGGCGAAGACAAGGGCACAGTTCCGTTAGTAATCGAGGTGAAAAAAGGCCGCCATCTCGTCGAAGTCAAAAAGGATTCCTATCAGGTTTTTTCTCAATGGGTACAAGTCGAGGAGTCCGAGCGCGCAAGTCTAAATCCCGTGCTTCGTTCTGCCGGGAATGGTCGAGTTCTTGTAGAGGCCGACGTCGATGGTGCTGAAGTCTTTGTTGACGGCAAACCACATCCTGACAAAACCCCAACCATTATTACTGGGTTAACCTCTGGGCCACACGTCATAGAAGTTCGTAAACCACCCGCAAAGCCTTGGCAGCAAACCATTCGTGTGACCGATGGCTCGACGGCAAAGGTGATCGCAGTGCTAGCAGGCGCCGGTGTTCGTGTCGTCTCCGACAAAGACGGTGCTCAAGTTCTCGTCGACGGCGTCGATAAGGGTGTGACGCCAGTTGAGCTCAGAGATCTTGCGCCTGGAGAGCACGTTTTTGAAGTTCGCGCCGATGGCCTTCCTCCAAAGCGTACCAAGGCCGTCATCGAGGCGGGAAAAGCTTCGGTTATCGAGCTAAATTTTGAAATCCCCGATGGCCCCACAGGTACTTTGAAAATTGTCTCGCCGGTTCCCGAAGCGAAAGTCTTTATTGACGGAACCGAGGTCGGGCTTGTACCCCAGACCCGTGTGCTCTCAGAAGGCACCCACTACGTCGTGGTGGAAAAAGCCGGTTTTGCCAAATACCAAAAAGAGTTGAACATCGTCGCTGGGAAGACGGAGACCCTCCAAGTTGAACTCCGCGCAGCGGGCACTGCACGAGTGTTGTCGCGGCCGGAGGGAGCTGAGGTCTTTGTCGACGGTGCACGTATCGGTCAAACTCCGCTTTCCAGCGTTGAAATTCCAGCGGGCGAGCATGTCCTGTCGGTCAGGCTCCCCGGTTTCTACGATTACGAAGAGGTGTTGACCATTGTCCCTGGTGAGACCAAGGTCATAAACCCAAGACTGGAGAGCCTAGAAGCAGAGCCAACGGCTGACGATCGCCTTCAGGAGCAGCGAGGGCTGACGTCATATGGTGCTCGGACGATGAGCAAAGGGCGCTCGACCATTGATGTCGGCGTTGGGTTTCCGTATTACCTGGACGCGAGATTCATCGTTGGTGCCCCTAAAATTGCCAACCGATTTGGATTCGACGTCGGTGTGACTCTGCGTACGCTCTTTACCCGTACGGAGATGGGCCTGACGGCTCGCGTGAACCTCATCGACGAAGATCCGTTCTCGGTAGGTGCTTTTGCCCAAGTTGGTGGCGGTGCGACCTTCTTCGACAATAGCAATCGCAATTCCTTCTTTGCGGACCTAGGTGGTGCGGTCTCCCTTACCGGCCTTGGCTCCGTCACTCTGACAGGGCGTGCCTACTTGAACTTCTATTCTGACAGAAACTGCCCAGGCGCAGACGTTCAGAATCAGCGCTTCACTGATAGAGATGCGGACGCGGTCGACACCTGTCGTGACTACCTGAACGGCAGTATAAGCGCGGCGGACAGGGCCCGTGTAGACAGCCTCACTGGTGGGCCCGAGGGGCTTTTCAAGCGTGACACTGGGGTGAGGCTTATGACCTCGTTCCTGATTGAGTTGGCGGTTCGCCAGCACATGAATGTTTGGGTGCTCATAGAAGGCCCGCCGCTACAGTCAGAGCGAGCCTCGTTTACCAACTTCTTCAATGGGTTGATGTTGTCGAGAGATCCGCTCCTCTACCCCCGGGTGGGCGTAACCTATAAATTTTAGACAGGTGACTGTTAATCAGCACTTTCTTGCCTCCGCTGTGTCGCAGGGGTAGGTGAGTATTGTTCTGTCTGTGAGTCAAATGCTCGGGTTGCTATAAGACGCGCCGGTGCATTTCTCAGAGGGAGCGTATGTCCGAGTTTACTCACCTTCATCTTCATACTCAGTACAGCCTGCTCGACGGAGCCATTCGGGTCAAAGATCTGTTTCCCAAGGTGCTCGCCCACGGGATGGACAGTGTTGCCGTTACCGATCACGGCAATATGTTTGGAGCAGTTGATCTCTATCAGAATGCGCAGAAACACGGCGTCAAACTTATCTTCGGTTGCGAGACCTACGTCGCTTCAACCGACCGAACCGATCGCACCAACCGGCGGAACTATCACTTAATCCTCCTCGCGAAGAACGAGATTGGATACAAAAACCTAACCTACCTAAATTCCATGGGCTACCTCGAGGGGTTTTACTACCACCCTCGTATTGATAAGAAACTTCTCAAGGAGCACTCCGAAGGGCTTATCGGGCTATCGGCATGTCTGGGAGGGGAGGTTGCACAAACTCTTCTTAAACACGGGCTCACCGAAGCGGAAGAAGTTGCACGTGAGTATGCAAGCTTGTTCGCTCCTGGCGATTTCTATTTGGAAATGATGCCGAACGGCTTGCCCGAACAAGATCAAATCAATGCGGAGTGGCGCAAGATGGGGCCAAAACTCGGTATTCCTCTCGTTGCCACCAATGATTGTCACTATGTCGAGCGAGCAGATGCCCGCGCCCAAGAAATTCTCCTCTGTATCCAGTCAGGGAAAACGACGAGCGATGAAAAACGCCTAAAACACGACGTCGACGAGTACTTTATCAAGAGCGCCGCGGAAATGACCGCGCCATTCTCAGATGTGCCTGAAGCCCTCGAGAACACGGTCAAGATCGCAAGCCAGTGCAATGTCGAGCTGAAACTCGGCAATCCAAGACTGCCCACTTTCAAGGTCCCCGACGGATACACCATTAATAGTTATTTTGAAGAAGTGGTGAAAAAGGGACTGGAGCAACGCTTCGGTGAAATGAAAGCTCGCGGAGAAGCTTTTGATCCTGACGAATACTACGCGCGGGTCAAACACGAAATTTCCATTATCGAAAGCATGGAGTTTCCCGGCTACTTCTTAATCGTTTGGGACTTTATCGCCTGGGCTAAGAAAAACGGCATCCCTGTGGGCCCTGGCCGAGGCTCTGGTGCCGGATCGCTGGTCGCCTATGCCATGCGTATTACCGATATCAACCCCATTCCTTTCAAATTGCTTTTTGAGAGGTTCCTCAACCCCGAGCGCGTCAGCATGCCGGACTTCGACATCGACTTCTGCATGCATAGGCGCGACAAGGTTATTGAGTACGTTCAGGAAAAATATGGACGCGAGCGCGTTGGTCAAATCGCGACCTTCCACCAGCTAAAGGCCAGGGGGGTTATTAGGGACATCGCTCGGGTGATGGAGTTGCCCTATGCAGAGGCCGACAAGCTCGCCAAATTAGTTCCTGAACCTGTGCAGGGGAAATCCCCACCGGTCAAAGAAGCGATAAAGAAGGAGCCGGAACTTCAAAGGCTCTACGACACAGATCCAAAAATGCGAGAGCTCCTGGATATTGCTGCCTCGCTTGAGGGGCTGAACCGGCACGCCGGCATGCATGCAGCTGGGATCGTGATTGCGGAAGAACCTCTCTGGAATCAGGTCCCCTGCTTCAAGGGGCAGAACAACGAGATCATTACTCAGTTTGCCATGAAGGAAGTGGAGAAAGCCGGACTCGTAAAGTTCGACTTCTTGGGTCTTAAAACCCTTACCGTAATCCACACCGCGGTTGAACTTATCAACCTGCAACGCGCCGGTACGGACGAAGAAGAGTTTTCCGTAGAGCGCTTGCCTCTCGATGATGACGGTGTTTACGGAATGATTTCCAAAGGGGACACGACAGGGGTCTTCCAAATGGAGTCTTCCGGGTTCCGCGAGATTTTAAAGAAGTTAAAACCCGACTGTCTGGAAGACATTGTGGCAGCTGTAGCCCTCTATCGTCCCGGTCCACTAGATGGCGGCATGGTTGACGACTTTATCGATAGAAAACACGGCCGACAGGCTGTCGAATACCTCCATCCAGAATTGGAGCCCATTCTTAAAGACACCTATGGCGTAATTGTTTACCAGGAACAGGTCATGCAAATTGCCCAGGTCCTCGCTGGATACAGCCTAGGTGGCGCCGACTTGCTTCGCCGCGCAATGGGTAAAAAAGAAGCGGCGACCATGGAAAAGGAAAAGGCTCGCTTCCTTGAGGGCGCTCGCGAGAAAAAAGTGGACGAGAGAGTCGCAGCGGAAATATTCGATTTGGTAGCGAAGTTTGCCGCCTACGGATTTAACCGTTCCCACTCGGCTGCTTACGGTTGGATTTCATACCAGACTGCCTATCTAAAACATCATTACCCTCATGAGTTCATGGCGGGGCTTATGTCTTGTGATCAAGACAATACTGACAATATTGTGAAGTTTATTGCCGAAGCCCGCTCTATGAATTTGGTGGTGGAGCGACCGGACGTGAACGAGTCTGCATCGGACTTTACGGTGGTACCGAACCCCGAGGCCCATGGCGGCAAGGTTATTCGCTTTGGTCTAGGGGCGGTGAAAGGTGTAGGACAGGGAGCTGTTGATGTGATCCTTGCAGCTCGCGGCAAAGAAGAGGGCCTTTTCACAAGCCTCTACGAGTTTTGCGACCGAGTCGACATGCAGAAGGCAAATAAACGAGTGTTGGAAGCTCTGGTTAAAAGCGGCGCGTTTGACGGAATGGCCAGAGAGAAGCAAGGCGGAGAAGACATGCACAGGGCGCGAATGTTCGCGACCTTAGAGTTAGCTACGGATCGAGGAGCCAAAGCGCAGAAAGACCGTCGAAGTGGACAAACCTCCTTGTTCGGAATGTTAGAGACCGAAGACGAGACGGGCGCGAAAAAGAGTGAGGTGTACCCAACGGTTCCTGAATGGACTCCGAAAGAACTTCTCACTTTCGAGAAGGAAGCACTGGGCTTTTATATCAGTGGTCACCCTCTCGACAGATACCGGGCTGATCTTTGCCGGTATGCATCCGCTACAACACAGGATTTCACCGAAGGCCTTCGCTCGCCAGGAGAAGCATCGATTGGTGGAGTTGTTGCTGCGTATCGGGAGCGACCGACTCGTCGGGGTGATGGAAAACTGGCATTCTTTCAACTGGAAGATACACATGGCCAACTAGAAGTCATCGTGTTTCCAAAAACATTTGAACGTTTGCGCCATGTCTTGGTAAGCGACGAACCACTCCTGTGTACCGGGAAAGTGGTAGATGAAGGCGAAGGCGAAAATCATGCGTGGCGCATGCTTCTTGAAGAGGCTGTTCCTCTTGCGGAGATTCGCCGTACCAAGACAAAACGGGTTGAGATTGAATTGCTAGCCGATCAGGTTACCGAGGCCCAGGTCTCCGAACTGCGAGCTATCTTAAAAGCATCGCGGGGAAAATGTACGACAGTGGTGAGGTTGACGGTGCCCTCGCGTTCTCAGACAGTCTTCAAATTGGGCGAAGAATTTAATGTGTCCGCCAACGAGGATCTCCTGATAAAACTAGAAAAAGTTTTCGGTACCCGCGTAGCTTCATTCATGTAGATGACAACCGTTTTTTTTGCTCTGAAACGCTAACCTTCGATTTTGTTTCAGGACAATCCCAAGACTTCGCAGTTGAATTGGTCCTGCGATTTGTTACTTTGCCCTATGGGATTTGGTCTTGCTAATTGGATGGTTGGTGCAGCAATTGTGTGCTTTTGTGCTGCTCTTCCGGGAACAGCCGAAGCCGGGCGTAGCTTCACGGTTCGGAATGCCAAAGGTGCTCTTCTTAAACGTCTAGCTGGTCAGAAAGCCTCTGGAGTGCGGCCTACTGTGAAGGTGAAGATCTCCAAAGCAGTTCGAAACCGGCCGGGCCGAGTTGTCGTAACTGCTGCCAAGAAAAACCAAATTGTTGAGCATCCCACACTAGGAAGGCTTATCGCCAACCACTCTTGGCGAAACGCCCAGGGGAGTAAGTCGCTTGCTAAAGTGACAGTAGAAGAGAACACAAAAACACTCGACGGGAGCCCAGAACGCTTGGTTACGACGAGCGAGACTTTTCCGGTGGAATCGAACGAGATTGCGGGTGGAAGCGACTTTTTTCTTGATAGCTTGAGCAGACGTTCCATCAAGAAGTCGGTTAACCAAAAGAATACTCTAGCAATAGCAGAAGCATTTGCAGACAAGCATGGTCTCATTTTCGTACAACGTCGTCAGAGCCTACGATTCTTCGACCCCGCGACAGTCCAGGCGTCTTGGCAGCTGCGTGCACGCGGATTGAATCACCGCGCAGAAGATGCAGGTTGGAACGTCGGTCCCGCGTATATCGATCTCAGGGTCGAGGGGGCTCGTTTTTCGATCGAAGCTTTTGGGCAACAGAGGATTGGAGAGAACCATTCTTTGACCAGTAAATTGGCGAAGGAACTTCGGGCCATCCTACAAAGGACGTTTTCCGTACCCGTAGATCTCCAGCGGTTGTAACCTGTAGCCTATGACGGCACGGTCTACTTCCATCCTATGTGTTTTGTTTTTTTTGGGATGTGGCGGCAAACAAACTACGCAGGAAAAAGCGTCTCCATTTGATGGGCGGAAGGTGCCTACGAAGGTGTACTCGAACCACGAGGCGTACTGCTCTGAAACACCCCGCGCAAGAACTTGTAAAAAACCGGCGGAGTTTGAAATGCCGAAAGAGCCGAACTGCGTAGGCCGAGAAGTGGCTCTCGACTCCAGTCCTATGCGAACAGGGGCTGGCTCTTGTAGGGTGCTGATCGCCGATTGTGATGGTCTTGCTGTCATAGACACAAAACTCCTTTGTACAGTGTCGTCATTTGATGCTGCGTTCCCCAACTGGGAACGGGCTTCTGTACGTAAAGTAGAAGACAGCAACGGCACCACAGAATTACAGCTTGCTTTGCGCTCACAACCCCTTGATGAAGAAGGAGAGAAAGAGATTCTGCAGGCAAGGACGGTTTACTGCGACACGTCGAACCTAGTTGCCCAGTGCCGAGTTTCCCATGTTGACTTGACTGTATACGGGGAGGATGTCGAGGCCTTCCTAGGCCAGTTGGTAAAAAGCGTCGAATCTCACACATGGGATTCGGTTCTCGCGATGGCCGACCCCAAGCATCGTGGAACCCAACAACGAGGCGGAATAAAAGACCTGCAGTATATCGCCGAGGCTTTAGGGTTGAATTACGTGGGCAATTCGATCCGTCAGGGAGGCGAGTTAACGAGGGATTCGCTAAACCAGATCACGTCATTTCGGGTCGAAGACGTCGCGCGGACTCGCTATGACGGCTATCAAGTCCTCGCCACGGTATCTCTGGGAAATGGTCAGGTTCTATGGGGCTTTGTAAGCGTAGTTCGACGCAACGGGTTGCTTCAGTTGGCGGGTGGATACGGGTAGTTCCCGGTTTTTATTGCGGCACGCTGTATCCCGATAGCCGTACAGGAAGGCAGACCTCCTACCCCCTTACTAAAAGTCTACATTGAATCAAACGATGCGCTCCGCGATAATAGAAAGGTGAAGATTTTGGCTTGGGGGAGCACGGGGGTTTTAACAGCGTTACTTTCGCTTTCTACGGCGAATGCTGAAAGCAATGCGAAGAATGACGTAAAGGCTGAGAAAGCCCCTGCGAAGGGAAGCGCAGTGAAGGTCAAGTCAGCAAAAAGGCCAGCACTACGCAACGTGAATGTTTCTCTTGCCAAGACGAAGAAAGGTGCCGGGAGCGTAGCTCCTCGAGCAGGAGCTAAGGCGAGCCCTAAGAATGAAGAGGTTGTTCCTCACCGAATAGTAGACTCTAGACAGCGTGCAGCCATCTTAGGCGCAAAACGCGCACCGTCAAATCGCGCGTTGGACGAGATAGAAAAGGCGGTTCTGAAAAAGCGGAAGCGCGCAAATGGCAAAGTTGTACTCTCCATGCGAGTGGAGAAGTCTGGCAAGGTCAAGGACGTGTTCGTCGTGGGGTTTGACTCCAAGCTTGACGCTGAACTTGAGAAAATAATTGCTGCGACAAGGTATCCGGAGCTGAAAGGCCGCAACCTCAAGCATACTCTTCTCTTTAAGCGCGGCGTCGTCACGAGAAGGTAAGCCCTAGGCGCCAAATCTGGCGCAGAGCTCCAGATTATGCGATAGGATAAGGCGTGAAGACAGAGAGAGCTCTCATCCTGGGCTTTATTTTGCTGTTTGCCGCAGGGTGCCCACGAAAACGGATGGTGCTGACGGTTCCGCCTGTTCCAACGAACGGCGACCCGGTAGCTAGGGCTCGCTATATTGAGCTTGAGAGCCAATACAAACAGAGTCGAAGGTCTCTTCAGACCAAATTCGATTCTCTTGCCACAGAGTACCCAAATGACCCCGTCGTGCCGTACGCGGTTTTGTTTTCTGCAATGTCCGCGGTTAGAGCCGGGAAGTACGATAGCGCAATAAATAGGGTCGACTCCCTACAAGGCCTCACCGAGAACCCAGGCATTCTGGGGCGAGGTTCCTTGTACAAGGGAATTGCTCTTAACTACCTGGGCGACTTTGAGAACGCTTACGGACTTCTCAGGAACGCCGAGCCGGCGGTCAATATCGAGGACCGAGAAGAGCACGCGGAGTGGCTTGCCGCCAGCGCTTCGTCTGCTTCCGCCGTGGGGCGTTCCGTAGAAGCCATTACGTATTACGACGCATGGTACGAAATCGCGCGAAAGTCAGAACAGCGTTATGCGATAGCTGAAGTGAAGAAACTTGTGACGGAATTGCCCGAGGACCAAGTTGAAGAGGCATACAAATCTCGCAAACGCGATGACGGACCAGCGGCAGCCTATTTAGGAAACCGCTTCGCCAACCAACTAGTAACGCTTGGTGATCGAGGGAGGGCCGATGACGTCCGTTCCGACGTTGAAGAGGCCCTTGAAAGATTTGGCCTGGAAGTAGCGACAGCGGGAGACGGGGCAGGCGATATTGAAAAATTCGGCGCTATTCTGCCAACCACGGGACGGAGAAATCGAATTGGGGAGCGCTCTCTCCGTGGCTTGTCGTTGGCCATGTCATCAGGAGCACCTTCATCAAAATTAACCCTGCGCGACTCCGCTTCTAAAGCGTCGGTAGCCGCCACTGCCATGACTGAGCTTGCACAAGACAATGTGATTGCTGTGGTGGGACCTCTCGGTGAGGCTGAGACTGTTCGGGCAGGTGTTGGAGCGGCAAGGTGGGGTATACCCATGCTTTCTTTAAGCCCTCGCGATAGCCCCAAGGGAGACGCCGGGCGGTCCAATGTGTTCCACGTCGTTCATTCAGCGGAAAGCCGTGCACGGATGCTTGCCCGTCATGCGATCAAACAAAGAATCCGTGACTTCGCGGTCCTGCGCCCGGAGAACGCCTACGGTCGGGCTGTGGCCAGAGCGTTTACTGATGAGGTGACCCGTCAGGGCGGGCGGGTCGTGGTCGACGTGGGCTACCCGCCCAAAACGACTTCTTTCCGGCCATACATTGAAAAGTTGCAGAAACCGTGGAGAGCGATTTTCGTGCCAGACCAAGCAAGGCGTCTGTCTCTGGTCGCGCCAGCGTTGGCGTCAGAAAACTTTATGGCCGCTCCTGTCTCTAGAAACTCCAGCGAGGGGGATGGACCTCGGAATATCGTTCTGCTTTCCACAGCGGAACTCGTAAATGAGTCTTATCTCCGCAGTGCTGGTCGTTACAGTGAGGGGGCGTTTTTTGCTCCTGGATTTTTCCCAGATAGAAGAGATCCTACGATCGGCCTTTTTGTAGAAAAATTCCGCGCTGAGTATCAACGGATGCCATCGGCACTTGAGGCCTATGCATTCGACGCCGCAACCACGATTCAAGCAGCGATTCGTGCCGGGGCTAGGAGCAGGGCCCAGCTCACCTCAGAGCTCGGTCAAATGCGGAGAACCGGCGTTACCGGTGAAATTCAATTCGGTGGCGATGGCGCCCGTATAGATGGTGGGTTGCTCTTCGAGGTCGGTAAAATGCGAACCGGGGAATATGAGCTAAGGGCACTCCGCTAGCTCGAACTTTTCCAGACTATTGCTGTTTGAAAAGAGGGGACAGGCGGTCTAGGTTCGCCCTATGCGATATCGGCAAGCCTTCATACCCACGCTGAAGGAAGTCCCCTCAGATGCTCAGGTCAAGAGCCATATCTTTATGGTTCGGGGCGGCTACATCCGACAACTTGCCTCTGGCATCTACAATTTTCTGCCGCTTGGCATTCGCGTGGTCCAAAAAATTGAGAAGATCGTGCGCGAGGAGATGCAGCGCTCGGGGGCCCAGGAAGTTCTCATGCCGGCGTCGATTCCCGCTGAACTCTGGCAAGAAAGTGGTCGTTGGGAACAATACGGCCCCGAGTTGCTTCGCTTTCAAGATAGGCGCAAGGGCCAATTCTGTTTTGGGCCAACCCATGAAGAAGTGGTCGTCGATATGGTTCGGCGCGAGGTGAAATCTTACCGAGAGCTTCCGCAAAACCTCTTCCAAATCCAGGGTAAGTTTCGCGACGAGCTAAGACCACGTGCTGGCCTGATGAGAGGGCGAGAATTCATCATGAAGGACGCGTACTCTTTTGATACCTCAGAAGAGGCAGCGAATACGTCCTATGACTCGATGTACGCTGCCTACCAGCGAATCTTTTCTCGCTGTGGTCTGGATTTTAGGGTAGTCGAAGCAGACACGGGCGCCATTGGTGGTTCCAGATCTCATGAGTTCCAGGTTCTCGCCGAAACCGGTGAAGATGCGATCGTCTCATGTGACAGTTGCGACTATGCGGCTAACGTCGAGCAAGCGGAGCTGCGTACGCCTAAGGAGCCGGGGGTTTCCGGGGGTGGAGAACTAGCAGAGGTACACACGCCTGGCAAAGGCGGCATCGAGGACGTGGTGACACACCTGGGAATCACTGCGGCTCAGATGATCAAATGCGTTGTTTACATGGCCGATGGCAAGCCGCTCGTTGTATTAGTGCGGGGTGACAGAGGCGTAAATGAGATCGCGCTGAAAAAACACATCGGCTGTCGAGAGCTCTTCATGGCCCGGGAAAAACAAGTGCTAGAGGCCACCGGTGCTCCTGTGGGCTATGTTGGCCCCCAAGGACTCTCCATTCCCATCTATGCGGACGAGGAGCTTCGCGGGAGCACGGGCGGCGTGACTGGCGCCAACAAAAAAGACCACCATGTTACTGGTTTTGATATCGAGCGAGACGCCAATGTCACAGACTTTGTCGCTCTCCGTATGGCTCAAGCAGGTGACAACTGTGCTCGGTGCGAAAAAGGGAAGTACAGAGCTTTTCGCGGAATTGAGGTTGGGCATGTCTTCTTCTTGGGAACAAAATATTCCGAACCCATGGGATGTAAATTCCTAGACGAAGGCGGAACTGAGAAACCCATGGTGATGGGTTGTTACGGTATTGGTATTACTCGAGTCGCCGCGTCCGCTATCGAGCAAAACCATGATGACGGGGGGATCTGCTGGCCACTTTCTATTGCGCCATACGAGGTTACCGTACTGCCGCTTCAGGATGACGAAGAAGTCAACCGAGCTGCAGAGACCCTCTACCAGGAGCTCCTCGCTAAGAATGTCGATGTGCTTCTTGACGATCGAAAAGAACGCCCAGGGGCAAAGTTCAAGGACGCCGATCTTATTGGCATTCCGCTCCGGGTTGCGATTGGAAAACGATCTCTTAAGGACGGGACCGCCGAGGTCAAATGGCGAACCGAGAAAGACGTGGAGCTGTTGCCAATCGATGGGCTGACGGAGTCCATTGTCGCTAAGTTGGAAGAGGAGCGGCGTAGGCTGGCCGGGACTGGGACAAAATGAGCTTCCAAGATCAGAGTCGTTTGATCGTTGCCCTAGATGTGCCAACGAGAAAGGCTGCGGAAGATTTAGCTAGGAAGATTGCTCCAGCAGAGCCGTGGCTTAAAGTGGGACTTGAGCTTTTTGTCGCCGAGGGACCAGAACTCGTGCGCCAGCTGTCCCAAGCCGGGCATCCCATTATGCTCGATCTAAAACTTCACGATATCCCGGCGACAGTGGCTCGAGCGGTGAACCGAGCAGGTGAGCTTGGGGTTGAGCTTCTGACCATTCACGCTAGTGGTGGACGCGCGATGCTGGCGGCTGCGGCTGAGGCGGCGCACAAAACCAAGCCGAGGGTCCGAACATTGGCGGTAACCGTGCTGACCTCCATGGACCAAGGAGACTTGGACGAAGTTGTAGGCGATAGACCCGTAGATACTCAGGTTGAAAAACTTGCTCTCCTTGCCGCTGAGGCTGGTTGTGATGGGATCGTTTGTTCGCCTCTTGAGGCCAAGCGAATCCGCGGTTTGGTACCGAAGGAGTTTTTGATAGTGACCCCCGGAGTTCGTCCGAAAGGTGCGGATCACGGAGACCAGAAGCGAGTGACGACTCCTGGCGAAGCGATTCGCGCGGGTGCCAGTGCGGTGGTTGTGGGGCGTCCCATTCGCGATGATGCGGATCCGGGTGCAAGGGCAGCGGAAATCACGCAAGAGTTGAAACTTGCCGCCGGCTGAAGAAAACAGACTGATTTTTGGGACGGGGCCCGTCCGCGAGCTGTTAAAGCGAAGACCCGAGCGGGTGGTATCCGTTCTGCTAACGGCCGACCATAGCTTGGAAGCCGACGCCAAAACGGCCGGCATTCGTGTCGAGAGAATAAAAAAAGAAGCGATAGAAAAACTCGTTGGCCCTTATCAAAACCACCAGGGCGTGGTCGCAAAGGTAAAACCGTTCGAGTTTGCAGAACTGGAAGATGTGATCGCACCAAGTCAAGATAGAGCTGCTCTGCTCTTGGCCTTAGATGGGATTACCGACCCCCACAACTTGGGCGCGATACTGCGTTCCGCCTACCTCTTCGGCGTTGACGGTGTTGTAGTGACGAAAGACAGAGCCGCGCCGATAAATGCGACAGTGGCAAAGTCCAGCGCAGGGGCGAGCGAGTTGGTGCCAGTCGTACGTGTGGTCAACTTAGCCCGTTCCCTCGATCAAGTGAAAGAAGAGGGGCTCTGGTCGGCAGCGGTTGCGGCTCGCAAGCACGCGAGCCCCTTGCCAGAATTTGATGCAACCGGTGGGCTCGTTCTGGTCTTGGGCTCCGAAGGCAAAGGGCTTAGGCCTCTTGTTGAGAAACGTTGTGATTTTCACATCGAGATACCCATGCTCGGAAGAGGGGTTGGCTCTCTCAATGTATCTGTCGCGACAGGGGTGGTCCTCTACGAGGTGATGCGTCAGCGAACCCGGTCCGGAAAATGAAAGCGCCGCCCATTCACGAGCGGCGCGTAGATTTGTTTGTCTTCTTAGACTCTAGGTTCCTGGGCAACCGGGAGCGCCAGTTGGCTCACCGTTTCGCTCGCATGGTACGCATCTGAAACCGTCACCAAAAAGGTCGTCACAGTTCTCTCGGGGAATAAGACCCGATAGAGGAACATTGAGAATGTCGGTGTTCAGACAGCTTCCAACATAGTTGCCGAGGAAGAGCGAGCTTCCATCACAGGTCGAGTAGGGGCCGGCATTAAGGATCTGGTTTGGAACACAGCTGTCGTTTTCCGATTGGCAATCGAGTTGCTCGACGAGCTCTTGCTGTTCAACCGGGATTGAGGTGTTGGGCACGCACTTACCACCGTTGTCGCCGCAGCTCGATAGCACAACTGGTGCCTGGACGGCTCCTGGGTCGCAAGCGAGTCCACAGATGCCGGTATCCGATCCGTCGATTGGGCTAAAGCAGGGCGCGCAAGCTTCGTTGATCCCGCATCCGGCCGCAGCTCCCTGTGGAAGCAAGTCCGCTTGAGCAGCGACTTCAGGGATCGAGAGCGACGCGCATCGGCCCTCAGCGCCAGCAACGGAGTTACAAGTAGCCAGTGTAAAGAATCCACCAGATTCGGCAGCAATGTCTGGAACACAGAGACTTCCCGGAACATTGGCACAAGGTGCTAACCGAGCGACCAACTCAGGCCCGGCGCCCGCAACTGTTGCCTCTGGTATACAGTGAGCATCCGGGGCACAGCTTGGAAACGTGCTTGCGTCGAGAATCTGTTGAGGATTGTCACAACTAAGGCCGGCGACAGGTCCTCCACCAGTGCCTCCCGGGGTATCGCAGGTCGCAAGGTCGCGCAGCGCGCAAGCTCCCGTGTCCGTTTGGTCGAGGGGATTGATGCACGGTACGCACAGTTCGTCTCCACCGGCGCAATCACCCTGTTGAAGCAATCCAACGTTTGGATTGTTAGCAATCTCTGGGATGCATACAGAAAGACAAACGCCGTCACCGCCAAATGCGCTACAGGTCTGAGGAGGCTCAGCGCCACCGGTTCGTAGGAAGCCGTCTGGAACACAGAGTCCGCCTCCTGCGCAGGTATCTAGTCGGCCATTAAGCTCAGTAAGGGCGCCAGCTTCAATATTCGCTGGGTCTAAACAGTGGGCTTCTCCACCCTGAGCTTGGCAGCATGCTTCCATGCCGCTGAAATCTGAAATCGGAGCGCCCAGTGGACCAGCAGCACAAAGTCCGCCACCGTCGGCGCTTAGATTGTTGCCGCTGCTCTGACCCACCAAGCAACCGCTGGCGAGCACTAGGAACCCTAAAATTGTCGTAACTTTCCTCATCCCATAGAATTTAAGTTCACGATTCGCGCCAACTTTAACTAGTTGAAATCAATTACGCAGCTAGCCTCCTAACCGGAGGGAGATGTCTCCGCACTTGTACGGGAAAGAACCGATTTTCCGCCTGCCAGGGCACCTACATGTCTTGAAACGTTGGGCTTTTTGCCGCCGGTCCCTTCTGTACCCCTGGTTGGGGAAACAGGTGCCAATTTTTGAGCTGCTGCGGTACAGCCCATTTTCATGAAGCGTCGGAATATCGGGGTGGTTCTCGCCGTCATTGCCGCGCTTTTGGTCGCCGTATTCTTCATTCCTTACAAGCGCGTTGGGCTGTTCGCTCCCTATGGCTCTGTGGTGCTGGCCATGCTCGCAATAGGCGCTGCGCTAAGCACTCTAGCTACCGTGACTGAGCGAGGGCGGCCGAGTAATAGACGGGCTGAGTACAAGGCAGCTCTAGTGTTAGGTGTGCTGACGATCGTGGGAAATCTCTGTACGCAGCTCTCGATACAGCTCATCAGCCCAGGGTTACTATCTGTGGTCCAGCAGACCCAAATTCTCATGGTAACCGCCGCAGCTTTCTGTTTCTTGGGAGAGCGACCTGCGGTCGGGTTTTGGCTCGGGCTGATCCTTGCCCTTGTCGGGCTGGGGATTATCCGTTTTCCCGGTGCTGATACTGCTCATGCGAACTTAGCAGGGGTTGTTTTCGCTTTGGTGTCGTCTCTTGGGTTTGCACTTATGCATGTTTACACCCGAAAAGTCATCCACGAGATTCGGCCTGCCACTGTCAACGCGGCTCGACTTTGGTTGGCGGTTTTGGTTCTGGCCCTCGTCCCCGGGTTTGCAAGTGGTCTTAATTCCCTTGGTTGGTACGGCTGGCTTTTATGCGGTTTGGCTGCGTTGCTCGGCCCGTTTTTGGGCCGGGTCCTTGTCATGCATGCCGTACGTTACATCCCCGCAGCGGAGTCATCGCTCTACACCTTGATTACGCCTGTCTTTGCTTACTTTCTTGGTTTTTTATTCTATGACATTGTTCCGGTTTGGCAGGAATACCTAGGCTCGACCATCCTTATTGTTGGCGTTTTTCTTCCGCTGCTTGATCAGTGGAGGAATAAGGACAGGTTAGGGCATGTTTAAAACAAAACGTTCAAAACTATGTGGCCGTTGCGTTACGGTTTGAGAATCTGAGATGACAGTGAATTCAAAACTTCGAGTGGCGGTAGTTGGGGCAACGGGCTTAGCAGGTCAGCAATTCCTCGGCGCTCTTATAAATCATCCCTGGTTTGAGGTGGGCGAGCTCCTAGCCTCAAAACGATCGGCAGGTAAATCGTACCGAGATGCCATTTCTGTGGACGGTTCGGTCGGTTGGTTTGGAGAGGGCGAGCTTCCCATTCTCTTCGCCGATATGGTCGTTAAGGACGCCAGCAGTTTCGATGCTTCCACTGTGGATTTGGTTTTCTCTGCGGTTGAATCATCGGCCGCGAAAGAGCTCGAGCCTAAGTACGCCAAGACCACACCAGTGTTATCAACCGCTTCCGCCTTTCGGTATGAAGATGATGTCCCGCTTCTGTTGCCAGGAACCAACCTCGAGCATGCATACCTTTTAAAGGAGCAATCGAAAGCGCGTGGTTGGAAAGGGTTTGTAGCGCCCAACCCCAATTGCACCACAGTTGGCCTCGCAATTACGTTGGCTCCGCTTCACAAGGCGTTTGGCGTGCGGCGCGTCAATATGGTTTCAATGCAGGCAGTTTCTGGTGCGGGGCGGTCACCAGGGGTGATAGCCCTTGATGTCACTGACAATGTTGTCCCCTTCATTCCGGGTGAGGAGAGAAAAGTAGCGCTGGAGACCGCCAAGGTGCTCGGGGATGTTGTCGACGGTGTTGTGGTATCGGCGGACGTTGCCATCTCTTGCACTTGCACTCGAATCGCCGTACTTGAGGGGCACACAGAGGCAGTTCACTTAGAGCTGGAAAAACCAGCGACCGTTGAAGAGATAGAGAGCGCATGGCGTTCCGCGGGTGCAGAGGAGAAACACTATCCGACAGCGCCCGACGAACTTATTCATGTTCACAGCGACACATATCGGCCTCAGGTCCGCCTGGATAGGGACCGAGGCAACGGTTTGACCACGACAGTCGGCCGACTCCGCCCGGACGAGAGCGTAAAAAATGGATGGCAGTACATGCTCGTTTCTCACAATACCAAGATGGGAGCCGCGAAAGGGTGCATCCTGGTTGCCGAGCACCTAAAGCACGTCGGCATCATATAGTGGGCATTGCCGGCTTTAGCCGGCGTTAACCGGCCAGTTTCGCCGGCTGTCTAAACAGTTGTTTGTACTGCTCCGGAATGAGATGTGACTCATCGGGATCAACAATCAGACCTCTACAGCTAGCAGCTTTGCAATGACAAGGAATTGCGAGGTGCCCTGAAAAAGAATAGTCATACGCTAGTTCTTCGCCTGTTGGAATGTCACGAAGAGCGGTCCACCACGCGATAACGCGTTTTCCGTCTTCTGAAAATTTGGTGTCGACCTCGGTGTTGGGATCGCAAGAGTGGTTGATCCATCGGCTTTGGCAGGCAAGGTCCCAATACATACTGGGTATCTCTTTGCCGGTGTCGTCGTAGGCTGGGACAATGAGCGCGTACTCATCGTCAAAGTCGTCATCTTCGTGAAACAGAACACCGTCCCCGTAAATCAGAGTCGTGCCTTTTTCAAAGGGTCGGTTGGTACGGATACCGTATCCGTGAACGGGAGATCGGTAGACTTCAAGTCCTTCCATGAGCGGCATGGTCGGACTGTATCTCTTCGCAGCTATTCCGTAAACCTGTCTCTATCTCGTACACTCCGAGCATGGCTAAGCGCATTGGAATATTGACCGGCGGGGGCGACTGCCCAGGGCTTAACGCTGCGATTCGCGCGGTGGTAAAACACGCTCATTGGACACATGGTTGGGACGTTGTTGGCATAAAGGACGGATTTGCTGGCACTTACGATAAGAGGTTCGTTGATCTTACGCCTGCTGGAGTAGGAAATTTGCTGGCTAGGGGAGGAACAATCCTGGGCTCGTCGAATAGGGCGAACCCTTTTGCGTTTCCGATTCGCTTACCCAATCAAAAAGAAGAGGTTCACGATGTTTCAGAGGCGTGCGTGGCCAATATTGAACAGTTGGAGCTTGAAGCCGTGGTTATGGTCGGCGGCGATGGGACGATGTCAATTGGCCAAAAACTGATGGACAAGGGACTAAAGGTTGTGGGTGTTCCTAAGACTATAGACAACGACCTTGAGGCGACTGAGTACACCATTGGCTTTCAAACCGCGGTCGAAGTCGCTATGGCTGCGATCGACCGGTTGCATACCACAGCGGAAAGCCACGACCGTGTCATCATTTGTGAAGTCATGGGGCGTTACGCCGGTTGGATTGCTCTCACCGCTGGGCTTGCCACAGGCGCTGATGTGATTTTAGTGCCTGAGATGGACTACGATATTGAACGAGTTGTGCAAACCCTTCACCGTCGACGTGGAAGAGGACATAGCTACAGTATTGCCGTGGTAGCGGAAGGTGCGAAACCTGAAGGGGAAGATTACGCGGTACTCGCAAAAGGTGACGCAACCAAACAAGAGCGTTTGGGCGGGGCAGGGCATAGACTCGCCGAAGCGATTCGCCAACGGACCGAATACGATGTTCGCGTCAGCGTCTTGGGACATATCCTTCGTGGCGGTGCTCCGTGTGCGTTCGATAGGAACTTGGCAACGCGGTTCGGCGTTAAAGCGGTCGATTTGATCGCCGAAGGCCGTTTCGGTGAAGTGGCAGCGTTGCGTAGTGGCAGTATTGTTAGTGCCCCTCTAGAAAAAGCGGTAGCCAAATTGAAATTAGTAGATCCTTCGAGCGACTTGGTTGGGGCTGCGGCAGCGACAGGAGTCGAATTAGGTGTGAAAGTCTAGGCAGCTACTGGTACTGGCTTACAGAGAGTCGGTGTCTTCGTCTGCCCGCCCACCCATGACGTTCTGTTTTAGCCACTGAGTTAAGGTGCTTTTTCTTTTGCGGCGCCCAGGTCGTTTGTCTCCGACAATGACTTTACCGTCTCTCACATAGCTTGACGACAAGGATCTCTTGGCTATTCGTTTATGCTTGGCGGCGATTTCTGTGAGCTTTGTATAAGACGCAGCTTGCTCGTCAAGCGCTGTAATGGCGACGACCGAGATGCTCAGCATTGGGAATTTTCGGTTTTTTCCATACCGATCCACGGCTTCGATGTACCCCAATGCACGCTCCTCTTCTGTGTAGAAGTTGGGCAACACGGAATCGAACGCAGCACAGAGTCGGCTACAAAGCGTATCAACCGTTGATTCAGGGACCACGAAAAAGAAATCATCTCCGGCAATGTGACCAAGAAACGAGCCTGGTGCTGCTCCCGTTAGGGTGTTTGCAATAAGCTCAGCAGAGTGACGGATAACGCTATCCGCTTTGGCACATCCTTTGGTGTCGTTAAACGATTTGAAATGATCGAGGTCTAGGTAACAGAAGGCCCATTTTCCCTGTTCAAACAAGAGCTTCTTGTTTACGGATTGGGCAATTGCGTTGCTTCCTGGAAGACCCGTATTGGGAGACGAGCCTAGCTCTTTATCCCGCTGACAAAGAATATGCTGTAGATTTTGATGTAAGGCTACATCATCAAGGCGCGCAGGTTGAAAGATCGAGGTTAGTGCTGTCGACGGGTTAGAACGAAGCAGGGCAACGACGTCAGACCCACGAGCGGTTCGTGTTTTGTCTGTAATTACGACTTCGGGTCGAAAGCTCCTTGCTGCCTTCAAGATTCGATCTTCTTCAACTTCACGGACAAGGTAACCGCGATCGCTTAGGTTCGTGCCGACATCAATTTGTTTTTTAGGGTCGCTCAGGGCAAGGAGAACCCTGGCTCCTCGCTTTTGCTGACAATCCCCGTGGAGCCCTCGAACGCTGGCTGCGATGTAGGGAGCGGAAATGTCCGGGTTCCAGGTCTCATCTGCGGATACCCTAGGTCCCTTGGGGTCAGACACAACAACAATTGCACAATGTCTCGTTCTTGGATCGGAACGAATAAGTTCAAGCATTGCGAAAATTTTCTCAGCTAAATACCCCTGATCGAGAACGATTAGTCGTGGTGAGGTTGCTGTCGCTTTTTCGTAAATTGCTTCTGGAGTTGAGGCTGGAACGATCTCAAACCCAATGGCGCCGAGATGTTTGCATATTTGCTTTATATGGTGCTGCCCACGGTCGCCTGCCACGATTGCGCAACTTCTTGCAGGGGCAAAAGACTCTCTTGGTTCGTTGTTAGTGTTGGCATCATTGGTATGCCCAAAACTCTCGCTTAGTCTCGAAACTGCGAATGTAAGAAGTTGGTAGGCTTCGTCCATGTCGTCCAATTTGTCACAGAGAACACCAACAGCCCCTACAGGTACATTGTTATGCCTTACGAAAGCAAAGGTGGACAGGAGGTTGTCGGACGACTGACCTTGGGCGGCCAACGAACTGTCGCCGGAGTAGGTCGCGGAGATCTCTTCATATCCAGTACTTATAATTTGCGTCAGGCCGCGAGCCATTGACTTGGTCAGCCGGGTGATAGCGTCGTTAGTGCAGTGGCTCTTTTTGTGGGCATGGGCGATAAGTTTGCCGTCGGATAAGATAACGGCTATAGCAACTTGCCCCGGACAAATCTTTGCTACTTGTGTGGCCGCAAACGAAACGACCTTGTTCGCATCGCGATGTTCGCGAGCTGTGTCGCCCATCTCGGCCAGTGCATTGATAGCTGAAAGCCATCGGGCTCTTGCCCACCCCCCCACATTCACACTGTATCGCTTGTAACCGGAGAGAATAAAGTGTTCGGCGTCCGGATTTGCAGAAAAGAGAAGAGAGTTCGGATTTTTTCCGCCGCTTAGTACGTTTCTTGAAAAGAACGCTCTAATCGCGCGTAGATGGCGTTCTTCTCTAAGAGTTCTTCCCTTGTTCCGCACTCTGCGATAACTCCATTCGCCATCACAATAATCCGATCGGCTCTTCGAATAGTCGATAGTCGGTGAGCGATTACTAGGGTAGTACGCCCTTGCATAAGTGCCGCAAGGCCCTTTTCGATTTGTGCCTCTGCGTCTGGATCAACGTGAGCAGTTGCTTCGTCAAGTATTAGGATTTCCGGATTTCGCCGCAGCGCTCGAGCGAAGGCAATAAGCTGTTTTTCACCTGCAGAGTAATTGGTGGCTCTTTCTATCACCTTCATTTCCTCGACGTTTTTTTCTCGGTTCAAAAGGCTTTCCGCTCCAACATCTCGGAGGGCTGCCTCTACTTCCACAGTCGAAGATCCTTGTGCTCCTAGCCGAATGTTCTCCGCTACCGTTCCGGCAAACAGAAAGGCGTCTTGAGATACTACGGTGATTCGGGCGCGAAGATCTGCAGGGTCCCAGTCAAGGATGTTACGTCCATGAAAAGTAATCTTGCCTCCCGTAGGCTCATATAGGCGAGACAACAGTCGGATGAGTGTTGATTTCCCAGAGCCGGTCGCTCCGACGACTGCGACAGTTTCGCCTCTGTCAACACTAAGAGAAACGTTTCGCAGAATTGGTTCTCCGGCTTTATAGGAAAACTCAACGTTTTCATATGCGATCACAACATCGCCCTCGAGGGTTTCGCTGGGAGGTTCTGTGTTGGTCGATTCTCGCGCAGGAGCGTCAGGTTCGTCAGTATCCAGAAGCGAAACGATACGCTCCGTTGCAGCCATCGCGGATTGCATGACAGCGTATTTGGCGGACAGATCTTTTACCGGGATGAAGAAGCGATTGACGTATTCGACGAAGGCAACCACCAAGCCAACTGTCAGGCCGCCTTCGCCGATGTTGGCGCCGGCGTACCAAGCGATGAGCGCGGCAGAGACAATTCCAACCGCTTCCACAATGGCATACATAATGGCGTCAGCTCTTATGGCCCCTAGGTAAGCGTTCCTGTACTCACCGTTTATTTTGTCGTAGTCCTCTGCAGCAGGTTTCTGTCTCGCGAATAGCTGGACAATGGCCAACCCACTAAGGTGTTCCGCTACATAGGCGTTCATCGACGCAAGTTTGAGGCGAATTTGTCGGAACGACTTACGCATAATGTTGCGGGACCAAAGGACCAGCAAAATAAGCGGTGGAACCACGGTAAATGTAATCAGTGTGAGCTTTGCATTGAGCTGCGCCATGGCGCCTACAATTCCCAACAACAGAAATGCATCGGCAATCAAAAGGACCACGCCCGCCGCAAACATCTCGTTGATGTTTTCGACATCATTGGTCATACGAGTCAGCACTCGCCCAATAGGGACTCTGTCGAAAAACCCCGATCGCAGCTGGAGGACATGCCTGTAAGTAGCTATGCGTAGGTCGTGCATAGATCGCTGTCCCAGGTGCTGAAGCAAGTAGAGCTGCGCAAAAGTAATAAGAGCCGACATGGTCACGCAACCAATGTAAAGAAGGGCAATCCAGGTCAGCCCGTCGGTTTTTTTGATTCCGATATAGTCGTCGATGGCGATTTTCAGAAGCCTCGGCTGGGCGAGAGTGAAGGCTGTGCTGATAGGAATCAGGATGAGAGCAAAAATGAGAAGCTTTTTGTGAGGGCGAACAAACTTCCAAAGACGTTTAGCAAGTTTGACATCATAGGCTTTGCCGAGAACTTGTTCTTCTTTTGACGATGTTTGACTCAAAGTGCACCGCCAGTCTGTATTTGACTCCGATACACGTCAGAGTAGACACCGTTTTTGGCCAAGAGTTGCTCATGCGTTCCCTGTTCGACAACCCGGCCCTCGTCCATAACCAAGATGACATCCGCCATAGTGACGGCCGCCACTCGGTGCGAAATCAGAATAGACGTCCTGTCTCGTGTCTCGGTTTCTAGCTCCGTTAGAATAGTTTTCTCAGTTTCCGCGTCTACTGATGAAAGTGAATCGTCGAGAAGTAGGACCGCGGGTTTTGTTGCCAGGGCACGAGCTAGAGCTACTCGTTGTCTTTGACCTCCAGAGAGGGTGACGCCTCGTTCCCCGACCATTGTCTCCAAGCCATTGGGTAGCGTGTCGAGATCGCGAGCGAGACCTGCGGAGCGCGCGGCCGAAAGAATATCCTCTTCACTAGCAGGGCGCTCAGAATCTCCTCGGTTTAAGCCCATTAGAATGTTCTCCGACAATGTCCTCGAGAATAAAAATGCATCTTGGGGCGCGTATCCAAGCGCGCCACGCAAGGTATGGAGAGGTAAATCTACGATGTCATGACCATCGATAAAGATGCTCCCTCGGGGGACATCGTGAATCCGCGCAATGGAGTCGATTAGAACACTTTTGCCAGAACCGGTTCTCCCCACAATGGCTACGGTTTGCCCAGCATCAATAGAGATCGAGACGTTCTTTAGTACATCTATACCCCCGAGAGAAAGGGAAAAGTTTTTGATTTCCAGTTTGCCTTTTAAGGGGCCCGGCGCCGCGTTGCCGTCTTGGATGCTCGAAGGAGTTCCGAGCAGCATTTGTACTCTTTGATAGGAAGCAAAACCACGTTGAAATAGTGAGAGCATCCAGCCGAGAGCCAACGTTGGCCAAACAAGTAGAAGCAGGTACCCGTTAAACTGGATAAGCTGACCTAAACCAATTCGACCTTCGGCCACCGCGTGTCCGCCAACCCAAAGTACTGCCACCGTACCCAATGAAGCGACTCCGCCTAATACCGGTGCAAGCTGGCCTCGAATTAGCGCCAGTTTCATGTTTCTCTTTAAGAGAGTGGATGAGCTTTGTTGAAACTTGTCTTCACGCGCGCGCTCCAAGCCATAGGTCCTTATAACGCCAATGCCAGACAGGTCTTCTTGAACCCGAGAGGTTAGAAACCCTAATTCTTCCTGAACCGCGCGGCTAGCCCGGTAAATCTGTCGACCGAATATTGCGCCTAGGCCAACCATTGCCGGGTACGGTAGAGCCGCCCAGAGGGTCAGCCGCCAGTCGATCCGGAACATGAGAAATAGAGCGACCGAGAAAATGAAAGTCGTGTTGACGACGTTTAGGATTGCAGGTCCCCATAGAGCGCGAAGAGTTTGCACGTCGCTCGTGAGTCTCGACATCAAGTCGCCGCTTGTTTTGGAACTCATGAATTTCTGGTCCATGGACAGCAAGTGGCGAAACAACTTTGAGCGAATGTCGAACTCGGCCATTCGCGCGGCATTGAAAATGGCAACCCTGGACCAAATCCGGGTGAGAGCTTGGAAGATGGCGAGGCCGCCCATAAACAAAGCGAGCCTTGGAATCGTCTCGCTCGGGGACGGCGCTCGCAGGGCATCTACAATTTTGCCTAGGTAGTAGGGAATAGTAAGCGCAAGTGCACTGGTCGCCAGTAACATGGCGCAACCAAACAAAACCGGTTTGCGATAGGGCACTAAGAAACGGAGAGCTCCCCGAAGAGGTGTGTCACTGTCGTGCACGGCGGCACCTTACCAGTCACGCACCTTCCTGTAACTAGTCATAAAATTCTGCTTTAGGAGCCCGACGTTTGGTTGTTTGGTGGCCAAAGCTCGAGATACGCTTACTAGGTTAGCTTCTTAGGAAGCTATCGCTGGGGGATTTTTGTTGGGGTTTGAAGAATATCTAGCGGTTTTGGGGAACGGTTTACGCGATGAAAGTGCGTTTGCCGAGCTCGCCGCTATGGGAGACGAACTGAACCGGGCTGAGATCGCCTCAGCGTTTGAAGCGACTCGAAACAAACTGCAAACACGCGGTGACGTGGAGCTCGCGGTCGAGCTCTTGAATCTCCAGATCGATGCTTCAAATGACGAGGATAGAAAGGCCGATCTGCTTCTTAGCAAGGGCCGACTTTGTGTCTATCAGTTGCTCGCAGAAACACCTGGTCGAGAGTGCATAGAACAGCTCCTTGCTCTTCGCCCAAATGACCCTAGTGCGCTTGAACTTCTAGATGAACTCTCCGCTCTTCACGAAAGGTGGGAGGATGTTGCCCGCAAATATGTAGCCGAAGCGGAAACAGCTACACACTTGCCATTATCCACTTTTCTCTTTCTCAGGGCTGGTGATCTTTACCTTCGATACGGGGATGACATTGAAACAGCCAAGAACTGTTTTTCTTTATCACTTGAGTCCGATCCTGAAAACGAATTCGCATTTCGAAGGCTTTGCGATCTTTATAGGGGAGAAGAGCTCTATGTTGAACTGTTAGAACTGGTAGAGAACCAAGGGAGAGGCCTACCAAGTTCGCATCGAGTTTCCATTCTCGAAGACGTTTTAGCTGGGGTGTCTAGTGAACGGGCACAAGGTCTCAACGTCTGTAAAAAGATACTTGCAATTGCTCCAGGGCACGGTGCTGCTCTTGGCTTTGTTCGCAAAATGCATAGTATGGACGGAGATTGGGAGGGGTTGCGAGATGTTCTCAGAGACAGCGCAGAGCGAATGCCCGCTGGTTCTAAAGAGCAAGAGCGCCTTCTAAGTGAGCTCGCGAATATCGCCGAAAAACACGAGGGGAATGTCGACGTTTCCATCCACTATTGGTCAAAGATACTGAGAGAACAGCC
>CAYPIX010000054.1:0-25377 GCA_964410875.1 uncultured Kofleriaceae bacterium
AGGCGCCCTTATGCGCACTGCACTGTTCGTACTTCCGCTAATCACCGCTTTTGCCTCCTGTGCCTTTGACGAAGGTTCCGAAAGGGATGGGGAGACGGGTGAGCTCGCATCGCCTTCGCTCGCTGATTCGCCGAAGCTGGGAACCAAGACCACCGACTGTCCTTGTCACGATGGCTGGGAAACAGAAAACTCCGAGCCGGGCCAGCCTGGTTCTGCCACATTTGACCAGACCATCGAAGCGGGTTGGGTTCGCTACGACGGAGACACCAACGTGTTAAGTGCACTCCTTGGCCGCTATGACGAGAACTCTCGAGAGTACGGTGCCGCAATGCAGCGTTGGTACGGCAACGTGAATGCCACGATTCAAAATTCACTCGACAAGATGGCGGAACGAGATTTTGCCGGCAAGCACGACCTGATGCGGGCCCAAAACTGGGAAGTTCCACCAGAGTTTCACGACAATCATGGGCGCGACCTGCTAGTCCAGATGACGATTGTGATCAGGCGCAAAACGGAATCGCGTAATGCTGACCTCTCCGACGGTGAGTTCTTGGAGCTCGCGTTTAATCTAGCAGTTTTAGAAGAGCTTAACGCCCGCTACGGCGGCGACGGCGACACCGCAACTCGGATCAGCATGATCGTACAAGGGTTGCGTGAGTTTTACGGAATATCTCAGTAACTCGTTTACTGCGTTAACCGAAAGCGCCCTTCGGCCGGCTTTGGTCCATGGGGCTTTTTCGCTCTTGGTGGTCCGAGGTTTGGGTCAGGGTTCATCCCCATTCGCACGTATTCAACGACCGGTCGGTAGTTCAGGTTCCATTTGTTGGACTTGACCGCTTTTCCGTCTTTATAAAAGATTCTTTTTCGGGAGACCTTGTAGCCTGGGTAGCCTGGTTGGTCGACAACCATATGCCCGATAGCGATGTCATCGGTCTCTCGGGTAATGGTTTCAAAATCAATTCGTTCATCAACGCTTCGCTCAAATGCGATCTTGTCGTAAGGGCGTTCACGCCCGAGGATTTCAACATAAGCCTCGCCTCTTGCGACTCTGTAGCTGATGGCTACAGGGAAGTCGTAAGAATTCTTAAGCTTCAGATCGACATACGGCCAAACCACGGTCGCATCCAGTCCCATGTGCACGTAGGTGCTTGGCCTGGAGTGCGGTACCGATTCAATGACGTCGAGGCCCGCAAAGAACGCTGCACCGTGAAGAGTGGTTGAGATTTGGCAAGCGCCACCCGCCATGCCGTCAACCATTTCACCCTTGGATATAACGTGAGCCGTCTTATACCCCTCTTTTTCAGATCGGGCTCCCACAACTTTGTTGAAGGAGAATGTGTCTCCGGGCTGCATCACGTGCCCATCTATGCGGCTCGCAACGAGCTTGAGGTTTGCGTTCCTGGATTTTTCTGCAATCGAGAATTTGGTCTTAAAGGACGCGAGCACGGTAGAAATGTCGTCGATACCCAACTCTTTGACGCCTTGATAAGGCGGAAGCTCTACTCCGGGTAGAATGACTTTTTTTGATCCGGCGCGGCCTGCTACCTCAATGGCGCTTACCGAACTGAAAACCTGAAGCCCAACACCGGCCTTCGCCTTGTGAATTGTTCGGTTCTCTAAGTCCATCCGAGCATTTTCTGCAGGCCGATCGAGGCGCGTTTTGAGAGAACGAAGCTTTTTCTCCGCTTGGTCTCGGTCGACTGCTACAGGAAACAGGCCTGTTAGTTCACCTTTGTTGTCAACTCGGCCTCGTTCAAGAAGGCTTTCGTCGACGCTTGCGCCGAGCTCCTGCCATGGCACCAAGATGTTTGTCCCCTCAAACTCGAGCTCTACCTGGCCTTGCAAAAATTCTGTGGTCTTCTCCCTCACTGTGTTTGCAAGACTGCTTTTTCCAGCTTCTTTTGCGGCTTGGATTTGCTCTTCCGTTTGCACAGCCTCAAGACCTGCAGAAGCCGAGCTAAGCTGCAGTTTGTAGCCGAGTAAAAGGCCGGCGCCGGCAATGAATAATATGCCTCCTAGGCCAACTGCTACCGCTCCCCGTGTGCTTTGACTTCTGCCCATTTCGCTAAGGATAGTTTAGCATGCACACTGGTCTTCTCAATGTTTTCCGTTCCTTATATGCGGGAATCTCACGCAACATCGCGGCTAGGTTGAGCTCTTTTTTTCAAGTTTGTTTGACTCCTTTGCGCTCATCAGGCAGCGTTAAGGGTGTGAGTCAGTCTCTTGTTCCGCAAAAAAAAGCCGTTGCTAAACGCAAAGGTATTCGTGCCGCCGCTGCTGCGGGAGTATCCGTTGCAGTAATGGTTGCGGGTGCTCCTGTTGTGCTTGGTGTTGCGGGGTTAGCTGGGTCTGCCTACCTTGGATACAATTGGGTCACATATCGGATAAAAAACGGCCTCCGGTTTTAGCTGTCGCGCTTTTGACCCCACTCTCATAGCTTCGTACACTCTTAGTTAGTGCAAGTGACTGAGGCCGGCGAAAATTCAGAAGCGCGTGGTGGAGCCGACCAACTGCCGCCCACGTCCCGGTATAGCTTTGGCCCGAAGCAGTTCGACAGTCTCTTTGCTGCGGTCTATCGAGGGAAAGACAATAGAACCGGCAAGCCTGTGAGTTTGCACCTGTTCACTATCCCGGTGGGTGCGACAGACCTTGCTCAAGTTGCTGACGCTGTTAAACCTGTGCAAGCAAGTAACAAAGCAAGCATTGCTCGACCCATTGAAGTCGTTTCGGAAGGTGGCAGGAACCTTTTAGTCACAGATTTCATCGAAGGGCACACGGTTCGTCAGCTTCTAAAAAGGAAGAAGGACACAGGTGCGACCGGTTTCTCGCCTCGTGGCACGCGGAATATCGTTACTCAGCTAATTAAAGCGCTTGAGGCGTGCGAAACCCCGCATGGTGCCCTTTCTCTCGATTCCGTGACTATTGATAAGTCTGGGCATTTGACTCTCGCAGATTTTGGGTTGTGGCCGTTGCTTCAAAAGTCCGAGGCGGCTCCGCTCGCTGCGAGTATTGCGCCGGAGGTCGCCAGTGGAACTCCGCCCACGGCGCGCTCAGATGTCTTCGGCATTGGCAGTTTGCTCTATGAGATTTTGATGGGGCAACCGGCAAAACCTGGCTGTCCCAGACCGAGTACGGCTTTAGGGCTCGCAGCTGGCGTCGATAATATTCTGAACGCCTGCACCCAGGATTCAGCTGACAAACGTCCGACTGATTTAGCCCGTTTGCGGGGGGTGATTTCTGACGCGCTAGTCGGTGAAAAGGCGAAGGGAAAGACGGTAAAGCGCAAAGCGCCAACTGAATCTCTGGCGCAAAAAATTGGTCAAGGGATGGCCCCTCAGGCGACCCGGGCTGACAGCAACGAAGAGCGTTGGCTTCTGAGTCGAAACAAGCTCGACTATGGCCCGTACACGACCGCCGGGCTACTAGAGCAGATTGCCGAAGGCCAAGCTCAACCAGGAAATTTTGTTTCCGACAGCTTTACTGGTGAGAAAACTCCGATTGAATCACACCCGCTGTTCGAAGAGGCGGTGAGTAAGGCTGCTGAGAATCGTGTAGCAAAAGAACGCGCTAACGCGGAAGTCGTTCACGTAGCGAGGGAGAAGCGGAGAGATCGAGCACTCTACGGGACGATCCTGGCTGGAGTTGTCGGGCTTGGTCTTGCTGGTTTTGGTGTTTTTACCGTTCTACGAACAGATACTGGGGAGTCAGATTCGGCAATTTCTCTTGATGACGACAGCTTTGACATCACAATCGGTCCGTCAAAAAATGTCGCGGAACGACGAGGTCGTCGCAATCCGAACAATCGAGGAAAACGGACGGATCGGCGTAGCATCAAAAGCCCTCCACCTGTGGGTGCCAATACTGAGGCTTGGGATTCGGCAGTCGACTTGGGAGATGTGTCCCAAGGCGGTGGCGAGGAAAGGCTTACGGATGCACAGGTGAATCGAGCGCTGCAAGGCCAAGGGCAGAGATTGGCGCGGTGTATGGCGAATAGCCCCGTGAGTCAGGCGACCGTTCGCTTTATTGTTCGCGGCTCCGGTACCGTGTCTTATGTCGGGGTCAATGGGTCGACCAGCTCCGCGTTGGCCAAGTGTGTCCGAGGGGCTGTCCAGAAGGTTTCGTTTCCTTCTTTTGATGGCGTCCGAGACCGCCGTACTTTCAGTATCAGCAAATAGCTGAGCTAGTAGCCGGGGCTGTGCTTTTTGCCGGGTTTAACGTGCAGCGCTCGAAGATCTTCGCATAAGAATGCGTAGCAGTCGGATCTGCCGGTTTTGACGACCACGGTGTCGTTCGCTTGAAGCGACAGCTCACGGATTCCCTCTATGGTTAAGGTCTGGTTTCCAGCCGAAGCAAAAACGGTGACCGCGACTTCGTCGGATATAACGAAACGATCGCCATCCTTCTTACAACCAGTTTGCTCAGAGAGAATTGTAGTGAGGGCTGCCGGATTCATGGGCGGAGTGTAACCGAGGAGTACTATGACCACCACCTGCTAGGTTAAACAAGCCTCGGAACTGGGCTTCTCGGCCAATTGGTCTCAGATGGGCTAATACGTTACCCTCTTGGGATGAGGTGGCCAACGCTACTGCTATTGGGCTTGGGGCTCACAGGGACACCCAAGAATGCCACGGCGCAGGGCTTTCACTGGATCGGCCAAGTGGAGCGAGATGCGGAGGGACTTGATAGCAAAGATCCCCAAGATAGGATTCAGTCCATTCAAAGACTGTCCCAGTACAGTATTGGCTCCACGAAAAAGTTTCTCACCGAAGCGGTAGAGGATCAGAATTCTTCCGTGAAGGCGGCCGCCGGGCGCGCGTTGGCAAAAGGGAAATTGGTTGAGTTCCTGCCGATAGCCAAGAAGTGGCTTTCCAATCCGTCCATTGAATTGCGTCAAGCCGGAGCTGACATGCTCGGATCGTTTGGCAGGGCTGAAACGCTGCCGGCACTTATTCGCTCTCTGTCCGATCCGGATGACGGTGTCCGGCTTCGAATTGTGGATGCAATTGTCCAAATTGGTACAAAACGAGCCGTGGTTCCTCTTATAGGTAGGCTGGAGGATAAAAATCCCGCTATCCGTTCTGCTGCGGTAACGGCACTCGCGGCGATAGGCGATCGGCGAGCCGTCGTGCCCTTGGTCGGACTTTTTGACGATCCATCTTCTAATGTTCGCACGGGGGCGATTCGGGCAGTTGGAACGCTTGATGATGATTCGGCAGTCCCGGCGCTTGTTCGATTACTTCGCGACCCCTCGGACCCGATACGAGGCAATGCGGCAAGCGCATTGGGGACCCTCGGAAGCGCTCGCGCTGTAGACGCTCTCTTGCGAAGCATGGAGCAAGGAACCACAACTTTTCGAAGCATCGTTATTTTCTCATTGGGCCAAATTGTGGCAAAGGGAACGAGCTCCTTAAATACAGACCGCATCATTGCGGCTCTTCTGCGAGCCCTGGAAAGTCAAAGACTTCATGGTGCGGCAGAACAGGCTCTTGAAGTCGCTGGCAAGGCCGCAGTTCCAGCGCTTAGCGAAAGGTTGCGAAACTCTCGAGGGACCACTTTGACTTCTTTGGTGAAAATCCTCGGAAAATCAGGTGACTCACGTGCGACTCCATCACTTGTCGATGAACTCGACAGAGGGCGAGTCGATAAACGCATCGTATTGAACGCGATTGAAGCGGCCGCGGACCGGAGAGCTTTAGTCCCGGCTCTAAGTCTTCTCTCAGATCCAGATCCGGAACTTCGCTACGCCGCTATTCGGTCTGTTCGACGTTTGCTCTCCCCCGAAGGCAAAGTTCTAGACCTGATTTACACGTCGCTTAATGATAGTGATCCAAGGGTCGTGGCGCTTGCGGCCGAACAGCTTGGGAAGAATAGATTCAAACAGGCTGACAAAAAGCTGATCGGATTATTCACCACCTCTACGGATCTAAACATCATTCGTAGCTCGGCGTATGCCTTAGGTGAAATCCGGTCGAAGCGGGCCATCGCTCACCTTTCGAAAGCGCTTTCTTCATCAAATGAGCGAGTGCGTCCCGTCATCGTGGACGCGCTTCTAACCATTGGAACAGAGAAAGCACTTGAGGCGCTCTCTCTGGCAGCGGAAAAAGGGACGTCTGGTTCACGCGCCGACGCGATCTTTGCGATGGGCGGAATTGTCGCCCAGAAACCCCGCAAGAGATGGTCGGCTTTCTTTGAGGAGATGGTGGCGCGACCCGGTACTGCACAGAGAGTGGCCGCTCTTCAAGCTCTGGGTGCATTCGGTGGCAACAGGGCGGCGCCAAAGAGTTTGAAAAATGCGGCATCGAGCGCAAACAACGATTTACGGACAGCGGCTCTTTTAAGTATTGCCGAGTATCGAGGCGGCGCCGCTCCTCTCGTTACAGCTTTAAAAACGAATCAGGAGCGTATTTCAGCTGCAGCAGCACTCGGGCTTGCCAATAGGCGCAAGCTAACCAAGTCGGCTGCCGCGGCTCTTCGTCGTTCATTGGTACAGGGGCATTCCAGCGCGGTCAATGCCAGTGCTTCCTTGGTACGTCACGGTGCCGTCAGCGCGAAGAAACTAACCGGGATGCTTTCGCATCCGCATCCTCTGGTTCGCACCAACGCCATGTTTGGCCTCCGACATAAAAAGGAAACAAGACCAAGTTTCGTTCGGCTTATGATGGACGACCCGTCTCCGCTGGTTCGAGCTATGGCAGCCCGTGTACTCCGTGCGCCCGTTCACAAAGAATTCGCAAAGAAGCATTTGGCAAAAGCTTTGGCGACAGAGAAAAACTCGTCCGTGAAGAAGGCTCTGCGTGGACCGTTTTTAAAAAGCCGGTCTGGTTCAGAATGGAAGGCGTTTCGAATCGTTACGCCCTCAACCGGGGAGCCGGCGTTACGACGAGAGTACTATTTAGTCTCGGATTTCGGTCTATCTTTCGGCTACGACTCAAACGCCAATGGGATTATCGTCGTTCCAAGATACCGAGGTGGAACACTCGTTTCGAACGAGTTAATCAATTAGGCCGCGCGGCGAATTCCGTATTCTTCAGCAGCGAATTCTTCGAGCTGTCGACCTAGTTGCTTACGAGCGCGGTGGAGTCTCGACATCACGGTGCCCATAGGAATGTCGAGCAACAGTGCAACATCTCGGTATTTGAGACCCCGGATATCGGAAAGCTCGATTACTTCTCGGTATTCCGTGGAAAGAGTTTCAAGTGCGGCAAGCACCTCGTCACTCATCTCGTTGCCAAAAACTTCTTCGTAGGCGCCTTTTGACTCATGGAACGAATCTCCGTAAAGAGCAGTAACCGCGTCGTCGCCACTGTCATGGGCGAATTTCCGATAGCGCTTCCCCTTTCGGTAATGGTTGATGAAGGTGTTGCTCAGGATGCGGCAAAGCCATGCCCGACAATTCGAGCCGGGGATGAAGCTATCCCAGGCGGCCAGCGCCTTCATGAAGGTCTCTTGAACCAGATCTTCAGCCGCATCTCGGTTCCGAGTAAAACGGATTCCCATTGCAAGCAATTGCTGACGGTGAGGCATAACCTCCTTTTCGAAGTCTACTTCCGAAGCCGGCTTGTTCGCCGTAACAGTTGACTCGCAGAAACCCAAAGGCAGCGGCTTGAGGCGCTCTTCGGTGCCTCGTGCGCGCCTTGCTGGGCGCCGAAGGCGCTTATCCCGTTGCTTGGGCTCAGTACTGATTTGCTCTACAAGGACTTTGGCGGTGGCGTTCATGGTCACTTGTAAGAGCAACCCCAGTGCCAGGCCCTTTGTGTGCAAAATAAGCTAGTGTTTTCGCCAGTGTGGGCATTTCAACACGGTTTTGTTGCTCCAGGGACTCAATTTTGGGAACCCCGCGCATCGCGTAATGGGAACCGCCGGTTCTCAAGTTGAAAACCGACTAATACTCGTTATGTGCTACCGAGCACATTCTTGGGCGAGTTTGGCGGCGACTTCTTCCGCCTGAGCCCGAATAGCAGACTCATCGGGGCCTTCGACCATCACGCGCGCTTTCGGTTCTGTACCAGAGTAACGCACGAGGACCCTGCCTTCTTCCCCAAGCTGGTCGGAAATACTTCCAATTAGCGTTTGGACTTCAGGTAAATCTTCGAGGGGCTTTTTGACCGCCACGTTCACGTTGACCAACACCTGGGGCGAGCGTGTCATAACCGTGCTCAAATCGCTGAGCTTCTTCCCCTCTTCTGCAATGATCGCCAGAACCCTCAAGGCGGCAACGATTCCATCACCGGTGGTCATATGGTCCAGAAAAATGAGATGCCCAGACTGTTCTCCGCCTAGGTTGTATCCGTTTTGGCGCATCTCCTCGACGACGTAACGGTCGCCGACCTTGGTACGCACCAGAGACCCGCCGGCCTCTTTCACGGCTCGCTCGAGGCCGATATTTGACATCACTGTAGCCACTAATGTGTTCTTGGCCAAGGTGCCCTCTTTGATCATTCGGGTAGCGCAGAGCGCCATGACAGCATCGCCGTCAACAACGCGGCCGTGCTCGTCACACATCACAACTCGATCTGCGTCTCCATCAAGGGCAATGCCCAGATCGGCTCCAACTTCGATTACTTTCATTCTCATCCGACCTGGCGCGGTTGCTCCGGCTGCGTCATTGATGTTGGTGCCGTTGGGATCTGTGTGAAGTTCGATAACGGTCGCCCCCAGCTCTTCGAATACTGCTGGCGCTACTTTGTACGCAGCTCCGTGCGCTGTATCGACCACGATTCTGAGTCCATCGAGAGTGAGGTGTTCGGGAAATGTTGATTTGCAAAAAACCACGTATCTGCCAGCGGCATCTTCGATTCGGCGGCTTCTTCCGATGTGTTCAGATCGGGCTCGGCCCGCAGCCAAGTCCCCTGAGGTCATAAGGCCCTCAATTTCAAGCTCCACGGAATCCGCGAGTTTGTATCCATCTCTGGCAAAAAGTTTGATTCCGTTGTCGTAAAACGGGTTGTGGGACGCGCTAATCACGATACCCGCGTCGGCACGCATGGAAGCCGTAATGAAAGCAATCCCTGGGGTCGGCAGCGGGCCGGTAAGCCAGACGTCTGCGCCCATGGAGACGATTCCAGAGACCAGGGCTGGCTCAAATAGGTAGCCAGAAAGCCTGGTGTCTTTGCCAATGACAATCCTAGGCTTTCGGTCCTGTAGCCGAAGCCTTGATGCTACCGCCATCCCAAGCTTGGTAACGGTTTCCGCTGTCATCGGATCTTTGTTGGCGACACCGCGTATGCCGTCGGTGCCGAAGAACTGGCGCTTACTCACATATTAGTTGTACCGCAAATTTTTCTACCGAGCGCGTAACAGCGCCACATAACTGCCCTCCCGGGTACTCGACGGGTAAAAAGATCTACCTTGCCTGGATGGTCACTTCTTGAGGCCGTACTTCAATGGCTACTCCCGGGGCGGGACGGGTCACCATAATGCGAGCCTGTTTTTTTCTTCCGTTCGCAATATCTGCCGCGGACACTTCTACGAAAGCCTCAAGGGCCTTGTCGTCTACTCCGTCGACAGCGAGGCGAGCACCACGCAGCCATACCTCAATGGTCTTAGGCTCAACCGTGACTCTGGACAGAGCTTTAGGCGACATGTCTGGACCGCCGTGAACTTGGACCTTGAGCTCGGCGACTTTTCTCGATGCGTGTTCTTCGACGATGGTTACATCGACTTTAACTTTGCCTTCTGCGTTTGTCTCGCCACCCACTATTTGAACGAGAGAATGTGGAGGAACTAGCGCGACCTCATCGACGAAGGAAACCACACGGCCTGTTACCGGCACTCTTGCTGTCTTAACGCTGTCGACAGATTCGACAATCGTCTTTGGTCCTGAAACCGTGATGTTCTTAGGGTTGGGTGAAATGCCCGCTACCACATAGCCGGCAGGCACATTGCCCTGTCTAGGGACGTCAATGGGAAGGCTGCGCTCAACCAGTGGTTCAAACTGGGTGAGAATGCTCGCGGGCGTGTACCGCAAAAGTTCAAGTCCTTCCGGTAGGTTTACAAGATCTGGGGCAAAAACGTACTCACTGCGTCGGTGGTTTACTAGGTCGACGACAATGGGAGGCAGGTCACCCGAGTCAAATCGTCTGGTTCGTCGTCTGGTTCCCTTCACCGCAACACGTAGGGTGTCCGGAGGTTCAGTGACCAGGACTCTGTCTTCGGGCAGTTTGTACTCTAGCCGCACTGTGACGTTGGCTTGTACGTCGTTGTCGCTGTGAACGAGGACGAAAATAGTAAGAGCGAGAACAAACGCAACAAACTTCAAAGCGGCATTCTCGGTGAATGCCTTCCGAAGCCAAACCAAAAGGCGCTGGGTTTTGGAAAGTGTTTGAGCTTCTTGAACGGCTGCACTGCGCGGAACGTTTATTTTTGGGGATGGTCTCATCTAGGTCCCGCCCTCCTCTGCTGGTCCGCTTGGTATCCGTAATGTGCTGTCTCCTCTGGGAGATTTCATTCTCGCTGACTCAGACGGCTTAACACCCGAGGCGGGAACTCGTGGAGCGTCCGCTCTGCTTGCGTCGTCTCCGGCAATAGCGGCAACAGCCTTTGCAATCGCAGCTGCAGCATGAGCTTCTTCGGCTGCGAAGCCGGTGGCCTTCTCTGTTTGGAACATGCTCTGAAGCGCCGCTCTGAGAGTGTCTCCCTCAAGGTCGCGGGCGATGCTCCCTTTGAAGCATAGGCTCACTTCTCCGCGCTCCTCACTGATAACTAGTGCTACTGCATCGGTCTCTTCGGTGATGCCGAGGGAAGCGCGATGGCGGGTACCAAAGTCGCTTGCTAATGCGCTTCGCGATAGCGGCAGGACGGCACCGGCTCGGTCAATCCGCCAGTTCCTGACAACAACCGCACCATCGTGGAGTTCGTTGTCACGCGACGGGACAAACAGAGACACCAGGAGCTCTTTTGAAAGGACGGCATCGATGACGCCACCATGATCGACGAACTGGTCAAGGGAAGCTTCTCTCTCGAATACGACGATGCCGCCGATTCGAGCTTTGGCGAGGTGCTCGGCAGCAGCAATCACTTCGTCGAGAGCGTGAGAAATTTCATGGGTCCTTCCCCATTGAGAAACGTTCTGCCCGATTCTCATCAGCGCGCGTCGGATGTCTTGCTGAAAGACAACGATGATGATGAAGACGAAGTAGTTCATGAAGTTGTCGAGCAACCATGAAGACGTCGTTAGTTGAAATCGTTCCGCAGCAAAAAAGGCGGCACCAATGAGAACAATGCCGATTACCATCTGCATTGCTCGAGTCCCTTTGATGGTCAAAAGAACACGGTAGATAAGGTAGTAGACGATGATGACGTCTATGGCGGCGACCAGAGCATCCTGAAGGTTTACGTCGCCGAAAAGTCTGTCAATTAGCCCCAAGGCTTCGCTCCTTGGAGAGAGGACTTGTAGGCTGTGTATGCGCAGCGAAGTCCGAGGACAGAATGAACCCTTACGAATTGAGCGCCGCGTTCAATTGCGGCGATGGATGCGCCGATGGTCTCCTCGTCCCGTTGCGCAGTTGGACGGCCGGTGAGGTCTCCCAAAAAACGCTTTCGTGAAACACCAACCATCGTAGGACATTGTAGCGCGTCTCGGAGCTCACCGATACGCGAACATATTGCTAGATTAGCTTCTGTATTCTTTCCAAAGCCGATGCCAGGATCGACTGCGGTGCGCTTGCGAACAGGGGTAGGTAAGGCTTCCAGCCGCTGCCTGAGCTCGTCCACCACCTCCTCAAACGACGGAACTGGCGCTGCATGCACTTCTTTGAGGGTGCGCCCTCGCACATGGCCACAGATGTATGCAGCATTCTCGGATGCGCAAACGTTTGCAATTGCAGGGTCGAACAAACTGCCGGAGATGTCGTTGACGATATCTGCGCCGGCCTCTACGGCCGCTTTCGCGACTTGGCTCTTGGTGGTGTCGACCGAAATTGGAACCTCCAAGGCTCGCCGAATTCCCAATATGACGGGAACGACCCGGTCTATTTCCTCCTGAACTGACACCGAGACTGCTCCAGAGGGGCGTGTGGATTCTCCGCCGATATCTAGCAAATCGGCTCCATCGGCGGCGAGTTGTTGTGCGTGGCGCAATGCGTTGTCGGTGTTTTCGTGTAGGCCACCGTCGGAAAACGAGTCCGGGGTCACGTTCACAATTCCGACCCAGTACGGCCGAGACCAGTCCCAAGTGGCACCACGGACCTCCCATGGAGATAGGTTATGGCGCCGAGGTTCCACCGCTCGCTTATAGAACTAGACCCTGTTGGTCCCGCAACTACGCTGGCTCAGGATCTGGATCTGCTTTTCCGATAGGTGGGAACAGGGGAGCCCTTACGTCCCCGCCAATGGTCGAGTCTAAGTCTTCTGCAGGCTCAGTTGTGTCGGCAGAGGATTTTGCTGCTCTGGTCACGACTCCACCGTCAAATATGGTTTTGACTTCTTCGCCGCTTAGAGTCTCGAATTGGAGCAGTGCTTTGCCCACTTTTTCAAGAACCTCTTTGGCGCCCGTGAGCATGCTCTTTGCTCTGTCGTACTGCTCGGTGCAAATGCGCCTAATTTCGCCGTCGATCCTCTGGGCGGTGTCTTCAGAGTACGCCTCGCCCTTGCTGAAGTCTCGGCCGAGGAACACTTCGTTGCCGCCCTTGCCGAAGTTCAGCGGGCCGATGGCTTCACTCATGCCCCACTCGGTCACCATTTTGCGTGCGAGTTCTGTTGCCTGCTCGATATCGTTTCCTGCACCTGTAGTCCGCTGATCGAATATTAGCTCTTCTGCACAGCGTCCACCCATAAGGATTGCAATCCGGTTGAGTGCAAACTCGCGGGTCATGCTCATTCGGTCCTCGGTAGGCAACTGTTGGGTTACGCCGAGGGCGCGCCCGCGCGGAATAATAGTGACCTTGTGAACCGGATCGGCATCTTTGCCCACGAGCATGGCGACTAAGGCATGGCCTGCTTCATGGTACGCGGTGGTTTCTTTCTCTTTGTCGGAGATAATCATGGAGCGACGCTCTGCGCCCATAAGGACTTTGTCCTTCGCTTCCTCAAGATCTTCCATCTCAACTCGGTCTTTGTCTCGACGAGCTGCGATAAGCGCGGACTCATTAATGAGGGATGCCAAGTCGGCGCCGGAAAAACCAGGGGTTCCTCTGGCAACGACGTCTAAGTCTACATCTGTGGAGAGCGGGACTTTCTGAGTGTGAACCTTGAGAATGCCTGCCCGCCCGCCGAGGTCGGGCCTAGGCACCATGATTCGCCGATCGAAACGACCTGGGCGTAGGAGTGCTGGGTCGAGAACGTCAGGGCGATTGGTTGCGGCAACGAGGATGACACCGTCGTTCGATTCGAACCCGTCCATCTCTACAAGAAGTTGGTTGAGAGTTTGTTCCCTCTCGTCGTGCCCACCGCCGAGCCCAGCTCCGCGATGCCTGCCGACGGCATCAATCTCGTCGATGAAAATAATACAGGGGGCATTCTTCTTTCCCTGCTCAAACAGATCGCGGACGCGGCTCGCGCCGACTCCCACGAACATTTCGACAAAGTCCGAGCCCGAGATAGAGAAGAAAGGAACACCTGCTTCGCCTGCGATAGCGCGGGCGAGAAGAGTTTTACCTGTTCCCGGAGAACCCATCATCAATACGCCTTTGGGGATTCGGCCGCCCAGGCGAGTGAATTTCTTTGGGTCGCGTAGGAAATCGACGATTTCTCCCATTTCGTCTTTTGCTTCTTCTACACCTGCGACGTCTTTAAAGGTCACCTTGTTTTGGTGGTCCGTTAGTAGCTTCGCCTTGGACTTGCCAAAACTCATGGCTTTGCCGCCACCAGCTTGCAGCTGTCTCATGAAGAAGAAGAAAATAGCGACCAAGAAAATCATTGGTAGCCAGGAGATGATGATGGACTGGAGAAGAGTGTTCTCTTCTTTTTGCTCTACCGTGTACTTGATATCAGATGCGGTGAGTTGTTCGGTTATCTGACCTGGGTACTCGCCGCGTACAACTGCCTTGGGACCACCGTTGGTATAAGTAATCAGATACTTCGCGGTTTCGTTGCCTTTCGGCTGGATTTCCACCTTCTCGATTTGCGAGGCCTTCTTCGGGTCAACGATCTCAGCCTTGAAGGAGGTGACGTCCTTGTCCTCTGGCGTGGTTTTTCCGTTTGGCCAGAGAAGGAAAATAAAAACGAGGGCTAGGATGAGACCTACCCAAAGCAAGAAAGATTTATAAGACTGTTTCAAAGTGGGTAGTCCGCCTCTAAGTGTGCGCCACTGTTATTAATAGCCACGGAAGTGCTGGTCGTCAAGTTGACTTCGAAATCAGCCTGAAAGGCCAAACCTACGTGCTCTGCCCAGACGATCTCCCCACTCTGGTTAACGACGACCTGCGCGCTCCTCCGGAGCCTCTTTGGCACCTTGGCGTCGATGAACAAGTCGGAAAGCTTCTTGGTTCTCCCTCTTAGCCGCTTGGGTTTCATGCGGTCTCCCGCTTTCCATGTACGAACCGAGAACGGCTCCGCCAGCCCCCGCACGGAAACGTCGCTTGGTTTGGTGGCGTTGCCCGCCGTCAGAGACCCGTATTCGCGATGGATCCGACCTCCGGGGACGCAAATCGTCGAGGTGCCGGCCGATGGTTCTTCTAAAAGGGATTCGATGCTCTGCCAATGCGTGCTCTCGATTGGGCCCAATCCAAAGCCATCGAGCCAGGAGCACACCGCTCGTCGCCGGATTGCTGACGGAGCTTGTAATAGAACCTCTACATCGAGGCCCCCGTTGCGCTCCGCATCTCGGAGGACGACCTCGGAACTATAGCGGACGACTTCATCGTAGGACTTGGCCTCATCTGAAAGCCTGTTCAACGCCTCGTCGACATTGGGATTTTCAGCACGAAGAGCGGGTAGCCAATCTTTTCGAACGCGGACTCGCAAGAAACGGCGATCGTTATTCATCGAGTCGTTCAAGGTCTGGATCCCAGCTAATTGAATATACGAAAGAACTTGGTCTCTCGATGTCCTTAGTAATGGGCGGAGATACCGGTCACGCTTCTCGGGGATTCCTGCCAGCCCCTGAATACCTGTCCCTCTAGTTATTCGCATGAGGACGGTTTCGCTCTGGTCAGACGAGGTGTGCCCAGTAAGAACGAACCCAGTGTTTTGTGCCTTGGCAATCCTTTCGAATGCTTCATAGCGCGCGTCGCGCGCCGCCGCTTCTAAGGAGGCGCCTTTTTGAACAGAGACTTTTTCAACGATGACCGGCAAACCCAATGTCGCTCCCAGGGCCTCCACTTTCCTGGCATCTTCACCCGACTCCGGACGAAGCCCGTGGTCGATGTGGAGGAGTGCTGCGCTTGCGATCTTCTTCTCTTTTACAAAAACACTAATTGCGTGGGCGAGCGCAGCGGAATCCGGACCGCCGGAGCAAGCGATGAGAAGGTGGGTGTCGCACGCTTCATGTTGACGCAGAAATTCAAGGATGTCGCGAAGAAGCGGCACGGGGACCTCGAGACTACCTTCTGTGACGCGATCAAGCCATCCCCGAATTCCTTACTGTTTTCGCCCATTCAAGACCAAGGTCTCCACATCTGTTACTATTTTCCTGGGGAAAGTCGTGACTTATCGACCGGCACAACGGAAGACGCTTCTTGGGCTTGTGGGGCTCGCTCTTGCACTATGCAGCTGCGAGACGCCCTCAGGGCTGCGTCAGCCCGTGTTTACCAATCTATTTCAACAGGCGAGCTGCGAACGGTTCGTCGATTGCAACTTATTCGCGACCCAGGAGGCGTGCATTCTTGGAACCGACAACGGCATCGACGACGAAGACGAGGTTCCCAACTGTCCTTGTTACGACGCGAACGCAGCACGAGATTGTATTGCAGCTCTTGAGGAAGGCGGCGGAAGCTGCTCTCCGACAGATGTAGAAGTCGAGTACCCAGAAGCATGTACTCGGGTTTGTTGTCCCGATAGCTGTGGAGATCCTGCGTGCGATATCCTTGGCGAGGATGGCGCTGCACGATGCGACCAGATTTTTCTAGACCTTACCGGCGAGATGGAAACCCTCCGCGACGATCTGGTGGCAACAACCGAAATTGGGCCTGAGTGTTTCACGGTTCCGTTCTTGCCGACGAGCCATCCGGACCCGAGCCTTGAAGAGAAGCTTCCTCCAGCGGACGTCGCGCTTCGGGCGATTTACTTCAGCTTTGCTGAAATGCTCCAGAGCCCCAGCTCCCTCGATTGCGGCGCGAAGGTCGACGGCGTCACTCTCTGCAATGACCTAGCCGTTCCGCCCACGGGCCCCGCCTACGTTGTTGCGTATGAAACGCGTGACCCAATGCCCTTCGCGGATCCAGACGATGTCTATCAAATCGGGTTCGCGTTTAACGCAGACAACATCAGAGAAAACAACTTCGTCCCACAGACTTCGTTCGGCAACGACTACTTCCAAAATAGTGACCGGTGGTACATCGCCGACTATTCGCCGAGCACAGGGTGGCGAATCGAGGTCTTCACCGCCGTGGACGGAGAAGTCATCAGCGTCCCAAGCCTTGCTCGCTACGTCCTAACCGGCCGTGCTGGCGCCCTCGTCGTACCCGCGTCGGAAATTGCAGCATTTGATCCGGAAGTTCGCGTGTCGATCTTTCGACATGACGGCAGCCTTGGCCTAGAGATGCCAAACGACTGGTCTGGCAGCGTATTTCCGCCGCCCGAGAGCCCACTCGCTAGAAGAACCCTGCGCACACCGTTTTAGCCTGCGCTTCTAGTCTTGACCTTGCCTTCGTGGGCACGTATCCCTCGTGGCTTGGACTCCCCTCCCTCGGATATCATTCCACTGTCGAGGTTTCGCTCTCTCAGTTTACGGTCAAGCGCGAAGAAACGGCTTGATGCGATCCTCTCGGTCAAAGAAACCGAGAAAGAAGTTAGGTCCCTCTCCGTTCAGGAGCTCTTCACGCTGATTCAGGAGGTCGGGTTTGCAGATTCGCAAGAACTTCTCGAGCTAGCAGCTCCAGAGCAAATTCGTGGCTGTTTGGATTTGGACTGCTGGGAGCGAGACCGGATTTCCATGGAGGCTACCGTTCCTTGGCTGGCGGCACTTCTCGAGTGTGGCTTTGAAAAAGTGGGAGATGTTTGGCCGACCCTCGACGCGGAGTTCGCCGCGCTAATTATTGCGAACGGGGCCGAGGTCTACGACAAGAGTCTCGGAGAGGGCATTGATGACAACGAGGAGCGGCCCTTCTTCGATACGCCGGATACCTTTTTCTCTATCGTGCTTACGAGCGAACGGGAAGACGAGCAGCTTGTGGTACGGCGGATTATTGAAGACCTGTATCGAGCTGATGGCCAAGAGGCACGTCACGTTCTCATCTCAGCTAGAAGCGAAATGCGTTCCTATCTGGAAGAAATGAGCTACCGGTGGCGGTCGGGTCGGCTCGCAGATCTTGGTTACGTTGAGTTCTATGAAGCACTGGAAGTCTTTCGCCCCCTCGCCCCAGATGCCGTTACCCTTGATGAAGGCACAGGTGATCCGCATCCGTCACCGGCAGAGGGCGACGAAGTTCGAACCGCGGGCCATTTGCCGACTCCAGTCCTCGAACAAGTGGTCGGCCGTCCCTTTCTCGCCAAAGTACTCGGCAGTATTTCAAATGCAGAGACCGGCGACCGCCTGGAAGCAGCACTCCTTTATTTGGTCAATCGAGTCTTATCTGCGGCTCGGGTGTCGCCCGGAGACGCAGAAGCTATGTCGGTTGGGACCACTCACGCGTCGGCAACTCTCGCCCTCGGACTTGAGTACCTCTCCGAAGGCGATCCCAAGGTTGCTCGCCAGTTCCTTGAAAAGGTATCTCTCACTCGAATTCATCGCGTCGGCTACACCCTGACCCTGCGGATTGCGCGTACGGCGAGAGCGATCGCGCCGCGTTCTCTTTCTGCAGGTGATCCAGCTCCTATGGTGCTATCTGCCCTTCTTGGCGCGCGACCCTTCTACGCATGCGCTCTCGACTTCGAGGGGTCCGAGGATCTCCGTCCGTTCGAATCCAGAGTCGATTTGGCAAAGACCGCGGTCTACTTGCAAGATCTTGCGCTTCGGCTCGCTATCGCAGAAGCATTGGGCGCCAACTTGTCGCCTGATAACCACCGCGCCGAAGGTCCGTCCTTGGACGATTTCGGCAAGACTGCCCTTCTTCGGCAGGTTACTGGTGGCGAGCTTTCCGCGGAAGCTTTCAAGAGCGACGAACTCCTCAAGCTTCGGGGAACAGACTTCTCAGATGAATCGAGTCAAGTCGCTGCAGGCCGATCCTTTCAGGCCATGCTTCAGGGCCACGGTGTTGCAGGCACACCGAGGCTAGGACCACTTCTTGAGCGTTGGGCTGCGGAATTGAAAACCCTCTTAACAGACTTGCCGGATGAAATTGACCCACGTTTTATTGAGGGTGTACTCATCTCGGCATGATGGTTTTTCGAAACAAGAGCTGGGCAGCCATGCTGCTCGTGGTTCGAGGTACGCCTATCCAGCGGATATGGAAACGGTTGATCGCCGTCATCGTTGTTGCCGGGTTGGTGACCTACCTCCATGAATCCCATGAAATGTTTCACCAGAGCATGACCGAAAAACCCTTTGCTCTTATGGGGCTTGCCCTCGGGATTTTCCTCGGCTTTCGAAACAACACGAGCTACGCGCGATTCTGGGAAGGGCGAATACTCTGGGGGCGCCTGGTCAATACCTCGCGAAATTTCCTTCGTCAGGTGCAGACATTCGTGGCCCCCGGCGACGAATCAAAGGCTGCCATTCACAAAGAGTTGGTGCACAGAATCGTTGGGTATGTGCACCTGTTTCGCCATTTCTTGCGCGAAGAAAAAGAGTGGCCCGAAGCTGCGTCGGTTATGACGGCCGATGAAATCAAGGTGGCGAAGTCGCGCTTGAACCCACCACTTTCCCTGATTGAAAAGCAGGGCCAACGCTTGCGAGAACTCTGGCAGGAAAAAAAGATCGACACGTACCATCTGCCAGAATTGGAGGAGAGCTTGAATAAGTTTATCGATATTCAAGGTGCCTGCGAGCGAATTAAGAACACGCCAATTCCTGGTTCCTATAATGTACTCATTCACCGATTGGTGGCTTGTTACGTCTTTGCGCTTCCTTTTGGTCTGGTTGATTCGACCGGCCCGCTCACGCCAGCGGTTGTGCTTTTGGTTGCCTATGCGTTTCTTGGGATCGACGCGATTGGTGACGAAATCGAGCAACCCTTTGGAAACGACACCAACGATCTGCCCTTGTCTGCTCTGTCCAATATGATTGAAATCAACCTGCGCCAAGGGTTGGGTGAGACAGACACGCCTGAGCCCCTGGTCGCGAGCAACGGGGTCCTTTCTTAGCGCTCCAATATTGAAACGGCCAAGGAGGCCGCGAGCTGTTCGGCCGCCTTTTTGGTCTTGCCTTCTGCGGTGGCAATCTCCTTGTCGCCAATAAGAACTGCTACCGTAAAAACCTTGGCGTGGTCAGGCCCGGTCTCGCCCACGACCTTGTAGGTAGGCGCTCGTTTCTCTTTAGCTTGGACCATTTCCTGTAATTGGGTTTTGTAGTCCATATTGTCGCCAACTTGAAAAGTTTGTACGGCGTCTGCAAAGAGTGATTTGACAACGCGTCGACTCGCTTCAAATCCGCCATCTAGGTAGGTCGCGGCAAGTACAGCCTCCAATGCATCCGCCAGGAGTGATGGCTTCTTGTTACCACCTGCCCTTTCCTCCCCCTTCCCGAATCGCAACCAACGACCTAGGTCAATGCGAGCCGCCATTGCAGACAGGGCACTTTCGCTGACAAGGCTTGCCCGAGCGTTTGAAAGTTCGCCCTCGGATAAGTCGGGGTGGGCATCCATCAGCATATGGCTGATGACAAGATCGAGAACCGCATCGCCGAGAAACTCCAATCTCTCATTGTCCTCGATGTCTCCACCGCTTTCGTTGGCAAATGATCGATGAGTGAGTGCCTGTTCCAAAAGCGCTGGCGAAGAGAAACGGTACCCTAGTGTGCCCTGAAGGCTCTCGGCGAAAACGTCTTCTTTCAAGTAGACTCTCTGGTGATCCAGCCGCCGCCGACTACGCGATCGTCTCGGTAGAACACGGCGGCCTGGCCCGGTGCTGCGACTGGGGTGTCTTCGATGAAATCGACAGTTGCCATCTTTCCCTCCGCCATGACTCGAGCCTTTAAGGCTGGTGACCTGTGGCGAATTTGTACAGACAGCTCGCATTCACTTTCGGGTGGATTGGTGAACCATTGGATTTGGCCAACCTGCAATTTGTTACGGCCCGCGTCCGTTGAATCTCCAATGACGACGAGGTTCTTTTCCGGGACGATTTTAGTGACGTAATTGGTTTTCCCGGCGCGAACATTGGGGATCCCTTTTCGCTGGCCGAGCGTGAATTGATGGTACCCGCTATGGGAGCCTAAGACGGAACCATCCTTGTCCACAAAGGAACCGCTCTCTGGGCTCTTTTTGCCGCGCACCAGTGCACTTCTTTTTACAAACCCTGAGTAGTCGCCGTCGGGCACGAAGCAAACCTCATGGGACTCGGCTTTCTCGGCATTGGGAAGCTGGTATTTTTTTGCCAGCCGTCGCACTTCACCTTTTTCGAGACCACCTAAGGGAAACTCAATAGAGGGTAGCTCATGGCTGGGCATGGAAAACAGGAAGTAGGACTGGTCCTTGCCGTTGTCGACGCCACGGCGAAGTTGCATTTCGCCATCGTCTCCCTTTTCGATTCGCGCATAGTGCCCGGTAACGAGGGTCTCAGAACCTAGAGCCCGCGCATGGGAGAGCAGCGGGGTAAACTTAATGTATTGGTTGCACTTTACGCAGGGGTTGGGCGTTTCACCGGCTAAATAGGAATCGACGAAGTCGTCGACGACGCGCTTGGTAAACTCTTCTTCAAAGTCGACCACGTAGTGCGGGATTCCGAGGTGGGCACAAACGCGACGCGCGTCTTCAATGTCTCGCGGGCCGCAACACCGACCGCCCGAGGAGGAAGCGGTTCCTTCCGCGTTGTAGAGCCGCATGGTGATACCCACGACATCGCGCCCCTGGTCCACCATAATGGCGGCCGCGGTGGCACTGTCTACGCCGCCTGAGAGGGCAACGACTGTAGGTCCTTTTGAAGTCACGGTACGCGTGTAGTACGCACTTTCGACCGTGTCAAAAACCAAGCGCCATCTCGGGCTCTCTCGGCACTTCCGTTGCCGGATTTCCGAGGCTATGCTCGCTACGTGGGCTCCGAAGAAACAGATGTTCCAGTTTCTGTGACTGGGGAGAGCCTCCATCCCGACGGGCGAGGCGTTGGGATGGTGGATGGAGTTGAGACCCGGGTGCCGGATTTGCTTCCTGGTGAGGCGGCAACGGTCCGCGTAGAACACAGGAGCCCGCACAAGAATGTGCAATGGGCGACAATCGTCAATCGAGCCGGAGATCTATCCCCAGAACGAGCGATTCCTTACTGCGAGCCCTTTGGTAAGTGCGGTGGCTGTGTCTGGCAACACCTAGCGTATGAAGGGCAACTAAGAGAAAAAGCGACCGCGGTAAAAGACATTCTCGGTCTCGACGAAATTACTGTCGTCCCCTCACCCAAAGCTTCCCATTATCGCAACCGAGCCAAGTACGTGATTAGCGGGACCGCCGGTGACTTAATCCTGGGCGCATACGCTCCAGATTCACAGCGAGTCATAAGCACCTCGGGTTGTCAGGTCGTGGAAAAGCCCATCGCGACTCTCTACCCCAAGCTCTTAGCGGTTCTCAATGATTCCGGTCTGGAGCCCTATCAAGAAGGACGAGGTGGTGTTCGCTACGTGGTTGTGCGGATTAACGACCGAGAACAGCTTCTGGTCGCGGTGGTGTTCTGGGGCAAGGTTGCGAACGCGGCGCAAACCTATCTATGTCATCAGCTGGAGAGTCTTGAGGGCGTAGAATCAGTGGTCTTTGGGCAGAACGATCTCGACACCGGCGCTATTTTCGCGGAGTCGGGGCGCTTGGTAGCCGGATCTCCCTTCTTCGACAAAGTGGCTGGGGTCCGGGTTTCCGTTGGAGCGACGGAATTTCTGCAGGTCAATCGTTGGATGGCAGATTTGCTGTATCGCGAAGTGGCAGACTGGCTCCGAGGTGCCGAGCGCGTGGTGGACCTTTACTCCGGGGTCGGCGGCTTTACCTTTGCCCTAAGCCGTTCCGGTACCCATTGCCAAGGATACGAGCGCAACCGAGAGTCTGTCCTCGCTGCCAACCAAGCGCTTCGAAGCGCAAACCTGGCCGAGACCGCTTCGTTCGTCGCTGCCGATTTGGCCAAAAACGATCTGCCCGCAGATTTTTCCCGCGCAACGGCTGTTATTGTAAATCCCCCGCGGAAGGGAATTAGCCGGGCACTCACTCAGGGTTTCCTAAGCGAAGGTCCCGGTAAAATTGCGTACATCAGCTGCAACCCTGAAACTCTTGCGCGAGACCTGGCCGCTCTTTCCGAGAAGTACCAGCCAGTCAAAGCGAAAGCCTTCGACATGATGCCCGGCACTGGCAATGTGGAGACGGCCGTACTACTTGTCCGCGAGGGCAGCAAGTGAGTTTTGCAACACCACTTCGATGACTGCTCGATCGCTCGCCACGGTGAGAGTGCGGACTAGATTGATCGCCTTGCCATTGGTGCCCTTCACTCGGATCTCCATGGGGTAGTCTCCGGTCGCGAGGGATGGAATCTGCCAGCTGCCAACGGTGGGGGTTCTCGATTGCGTGGTATCGATGACGGCCGAACTTATGGGCTCTTTTTCGTCATCAAAGAGATGGGCCTCAATGCGAGCAACCTTTGCATACTCCGGTCCCAACCGAAACTGCACCTCTACCTGCGCGGCATCGATAGCGCAGGCCCGCGCCGAAAATAGAACGACTAATGTAAGTGCCGTGATTGAAATCACCTGGCGTAGCCATGGCGGCAGTGATGGCATAGAGAATCACCCTAGAAAATTGCGGACGCCGAGTCCAGGCCGTACTATCCAGCCGTGTCGTATCGAAAGCTTGGCCATCTCCTTCCGTCCCTGGCGGTGCTGATGTGCATGGCAAGCTGTACGCCTCGAACGCGCTCTCCCTATCGGTTCAGGGGGCCTCTCGTATCTTCGGTTTCAGCGGACTCGCTGCCTATGTCCAAGCGCGAGCAAGCGAAGGTGCGCGAGCGGAGAACTCGCAACGTGGCCCGAAAAAGTCCTTTTGCTCGTGAACCGAAGCCCGATGGGGCCCCGCCTCACAAAAAGCCGCTGCCCACCACCCTTCTTTCCAACCGCGGTGTTGGAATTGAGGCTGCACTTCGAGCCCGGGTGGGCAAACGAGATAAGCGAGTCACTCATGTGCAGTTCACCCTGGACACCCTCGGCTCTCTCGGGTTCCCACTCGATCCCAATGTTCGCTCCAGCCAAACCGGTTCCGCTCTTGTCGATGCGGCCAAGAAACGAAACGCCTTTGCTACCAAGGCAACACCTCGTGCCGGTGACATGGTCTACTTTGAAAAGGCTACAGGGCAAAAGGATTCCTCTCTTGTAGGCACGGTCGTCAAGACCGATTCGCGGGGAACCATCGAGTTTGTTTACATTGTCCGGGGCATCGTTCGCCGCGGGTTTGTGAATCCCGGCTTTCCGTCGTCAAAGCGCGACAGCAAAGGACGGATTCTCAATACCTTTGTGCGTGCCGGAGAGCATCGAGATGCTAGGCGCATGAAATACCTAGCTGGCGAACTCTTTAAGGGCGTCCTTCGGACCCGAGGTTTGGGCGAAGGGCGAAAGCGCGTCAGCCCAGGTAGCCCGGCTCAATAGCACCAACCTTCAATTGGTGTTTGCATAGGAAGTGATTATGTTACCTTCCCGGCTCGTAAGGAAATATGCGGGACAGTGGCGGAATTGGTAGACGCCCGAGACTTAAAATCTCGTGTTCGTAAGAGCGTGCCGGTTCGATTCCGGCCTGTCCCATTCCTTTTATAAGAGAGCTAACCGCGGGAAACGAAAACGTTCCCAAAGCGGCGGCTCAACGTATCCCCATGTGCGTGAACGTGGGCGCCATCGTAAGTAAAATCAGCCCCGTTCTTATAGCGCCCCGTGTGATAAACTTTCGGTGGGATGCGTTGGGGGGTGACAGTCGTCGCGGGGGTAGCTCTTTGCCTGAGCTCCGTCCAATGTGTTCGGAGCGATATACAAGACTGCGGCAAGTTCCAGTGTCCAGCAGGAACGTACTGCCAACTGGATTCGGGTTCCTGCGTTTCAGACACCTGCGGAGACGGCGTGGTCAACGGACTTGGCGAGGAATGCGATGGAGGCGATTTTAGCGTTTCTTGCGAGGACGAAGGCTTCTACGCCGTTGCCATGGATGAAGAACTTGCCTGCGATTCTTCATGTAAATTAGATACCGATGTTTGCGAAGGAAAGTGTGGCGATGGGATCGTCAATGGACCCGAAACATGCGACGACCAAGAGATCGCAACAACCTGTTTCCAAGAAGGTTACGATCGCGGATACGTAACCTGTGAAGAATCTTGCACGCCAAATCTCGCCGACTGTGGCGAAATAGGCTGGAAGCAAATCAGGATGCCATCAGCCGGTGACTTAAACGATGCCTGGATCGACAGTACCAACCAGATGGCCTACGCAGTCGGCCAGGGTTTTTTCCAGTTTGACGGGACCGCCTGGGTGCTTCTTGCCAATCCCGGTGAAGAGTTAGATTCTCTCTCGGGTGTGAGTGAAAAGGAAATTTATGCAGTTGGCTCCTCGGACGGGGTTTGGCGCTTTGACGGTGAAAATTGGAAAACACTTAAGGAGCCAACAATCCCTTCTTCGCTTCAATACAACGCAGTGTGGGCTAGCGGGCCCAACGATGTTTGGATTGTTGGCACCGACGGCACCGACGGCACGATTGTACGGTACCAAGATTCGGAGTTTGTTACCCAGGACGTGTCAGTGCCAGGCAGTGTTGAATTGAACGATATTGAATTGAACGATATATGGGGAACTGGCAACGATAATATTTATGTCGTTGGCGACAAAGGACTCGTGTTGCATTTCGACGGTTCAGTATGGAGGGAAATTTCGACTTCTGCCATGACGGAAGATCTACTAGCAATTTCTGTCAATATGGTTGGTGAGGGGTCGCCAATAGAATTTTGGGTCTCCGGCGAAGGTGGCAGTATTCTGCGATGGAACGGGGCCGCGTTTGAAGACGAGGACGCAGACGACGTACTTGAAAATCACGATGTAACAGTACGAAGTGTTTATCGTTTCGGTCGAGATCTGTTTGCTGTGGGGGGCGGACGGCGGATCTGGAATAAGCGAGGAACGTGGCATAGACATCGGAAAGGCAACGGCAATACAAGCTGGAACCGGTTCTTTCAGCTTACGCCCGATGGCCC
>CAYPIX010000055.1:5000-25195 GCA_964410875.1 uncultured Kofleriaceae bacterium
GTCGAGAGCGGACGGGATTGCCAAGGCTCGATTAATTCGATCCAGGTTGACGAGATTGCCCAGACAGGCGTTCAACTTTACGAGGCAGAAAAACGTTTCGCTTTCTGTTACTCAGATGATTGTGCGGGAGAAGTTCCTGCTTCTGGGCTTCAATTCGGTGAAAACTGGACTCGGGTGACGACCTCCGTTCCACCGATTCCCGGCCTGGGACTCTGCGAGGGAAGTCAGGTCCGAGAGAGCGTCGAATTCCTCGATGGTGGAAAGCGAATCCGTTTGCGGACTGAGAACGCCGAGTACAGCTTCGGTCGCAATGCCGCTGGGGATTGCGACATTGAGGTTGGGATTGAGGTTGGCCTGAACAACTGCTCTAACTTCAACGTCCTCACAGCCGTGCGGAAATAGCGAGGAAGGAGATAATAGCTAGCCTCAAGGAGCCGATGGTACTGCAGCGTAACTCTGTAGGAGAGGGGACGCCGCCTGGCCTTTTCTTCTAATCACCAAAGCATTCCAATTGAAAGTCGAAACAGGTCGTGTGTTCAAGACTCTCCTCGGTTTGGAGACCCGTCTATTGCCAGAAGCGCTTTCCACCTAATAGTGCCGAGTAAAGGCCCCAGGCGTTGAGCGGGATAGATGCAAGGAAGAGACTCATGCTTACTGCATGAGCGGCCGCTAGGGTAAAATAGAGAAAACCGACCAAGCCTAGGGCTCCACGCGCTACCCGTCCACGTGCCCCATGCGAAAAACTCGTTACCGAGAGTAAAAGCAAGAGTGCGCCAGCTCCGACAGCCGGCACCCCCGAATGAGTAAACCCAGTAAACAAAACGAAAAGAGACATGACAAACCAGACTGTAGAAAAAGCAATACAGCCGATAACTTTCCATTGACGCATAGCTCTTTTTATTGCAAGCGGTGGACCAGCACGGAGTCCCCGTATCTATTGGCTTATTCATGGCGACTGACGGCAAGCCCACCTACCAGTAGCATGTTTCCCTCTCAAAAACGCGCAACACTGTGTTGCTCATTAAAGACCACTGGCCCGCCGCGGTCGACTGCCAGAAGTGACAGGTCTCAACGGCATTGCGAGTGAAGACTCTGAAATAGGGGGACACACGACCTATTTCTGATTGGTACGGGTCGTGAATAGTTCGATGGGATGCCTAGGCTTGCCCGGTTGGTCGTTCCAGGAGTTCCTCACCACGTTGTTCAGCGTGGGAACCGACGCCAACGGACGTTTTTTGAACCCGAGGATTACCGTGCGTATTTGAATTTGCTCGGCGCTTGGACAACGCACCATTCCGTTCGTGTTCTGAGCTACTGTCTGATGCCAAACCATGTCCATCTCGTTTTGGTGCCTGATACTGAGCCCTCGCTTGCAAAGGCAGTTGGTGCTTGCCACGAGCGGTACACAAGATTGGTGAACAAGAAGAAGGGGTGGACGGGCTACCTGTGGCAAGGACGCTTCTTTTCATGCCCGATGGATACAGAGTACTTGCTGGCTACCGTCCGCTACATCCAACGAAACCCAGTACGTGCCCGGCTCGTCGAACGGTGCACGGACTGGCGATATTCTAGTGCTCGCGTCCATATCTATGGTGAAGAGGACGGGTTGACGGACAAGAGCTTACTAAAAGGACTGATTGAAGATTGGCAAGACTTTCTTCGCGAACCCTTGATTGATCAAGAAGTCTCAGTTTTGCTAAAGCACGTTCGGACTGGGCGTCCCTTAGGGAGCCAATCTTTTGTCCGGCGCCTTGAATCAGTTACTGGACGGTCGCTTTTCCCCAAAAAACCAGGTCGTAAACCGCACCAGTGATTCGCAAATAGGTCGTGTGTCCCCCTATTCCAGAAGGATACACTACCTAAGAAAGCAGGGGACACTGTAATGACGAATTGGAAATTACTTTTACTAAAGCTCGGGAGCCTGTTCTCGTTTGTTGGCGCGCCGATGTTTTTTGCTGATGCAATGGAGCCGGCGCTTGGAAAAAAAATGGCTTTTGGCGTGGGGTTTGTTCCCCTGCTGGTTATCATTTTTGCGGTTCTCGCGATCGTCGACGGTGATGAATTGTCGAGGCCGGTTCTCTTTCTTGTGCGGACTGCTCAGTTAATGGCTATTATGATTATTTTGGCAAACGTTGTGGTTCTGGCTGCATTGGCACTGGGGACCCAGTATCCAAACGTCGGGCTCGCAACTCTGGGGTGTGGGGTTGGGACCATCGCAAGCTTGTATTTCTTGTCTATGAGCAAGAAATATCTCCAGCTTCCTATTGCAAAGTAAGGCCGTTAGGATTGAGCAATGTTGGAGGCGTTTAGTCGGTGGCTTGGTAAGCAGTCTGTCGCACGCCTATTGCTTGTTGGTGTTGCCGCGGCTGCGTTATTCGGCGTGGGTGTACTCTTGGCGGACAAGTCGAAGTCCCCGCCGCGAATGCTCGGCGTTCTAGGTGGGGTAGCCGTCGTTTCTTTCGGTTTGGCATTAGTTAGGTACTTCTCCTCACTCTCTATCGGAAAATCTACTCGCAAGGCCCTTCTCGGTAGTTTCGGTGTCCTGGTGTTGGTAGGAGTTGGGTGTTTCGTTGGGTGGAAATGGTACGACGGCCAAACCGCAGCAATGTGCACCGCTACCCTGGGTGAGCCTTCCCTAGAGAAAAGAACACAGGGCCTAAGAAGTGTAGAGGAGCACTCGTTTCTTGACAGCAAAGATTGGCGGTGCGGAATGGGCAGTATGGAGCTTCGTACCCTCCAAGAAAAAGGGCAGTGTCCCAAAACAATGCCGGTTATCGCTGGGGTGCCTTGTTCTTGTGGGGACCAGCAGTGGCCGAAAGATTGGTCCGGTGAAGGGTTGCCCAGCTGCGGGCAGCGGTATCACAGAGAAACTGACGAGTACACTCGGTTTCTTGAACCCTATGTACTGCCGGAACGCGACTTTTGAGGCAAGCGGAAAATTCTTAGAGGTCTGTCCGACCTAGGTTGATGCACATTCCTTATAGTTGTGGAGAGTAGAGGCGACTGCATCTTATACTTGCGCTGTGAGCCGAGCAGCTATAGACGCAGCTTGTCGGCTTCTCGGTGTCAGGCGGTGGGGCAGCTTCCTGTGATCCAGACCGAGGTTGATGCTGAGGGGCAACTCTGTGGGTAGGATGCCACTTTTTTTCTAACCACCCAAGCATTCGTGCTTGGGCGGGTTTTTTATCAAAAATTGCAGGTTTGGAGTTTCCGCAGTCGCAAACTCGGTTTTCTGGTCGTTCGTTTTTGTAAAAATTAGCTGAAGGTTCTTTGAAGGGGTATTGTCGCTTCCGGCAATGAAAAAACTTGGCCTTTTTCTGTTTGGGGTTTGTCTTGGTTGTTCGGGCGGTACGAACAATACGGCGGTCTTGCCGACGTCTGTGCCCGTTGTTGCCGAACCAAATTACAAAGCGCAAATTACGGCTAGGGTTGTAAAGAATGTGGCGTCGAATGCGTTTGGCAATCTTAGCCTCTCGCCATCCTGTGTGAAGCTGGGGCCGCTGGCTCACGGCAAATCGAGAACGGCAGTAGTAGCTGCTCGGGTTTTGAGCAACGCCGGGGATTGCGAAGACGTTGGCGTCGCCAGTGAAGTTTTATGGATCTTTTCCCAGGGCGTGGGGCAGTCCACTTGGAACGAGGATTACGTAGGAGACATGCGAGACTGTTGGGAAGGTACCCCCGAAGATCTTGCGGAAGCCATTTCTGAAACATCGGAAATTCCTCTCTGCCCACAACGTATAGGCATTCCCCAAAAAGAGCCCTGGTAACTCCACGGAGAGACCGAACCTAGTAAGAAGACGGACGCTACCCTCGGAGGATGCTGTCCATCTTCTTTTCCCGCGCAAGTTCATCCACTAGTTTGTCTAGATAGCGGATCTTTTGCATGAGTGGGTCGGCAACGTCCTCCACGCGTATGCCGCACACCACACCCGAGATTAATTTGGCATTCGGGTTCATTCGTGGCGCTTGGTCGAAGAACGTAGAGAAGTCTACGTCGCCGTTGATGATTTTTTGAAGCTGCGCAGGGCCGTACCCCGTGAGCCATGTGATGACCTTGTCGATTTCTTCCTTTGTCCGACCCTTCTTCGTTACCTTTTGCACGTAGAGTGGGTAGACGCGAGAGAACGATATACTAAAGACTCGCGGCTTCATGCCCATGCTCACTCATATCGTGGGATTCGAATCGCGCCACAGATTACTTTTGTTCCGAATGGGTAACTGAGGGGGAGCCCAGTGGCACTACGGTTGCACCTGTCTCCGTCATGCTTCGTGTTATTTCCGCTTTCTCGCTATTTATGCTCGCTGTACCGGCGACTCAAGCTTCCGCAAACGGGCGGCCCAAGAAACCAGCTGCCTCAAAGCCTGCCCCGGCGAGGAAATCTGCACGTGCGCCGCGAGTACAGCCCAAAACGTCGAAGCCCAAAGGGGTGGCAAAGCTTCTGGCTCTTTTTAGCCGAAAAAATAAGAAAGCTGAAAACCGGCGACGCGGATCGAAGACGTCTGGCCTTTCCTTTCGGATTGAGAAGGGAACGCCCCTGTCTTTCACAAAGGCAAGAAGTGGCCTCAAGACAAGCAGCCTCGAATTGGGCGAGCGCGACGTAATCGTAGTTGGGAGAAGAAAATCCGGGGCGGAAACCGGAGTTTTTCAGGCGGCCTCGCAGGAACAGAGGAGCGACGATACACGTCTTGAAGCCCAGATAAGTCGCAAACACCTAACGATTGCCAAGGGAGCCGATGGAAGTCTTGAGATCACCAACGGCGTAGAACAAGAAGGAAAACTGGTCGCACCGAGCAATGGTACGGAAATCAATACCAAGGCCACGGGGCCAGTCGCTAAGGCCAAATTTCGAATGATGAAGGCGAAGGAGAAATACGTAGTGAAACCCGGGCAAAAAGTATGGGTACGTTTTCCAAGTGGCACAGTTCTTCAGCTAGAAGCGGCCAAGTAAGAGAACCCACTACTGTGGTCGGGCTTACTCCAGCTCGTTCCATTTGGAAATAGCAGAGGTTCCTGCTGGTCCATCGGTCTCTGGGCTGACCCAACCGTACATGGCGAAGTGGGACCGTGTGCTGTCGCAATCTAGGTCGCCCGATGCTCCGGCCACAAATCCCTCGGTCACTCCGGCAGGCTGGCCGGCGACGCCTGGATCCGCAACGCGTCTGTAGCCATATGCGTAAAAACTCGGGTCTTCGACGGAAAACTGGAGAGCGGAAAAAGTCGAACTCGCCCACATACTTGAAGTCGGCGCACATTTTTCAGTCGCGGTCGAGGCGTTGGTAATCGCACAACAACCACTTCCTGCACCGAATGCCATAATATGCCCCGTGATGCTGCCGCCAATGGCAAGAGAACCGCCACCGGCAAAGGCGCTTCCTACACTGCCAAGCACCCCCGGAAACTGCGGCGCGACGGGCGTGACCGACTTGGTCCCATAGTTAGGCTCCATGTAGTAAGCGCGGGCGCCGTCGTAGATTTTCTTCACAAACGTCTTGGCCTCCGATGTTTTGGATTTTCTGATGTATTTGTCAAAGGCAGGAATGGCCACGGACGCCAACACACCGATAATGGCCACGACAATCATAAGCTCGATGAGTGTAAAACCGTTTTGTTCGCGTCCCCCCAATGCCCTTTCATTGTATCACCCTAGATTCGTGCGCTCCTACGTCTTTTCAATTCCACTTACCCCTAAGCATCTCCGTGTTTAGTGAAAATTCTGAGAGCGGATCCGGCGGAGACTCTTAGAGCCTGGTGCTTATTTCTGGTCGGCGCGGCACTAGAAAAAAACTAACGTACGGACGAAACGCAAGGGCGTTTCTTGTCACGCCGGCTACCATGACTCTACGGGAAACGCCTACGAAGAGCTGCATTGTCAGGTTGCGGGTCCATTCCTGTTCTTCTTTTCGTTGCGCGATGTGACGTTGCTATTCATCTGTGACCTGTCACGTCTTTCGGACCGAGTTTTTCGTACAATAGAATCTCTGAGCTTCGTCGCACTACGCGCCGCCTCGAAGAGGCGGTGACGCGCTGCGCCTCAGGGCAGAGGGGTGTTTCCTCAAAGTGTTGGGTTTTCGGTGGCGACTCTGGTTGCTGCTACAGGTAGGCAGATGTCGGCAAGCTGTATGCTGTTGATATTACAGTGAAACTTGCGTGGCATGACGGTTGCTCAGTAATGGCCCGTTATGACCCATCAAGGAAAAACCCTCGCCTCAATGGCAGCTGTACTCACTCTTACCCTTGTTTCGGCGAACCCTGTTTGGGCTGGCGGACCACGAGGCAAGAACCTCAAAACCAAGAACGCTAAAACTGCTCTTCGGGAAGCTGGTACGCACGTAGCCCGCTCTGTTCGCAATGGAGCTCATTACTACGTAGGTGCACCCGTTGCTCGCCTCGGCAAACTCAGCGCCACCCGGTTTAACAACATGGGGAAACCAACCCGCACCGTTATGGGTGGTATCCGCAAGGTTAAGGTAAACACCTTAGCCAAGGTAAAAAAGCCAACGGGCGAAAAGCTTGGCTTTAAAGATGTCATCACCGCTAAAGGTCAGCCGGTTTGGTTAGCTCCTGGTCGCGGAAATGCGGCAAAAATGTTCGCGAAGTACGAGCAGATGCACGCCCTCGGTGGACCAATGCCAATTGGTATAAGCAAAGACGGCAAGAGCGTCTTAGTTGAGCCACAGCAACTTCAAAAGCCTAACTTTCCAAGAAATCGGTTTAGTGCATCTCAGATTGAAGGACTTATCGGACAAACAGAAGCCCTCGTTCGGCAAGGTGTTGAGTTGAAGAATATCGTTGTGTTCGTAAGTAACACCAATATTCCAACCGTCCGATTCAATCACAAGATTGCTTCCCTAAAGCCTACGGTTAAGCAAAACGGTCCACTTAAAGCCGTAACACGCGTTCAAAAGCAAGTGGAGCGTCAAATTGGCGATAGCCTCGTCTACGCGAAGGCTCAAGAGCTTAAGGCTCAAACGGTTGCTGTAAAGCAGCAGATCGCACGAGAAGCTACAGCCGTAAATCGCAATGCTGGAACTCGAGCTGTTGCCGCAAGGACAAAGCTAGACGCAAAGAGGCGCGTTTTGGTTGAACTAGCCGGTCGCGAGAAAGAGCTGGTGACTGCAATTCAACTTCAGGCTACTACTGAACGTCTAACCTCTGTCGTTTTGGAGTCAGATCCACAGGTCGAAAAACTCCAGCGGCTTGGTGACAAATTACAAAGCGTAATTGACGCTAAGAATGCCACAGCATCCGAGGTGTCTGCTCTTGAAGCTGAGCTGGTTGAGATACCGCAGGCTCGTGAGCGTCAGCTCAAGAACCTCGAGAGGAAAAAGGCCAACATCATCAGGAAGCTTCAGTAGTCTCTGAAAAACTCACACGACGCACCCTCCGCACTTGCGGGGGGTGTTTTGGTTTCGGACGGAGGCAGAGGTGGTACGTTCCATCTGACACACGATGGGTGAGCAACGTGAAATGGCAGAACTCCTACAAGGCAAACGGGTTGTCGTTCTTGCCGGTGCAGGCTGTAGCACCGAGTCTGGCATTCCTGATTACCGAGGTGAGGGTACGGCTCGCCGAGCTCGCTCGCCCATGCAGTTCCAAGAATTCAAAACCAGCCCGAAAGCGCGGGCGAGATACTGGTCCCGAAGCCTCATCGGTTGGCCTAAGGTCGCCTCGGCGTCCCCAAACCCGGGGCATATCGCACTGGCAACACTAGAAAAAAACGGCGCCATCATCGGTACAATTACCCAAAACGTTGACGGGCTTCATCAGCGAGCTGGCTCTCAATCGGTCGTAGAACTCCACGGCCGGCTGTCAGAAGTGGTCTGTATGGGCTGCCAGTCCGCCGCTCCTCGTCAGTGGGTTCAAGACAAAATGCTCGAAGGCAACCCGGATTTCCAGCAAGGTGCTTTCCAGGTAGCGCCCGATGGCGATGCAGACATCGACGACATCGGAGGCTTTCAGTATCCGTCCTGCCAGGGGTGCAAGGGTGCTCTGAAACCGAATGTGGTGTTCTTCGGCGAGTGCGTTCCACGCTCGGTGGTAGAAACCGCCCGAAACATGGTGAATGACGCAGACGCATTGCTCGTCGTTGGCACCTCGCTGGCGGTCTACTCAGGCTTCCGTTTTGTTAGGCAAGCGGCCGAGCGAAAGATCCCAATCGCGACAATTAACCTGCTCCCGAGTCGCGGCGACGAATTTTCCAGCGTGATTTGGCGCGAGAAAACCGGCGTAGCCCTTCCTAGACTGACAAACTCTCTAGTTGGATAACTCCTCTTTTGAATTGATTGCTTCTACTCCTGGAGGCTAGGGAAAGAAGGAGCCCTCCGGTTTTATCGACGCGTAATTCGTGATATCTCCCCACCCATGGGATTCAAGGCTCGCGTAGCAAAGGAAAATAGTTTTTTGGGAGAATACGCTCTCCAGCTCGGGGCTGAACTGAGCGCCATGTTTGGTAAGCCGTGCCTAAAACACGACGGAAAGGCGTTTGCAGCGGAGCACCTTGGCGAGTTCGTGTGCAAATTGAGTGGACCGGAACATGAGAGGGCCTTGGCGCTATCGGGCGCGCATCTCTGGGATCCTTCTGGCAAAGGTCGTCCCATGAAAGCTTGGGTCGCGGTCCCCGTTGCTCACAAAAAACACTGGGGTAGCCTTGCCTCAACGGCGCTCTCAGCAGCGATTAAATCGCGCTAAAGCGCGCACAATCGAGCACCGCCCCACAGGCGTAGGGGCGTGTCTACGTCGCAATGATGGGGGTTGAGTCGCCAAAGGGAACTAACGTTGCCGTGGGGATTCACCGTGTTAGCGCAGTCCAGGACGCTTGTCAGCGTTGGCGCGTGCCTTGCTCTTTAAAGGGGCATGGGGAGAAACGCTGGGGTAGGGATTTTAGGGCTGTTGGTTTTGGTACCAGGCTGTGTGAATAGCGACGGGCTTGGAGAGCATGTCGACAAAGGTGTGCAAGAGAGCGCCATCGACGGGGGAGTCGATCCACGCTTTGCGACTGTGGAAGGGGAAGTCATCCCTCTTCTGCCACAAGATGTGATTCTTGAGGAGAAGCAAGGCTTCGCGGTTATCGACGCGTCCGATGAGTCTCTTGCTAAAATTGGTCACTCGCTGCACGAAGAAAGAAAACGTTGCGGTGGTCTCATGGCTCACTCTTCCATGGAAGAAGCCGAGGAGTCGCTAAACGCTTTCGCAAAGAAGCCCGCTTCGTTTGCGGGACAGGCGAATTCGTTCGCTTGGGACACCCCGGTACTAGACCAGGCTGCTTTGGTCGCTAGAATGCAGGGTGAGCTCCGAGAGGCGAACTTGGTAGACACCATAACTTGGATGTCATCCTACTCAAACCGTCACTACACAACGGCAGAAGGCGTGCGAGCCGCAGAACAGTTGGCGAACGAGTGGAATGCGCTGGCCAATGGTCGTCCCGATGTGACCGTTAGCCTAGTTCGGCACAATTTTGTTCAACCTTCTGTCGAGATGCGCATAGAGGGAGCTACTACACCCGATGAAATCGTTGTCCTAGGCGGGCACCTGGATTCCGTCAACTTAAACGGAATCCAAGCGTTTGCACCAGGCGCTGATGACAACGCTTCTGGTATTGCGGTTCTAACTGAGACTGCACGAGTTGCGCTTCAAGCTGGATACCGCCCCGACAGAACCATCATCTTTTACGGATACGCTGGCGAGGAAGGCGGACTCCTCGGTTCGCAGGATATTGCGAACCGTGCCCGGGCCGAGAATTGGGACGTTGGCGCCGTGATGCAACTCGATATGACGAACTTCCAGGGCTCCGTCAACGACATCTACATGATCACCGACAACACGGATCCGGCTCTAACCACCTTCGTGTCCAATCTCGCGCAAACCTATGCGGGACTCACGGTGGGACAAGATCGATGTGGCTATGCATGTTCCGATCATGCCTCTTGGAGCCAAGCTGGCTTCCCAGCGGTTATGCCGGCCGAAGCACGTTTCAACCAAATGAACCCAAACATTCACACCACGGCAGACACGATCGCCCGCAGCGCAGGTGGGGCAGCCCACGCGATGAAGTTTGCTGAGCTCGCTGTCGCATTTGTGGCAGAGCAGGGCAAAGGTGGAATTCCCACCGTCGATGGCGGTGATGGCGGAGTTGGCGAAACGCCTACCCGAACAGGTGATGGGCAAAACCAGGATTCACCTGCAGTCGTTGGTGGCTGTTCGAACTCTGGAACCGGTGGGACCTTGTTTGGCATGGTCGCTCTTCTGTTGGCACTCGGGTGTCCGCGCCTCCGCAATCGCGAGGCGTAGGCGTTAAATAACTCCGCCGGCTAGCAAGAAGAGGCCGACCACGGAACCAAATCCGACGGCCCACACCCCGCTTCGTAGAGTCGACTTGTCGAAGATATAGCAAAGTCCGTACAGAACGCGGGCAGCGATAAAGACGAGAGCGAAACGATTCACGGATGCAGGCAGGCAGCCGACCTGGAATGCAATGATGACAGCAGCAGCAAAGGGAGCAAACGCTTCCCAGGAGTTATCGTGCGCCCACGTAGCTCGTTGGGCCTCTCCCTCTGCCATCGCGAGAGATGCACGCGGTTGGCTGTTCTTGTAGCTTCGTCGAATCAGGAATTTGGCCAATCCCTGCCATACGATAGGCATGATGGCGGCGATCAGAACGCACCAATAAGCGATATGCATTGCGAGACTATAGCCGCAATGCACATCGCTCGGAAGAACTTAGAGGTCCGGCCGGACTTTCGCTAACAGGACTGTTCGTCGACTGAGTTGATACAGTCGTTGTACCCGTCGCAACGGTAACTCTCTTCAATGTAGCGCCCGTTCTGACAGTCAATAATCTCAATGGTGAGCGGCGAGATTAGCGAGTTACCGCAGAAGAGCTCGTCGTAATTGTTTCCGCAGTCATTGTCACCGTCACATCGATAGGCGAGCGGGGCCAGGTAGCCGTTGCCGCAAATCATGTACTCCTTGACGATGGACTCTGCCGCGACGTTTCCCGGAGCTCGTGATGAGTCTTCGATTCCGTCGCATCGCGTTGGGGTGCACTCTCCATTTGGCGATGGCGGCGTAGGTGGCTCTACCGGAGTAGACTGCGCAGCGGATCCTCCGTAGATCTTTGCGACACCTAGGATATCGAATTGCGAAAGACCATCACCCCGTTGGTAGATTTGCCCATCCAATGTGGTAAATACTGGGCCGCGTCCGTTCGCACCAGCGAAACTAGAGTAGAGCATCACAGAATCGAAATCGAAGGGTGTTAGCGGTATCGCGCGTTGCTCCGGCGCGAAATTTCGAGCAACACCAGCTTGCGCATTCGCTGCGTGGAAGCGCAAATGTTGGGCTCGGTCAGGTCGTTGATGTTCATGAGTTAAGCCGACTGCGTGGCCAATCTCGTGAATAATACTAGATGGAACCTGGCAGGCGGTGTTGATCGGCTGTCCGCCCCCGATTCGGCCGAGAAACGAGCTACAGTCCGTTCCACCGACAAACTGTACAAAATCGCGTTGCCCTGATCTTGGTACCAAGCGAATTCCTGTTTGCTCGGAGACGTTGTTCCAATGCTCAATGCCGGCGAGAATCCATGACTGGTTGCGTGCGTCTCCTCGAATTTCGTATGGGATTACGCCCTGGTTCCATGAGCGAGCCCCTCTAAAGCCCGCTGCGGCGAAAGCGATATCGCCCCCACCGTTGACTTGCTCGGGAGAAAGTAAGATGTCATCGCCATAGCTATATGTGCCGTCGGCTCTTTCCTGGAAGGAAATCCATGTGCCGCCTTCCTCTCCTCCGAGCCAACCCGTCTGCCAATTCCCCTCGGCTCCACCCCCCTCAGGTACACACGACACGAGCGCTACCGAAAGCGCAATCCCAATGATGACTGTTGTTGTTCTTCCCATGCTTCCAATGTTTGCAAAGGGAATACCCGCCTTCTAAATGTCCGTTATGAAATTGTTTTTCGCACGCAAGTTTCGACAATGGGCGAACGTGCATGGGGGACCCAGTCCCCTAACTGGGGTCTGTTAGTTTCTGTAAGAATACAAAATCGTTAAGGTTTTCCGAAAATCGAACGGTTTCGATAGCGAGCTCAGATGGCGCTGGATTCGTCGTCGTCGATGGCGGAATCACAATCTGGGTCGCCGCCGTCAAAGTCAATTAGACCATCTTGATCGTTATCTACACCGTCGCTGCAGGCGAAATTCATATCGCTGATCCAACGCGAAACCGAGTCGAGTTTTTCTTGGCAAAGGGTGGTTCTGCTAAATGGCATTAGACCAACAGAGGGAATGATGAGATCTGGGCGGCTGTTATCCATGATCAGCATGAGATAGGACATGGTTGGATCGCCTGGTGTAATGAGCGGCACCTCATCTATGAGGGTTGACTGGACGCCCACGGTATTTATCAGTGTAGTCCCCGCTGCCAAGGTGGGGGGGGGTTCTCCTGGACCGCCAGAATGGCAGCCCGAAAAAGCGCAAGCCTTGGTAAAAACTTCCTCCTGCAAGAAGGCGAGGTCTTCTCGCTCGGCGGCTTCAGCGCAGCTGGGAGAAATCGTGATTTCATCTTCACGATCACAAGCAGACAGACTTGTTAGAATAACCAAGAGCGAAACCAGTCTAGGAGCCATAGTACAAATTGTACACAGGCCTTTAGGGAAGCCAAATTCCTGCGAGTTTTTGGTTGTTTCGGTCGAAAAAGTACTTAGAGTGGAGAGATGCAAGTCTGTGTCTTTTGTAGCTCAAGAAACGAGGTCGCGGAGCCGTACTTTGAAGCGGCGCGGGAACTTGGAAATCTGATTGGGGCCGGGGGCCATGGACTTGTCTACGGGGGCGCATCGGTAGGGTTGATGGGAGCGGTCGCTGACGCGGCCCTTGCGGGTGGAGCAGAGGTAGTCGGAATCATTCCTAGCTGGCTCGGCGCCAGCAATGAAATATCTCATGCTTCTCTCAGCAAACTTATTCAAGTCGAAACCATGTCGGAACGGAAAGAAAGGATGTTTTCCTTGTCTGATGTCATCGTCACGCTCCCTGGAGGTGTGGGGACCTTCGATGAGTTATTCGAGGTTATGACTCTCGTTTCACTCGGCCGGCTTCGCATGCCACATGGTTTGGTAAATACGAAGGGCTACTTCGATCCACTGATTGCGATGCTAGAGAAAGCCGTCGCCGAGAAAATGATATCGACGTCAGTTTTAGAGTCGCTTGTGGTCGCAGAAAATCCTGCGGCAATTTTGAAGCACCTAGGCGATTAGGAAGTCTCGAATTTCTTTTTCATATCGGCCATCCATTGCATGCCTTCCTCTTTGGTCTTGTTTGCATTGGCGGCCATGATGTCTGCGTGATCCGACATGTAATGATCTTTCATTTGGCTGAACCAGTCGTCAAAGGTCTCTGCAGAAAAACTGGTTTCACACATGTCGCAAGCGAGCGTCTTCACATTTAGAGAATATTGCCCTGTTCAATTTCTGTAAAGAAGGCATGGCTACCAACCTTGCACGCGCTTATTCCACGCTGAGTCGGGACCACGTGCTAGGGTCCGCGCATGGGAAAACAGCTTGTACTATCCGTATTCTTTTCTACTCTTCTTGCCTCTTCAGCTTGGGCCGGCGACTTACCCACGGAAGCCCAAATGGAAGACTTGTTGGCGGAAATTACCGTTTTTGAAAACGAGTTGATTCCAGGGCAGTATGAATCCGCTAACTTTGCTGAAGACTTCCAAACTGCTTGTGCTGGTTTTGACGTCCACTGTATGCAGCTTTTCTTTGGTACGCCGAGTGGCACGTCGCATGTCGCAAACGTCATTGAGATCGATTACCCAAACAGCACTATCATTCGCAAATTTTGTATGATTGAGCCACAGACCAACGAGATTGTGAGCTGTTGGTTAGACGATGAAATTTCCGATAAGTTGCTTCCTGGAGTGACCTGGTTCGACATCAACGCGGCCTATCCGTGGTTTGCAGCTGAGATTCAAGAGTCCGGCGACGACTACTTTTTCTTCGTCGACAGCGAATTTGCCGACTAGACGATCATTGAATCGTTGCTAGTTCCGCGGCTACCTCTTTGTAGAAGCTGATGCTGTCGAAACCAGTGTGTTCGTCTACAAGTGCCTTGGATTCGTCCAAGTGATCGGCAGGTATACAGCCGCGGAATTCCCCCCATTTTGCGCTTCGTACGGTGACAACACCGTCGTGTGGAATGAGTGCTAGGGGGCCACGAAGGAAAGGCGCCGTCTTCACGAAGAGATTACGTAGCCGGTCTCGTTTGAGTGGGACCCAAAGCTTTGCTCTAAGCCCCATTTCGCAGACCGCTCTGTCGTTGACTCGAACGATGCCGAGCGTATTGCTTAGACCGGCCCACGATTGGTAGTAGACACCGTCTTGGTCGGGTGTGTTTTCGTTGAACGTGGGCGCGTGTTTTTCTGTCAGATCGTGGAGGGCTGCAGGCAAGTTGTCGCTCTCCGAGAGGTCTAATAACAACGTGGCCGCTTTCTGGTCCGGGTCAAAAGTGCGAGTGAGTCCAAACGCAATGTCGGCAAGGTTCGATCCGCGATGTGGGGTCGACATGGTGCTGATAGATGCGATCCGCGAGGAGAAAAGAGAGTTGGTGCCAAATGGATCTGAGACCCGGGCCGCCAGATACCTCGCGTCCAGGCCTCCCATAGAATGAGCGATAATGTGGACTTTAAGAGCGCCGGTCTCGGCGAGGATAAATTCAATTTGACGTCCAAGAGCGGCCGCGCGATTGGCTACGCTGTCTATCTTGGGTACGCCGGTTTTGTAGACTGTGAAGCCATCACTAGCGAGGGCTTGGGCAATCTCGTCGCTAAACCCTTTCTCGGCACTCGAGAGAAAGCCATGGGAAAAAACAATAGGGTATGAGTCGCTCCCTGGCCGGTCTGCCAAAAAGCTCCCATCGAATACAGACACCTCGTCTGCGGAGGGCTCCAAGATACAGGCGTTGAGAGGTATCAGGATGAAAAGTAGTGCCAGGCGCGCCACGCTCCCTGTAGGAGCAAATAAGATGCCGTTTATCAATTGCGCCTCCCCAAAGGGCAGGTACCTGATATTAGGAGGTTAGAGCCCCGCGGGACGGGGGCTACTAGAGAGGCCAGGGGACTGATTCTCCGGCAGGAGTCCCAGGCGTTACATTGTCACAAATAAGTTTGTGGCAAAGACGTGGCCGATACGGTTGTCCGGTTCGCGGTTGGCGTAGAGAAACAGGTACCCCATCTCGATGCGAAAATTCGGGTGCACAGGCAGCATCGGCCCAATAAAGAGTCGGTTCTGATCAAAGCCGCTTCGCTGGCCCCAATCTGTATCGTTGAAGGAAACAAACAATTCGTCCCAAACAGCCACACCGATGGGAATGCTTACGTCGGGTTGCCAGCTCGCGCGAAGAAATTCGCGAACACGAAGCCCCACGTCGTCGCCGCCCTCGCTAAGTCGCTCCTCTAAACGGGTGCGGGCCTGGAAAGCGAATCCGTTGTCGGTTTTGTGCTTGAGAACAAGTTGCTGCCAGAAACGGTGCTCGTGGTTTACGCCACCGTTATCTGCGTCGGTTGGGATCCAACCGTAACCGGCCCACACAGAGAGCCAAGATAATGGGGCCCAACCAATTCCGGGGCGCACGATGAAAAGAGTGTTGCTCTCGGAGCGCCTGGCATGGGTGTCGAGCCAAAGTGAAACGGGACGCTCGCTGTCCGTAATACGACGCGTCTGTAAAACCGCTGACCAGCCTTGAATGTCGGAGCGAGTTTCCGCACTTGAGATACCCGGGCTCGAAAGGAAGGCCAGGGTGAGGACGATAAGAAGGTTGTGCCCTATGCGCATGGGCCGCATGGTACGTCGAATCTCTTCCCGTTGGTGGCCAGTGGAGAGTGGATAAACGCTATCAGGCATGGAGATCTCAAAGGGAAACGGCCCTGTGAACTCTGGTTGTTTCGGCTTTTTTTGAATTGCGTGCATTTTTTGCTGTCTCTTTTCTCCGAGATGGGGTCAAACACGCCTATATGGCTGAAGGTACTATTAAGCGTTTAACTGATAAAGGTTTTGGATTCATCGACACAGGAGCTGGCGACGACATGTTTTTCCACATGTCCGCTTGTGAAGGTTGTCGGTTTGATGATTTGCAAGAGGGGCAGCGTGTTTCCTTTGAAGTCGGTCAAGGCCCCAAAGGTCCCCGCGCGGAAAGCGTTCGAGTCGCATAGCGGCATTTTCTTTTTAGCGGCGCACCTCTGTCTTTGAGGTGCGCTTTTTTTTGTCCAGTACGGGTCGAAATCCAGCCGGTGCGGACGCCAAAGACTTAGATCCGAGAGCTTAGCGACGGCACACTAGTTGCTCTCCTCCTTCGCAATGATGGGACAAGAGCTTTGGTGTTTTGATGTGTCGTTAAAAAACCGATTATGGGCCAGCCACGTGCCTGAAGATGAGTGGCTGTGGTGCATGTACTGCGGTCGTTTTTTTCAGGCTAGGCACCTTCGGACGGACTACGCGGGAAATTGCGAGAGTTGTTCGTTCTGTCGAGGTGCTGGTTTTGACGTGGCCATCTTTGCGTGGGACGTGTTCGCAGATCGCCACCCCAAATGGCCGCAGTCGACCAGTGCTCTTGAGCATGGGCTTATGATGAAACTCCCCGACGGACAAACGGTCCACTAGTTATCCACTTGGTGTATGCTCGTATTGCACCATGCTCACCGCTGCTATCACCGCTGCTATCACCTGGGTACTCGGGATGCTGGGAATAGAGCCGACTCTATCTCTCATCTTTGGAATCGGCGTCGCGGTGAAAGTAGTGATCGTTGGAGTGATCGCACTTATTGGGTGGCGAACTCTCAAAAAGCGAGAAGGCCGTCCGGACGCATCCTCTGAATCCGAGCCCCCTGTTGATGGCTAGGGACTCGGAAAAATCGTGGCTCCATCCGCATAGGTAGCTGGAAGCGGGCCGTCCCTTAACCCAGGACTTCTTCGAAGACGTCTTGGTTGAAACCAACTACGACGGTTTTTCCTATTTTCATCGTTGGAGCTCGCAGGTTACCCGTTGGGCCGAGCATGGCGTCGAGCATATCTTTGGTCGGTTTTGCTCCTGGTTTAAACTCGGTCACCTTTTTCCCTTTGCAAACAATGAGCTTGCTCGCCTCTGTCGCAAGGGAGCGCGCCTCTTTGCGGCTGAGTTTTCGGCTCGCGGGTATGGTCTCTTTAGGCTCTATGGAACTGTCATCCAAAAACTTGGACGATTTAGTACAGCTCGTTCAACCCTTGCGGAAATAGTACCAAGAAACGGTCTTTGCCATACGCATACACTATCAGAAAATTTGCGCCCTCTGTTTGGCAAAATTAGGTTGGTAAGAGTGTATGTTCGCCCTATGAAACACGCTGGTTTCCTGTTGATGACGACTCTTTTCTTTGGTTGCGGCTACGGTGGCGACGATGATGAAGGGGGGGATCCGAATGTTCCCGACATTACTGGCCAAACCACGCTGGGGGTAACGTGCACCGCTGGGGGCTCTAACGTTTGTCCAGGAGCTTACGGCATCGAAGGAATCGCTGATCCGACCATTCAACTCGTACGAGGCGAAACCTACACATTTAACGTTTCTGCGGGGGCCAACCACCCGTTTTACATCAAGACCGTCGGCGGAAATGCAAACACAGAAAATACGTTCGATGACGGAGTCGTCGGACAAGGTGCAACCCAAGGAACGCTCACCTTCACAGTGCCAGCGACTGCTCCAGACCAGCTTTTCTACCAGTGTTCGGTACACGCTGGAATGACTGGCAGCCTTCTCATAGTCGATCCAGCATAGCTCTTTGCTAACGCCGGCGAAGCTCGGCGCGGACCGCATCAAGTTCCCGGCCGAGCTGGTCGGCCACCGATTTGTTTTCGTCTGCGCGCCTTAGCAAGTAGGGAAAGGCGTCGCGGATACCACCATAGGGGAGATACTTGAGAACGTTGTAGCCGTGTTCCGCCATGGGTACGGTGATTCTGTCGAACATCCCAAGAAGTTGGGACGCTGTGACCCGCGAGTCATCCTTTGGAATTCCAAGGCGCGCCATTTCCGAAATCAAATGACGAGTGCTAGTTATGTTGTGTGTCGCGGCGCAAACCGAAACGACATCTAGGTTTTCGAGACAGAGAGTAAGTCCTTTGTCGTACGCCTCGTCAGTGGCAGTTTTCGAGGGTTGAACAGGGCTGGGATATTCCATTTTCTCTGCGCGTTCGTTTTCTTTTTCCATGTAGGCGCCTCGGACCAGCTTTACGCCTAGGCGATAACCGCCAGCTCGCGCCCGATCAATGGAACGGGACAGGAAGTCAAGTCCGTTACTTAGGTACAGCTGTACCGTTGTGTGCAGCACGGCACCATTGGCATTGTATCGCTGCATTAACTTCTCAACGGTTTCATCTATGGGCGCTTGGATCCAAGAATGCTCTGCGTCCACGAAGATCGCTGTGCCGCTCTTTGCAGCTCTCTCACAAACTCGCTCAATTCGTTTCTCGGCGCGCTCAAACTCGTCTTGTTCGTTTTCCGTTAGCTCTTCGCCTCTTGCAATCTTCGCCAAGAGCGCGAAACGGGCCATTCCGGTCATTTTGACGGCTGCGAAAGCAATCTCGGGTCTTTCTGCAGTTACGTCGACCACGCGTAGAATCTCGTCGGTGACTCGATCAAAATCGGCCTCGTCGTCTTCACCTTCTACGGCGTAGTCGAGGATGCACGCGATGCCGCGTTGGTACAAGCGACCCGCTCTTTCTACAGCCTCTTCGACTGTGGTGCCTCCACAAAATTGGCGAAAAACGGTTTGCTGGATTGCGTATGCTGTGCCGGGAATTCGAAGAGAAAGGCCCAAGCGCGCGAGGCCGCGCCCCATTTTCATTAACCAGGGGCTCTGTATGGTTCGAAATACGAAGGAGGCGGCTCGAAGTTCGCCGATTGTTTTGTGACGCAAAGGTCCCGTGAGATCGTCAAAGTTAATGCTTGGCGGGGGATACCCAAGGCCTTTTTTGTCACTCTCCACATGGCGTTCATAGCAGAAGGCTGGCTTGCCTTCACGGGAATTTGCCATCAGGAATAGGTCTGTTGGCTGGCGAAAAATCAGCAAAACTGTTACCAACCCAATGGTTTTATTCTGGCGAGAGAGAAGAAAATGACAAAGAAACCCACGATCATCTACACCATTACCGATGAAGCGCCAGCTCTGGCCACCAAATCCTTTCTACCAATTGTGAAGGCGTTCACGGCTTCCGCTGACGTTGATGTTGAAACTCGCGACATATCCTTGGCCGCAAGAATTCTTGCTGTTTTTCCAGACGTACTCAAAGACGAGCAGAAAATTTCAGACTCTCTGGCTGAACTCGGCGAACTGGCCACTAAACCTGAGGCCAACATCATTAAACTTCCCAATATCAGTGCATCGGTTCCGCAGTTAAAAGAAGCGATCGCTGAGCTGCAAGGGCATGGTTACGCGTTGCCGGATTACCCAGAGGAGCCCAAGAATGATGCAGAACAAGACGCCAAAGTCAGATATAACAAGGTAAAGGGCAGTGCCGTAAACCCCGTTTTACGCGAGGGCAACTCGGATCGCCGTGCGCCGAAGGCCGTTAAAGAGTATGCGCGAAAAAACCCACATTCGATGGGAGCTTGGTCCAAAGACTCAAAAAGTCACGTGGCAACAATGGGCAAAGGCGACTTTCAGGCTAACGAGAAATCCATCACTGTCGGCAAAAAGACCTCGGTCGCTATCGAACATGTAGACTCGAGCGGAAAAAAGACCGTGCTCCGTGAGAGCCTTCCTCTTCTCGCGGGAGAAGTAATTGACGCAAGTGTCATGAGCAAAAAGGCGTTAGTAGCTTTCCTTACAGAACAAGTAGAGGACGCTCGGAAAAACGAGGTGCTTTTCTCTCTCCATATGAAAGCAACCATGATGAAGGTTTCCGACCCGATCATCTTTGGGCACGCTGTTAGGGTCTATTTCTCCGACTTGTTTGCCAAGCATGCCGACGCCTTTGCGGAGATTGGTGTAGAGGAAAACAACGGTTTTGGAGACGTTGAAGAAAAAATCCAGAGTTTGTCTGTTGAGAAACGCGCGGAAATTGAAAAAGACATTGCCGGGGTTTTCGCCAAGGGACCTGGGGTAGCGATGGTTAATTCCGACAAAGGGATCAGTAATCTTCATGTTCCTAGCGACGTGATTATCGACGCCTCGATG
>CAYPIX010000056.1:0-25183 GCA_964410875.1 uncultured Kofleriaceae bacterium
ATACGCTTCGCACTAAGAGCCCGCCCAAACCTTCTGGTCAAAGCAACAAGTAGTCGCGAAGCCTACGCAAGATCACTTCCGTCTTTAGATCCGGTATTTCGCCAACAGCGCATGCTTGGATGGCTTCGTCTAAATCAGCCCACCGTGTCGACGCACCTTCTTCCATCGGCGAGCCGTCTCCTTCCAAAGGAGTTTGCTCGTCCGGATCCACAGAGGCTGCATAAAAATGAAAGGCCTCCGGAAATGCTCCTGGGGACGGATACGACTTGCCACCAAGGCTGATGAGCTCACTTGGTTCAATCGTGAAACCTGCTTCTTCTTTTACCTCCGCGGCGGCTCGGCGTCTTCTGTCCCCTTCAGTTTCCTCGCCGGCTTCTATGATCCCCGCAACGACCTCGGTAAAAAAAAGTCGAGTTTCATCTTCGCGAGCGAGAGACAACGACGGCCTTAGCCCATCCCGCAACAAGATTTTTGTTTTCGGTTCTCCTTTGTCGAACACCACCACCACGACTGCGTCGAGCCCCTTAGGCCGCTCTATGAAGTCGCAAACATAGTCGTTCGAGCAGGTCTTATCGTCCCTAATATTGGCAAGCCCAACCCGACGTAATACCAAAAAACCCTCTTTTTCGCCGAATGAGCGGTCCTCTCGGACTTTCAGGCTCTCGATTGTTTTCTCGGACTTCACCCGTCTATTGTGCCAAGCCTTTTGCGAAGATACCATCCGAGCGCCATGACGGCTCCTCTTCAAAAGACTCCGCTAAATGAGCGCCACTCCTCTCTGGGGGCCAAAATGGTGCCCTTTGGCGGCTGGCATATGCCCCTTCAATACTCCGGGATCATGAAGGAACACAAAGCCGTCCGTTCGAGTCTCGGGATCTTTGATGTCTCTCACATGGGGCAAATATGGGTGCGTGGTGCCGGGGCCCTGGCAGCCGTACAACGCTTGATCACCAATGACGCATCAAAGCTCACCGACCACCAAGCTCAATACACGGTCCTTTGCAATCCGGCTGGTGGAATCGTTGACGACTGCATCGTTTACCGACTTGGCGCAAACGAGCTTCTTATCGTCGTAAATGCTGCCAATATTTCAACCGACCGGGCTTGGATTGAAGAAGTAATCGGCAAAGATGCTCAAGTAGTAGACGAGAGCGAGGAAACTGCATTGGTAGCGGTACAAGGGCCAGATGCTCGACAAGCCGTCGCAAAGATTGGTTCTTCCAACCTCATGGACATCAAACCCTTTCATACTGGAAACGAAAAAATCGCCGGTATCGATTGCTTTGTTGCTCGCACCGGCTACACGGGCGAAGACGGTTTTGAGATCTCATGTAAGAGCGAATCCGCCGTATCTCTTTGGGATGCTTTATTGGAAGCAGGAGCCGTTCCTATCGGACTTGGCGCAAGAGATACTCTTCGTCTGGAAGCCAAACTTTGTCTTTATGGAAACGATATCGACACAACAACGTCACCATATGAAGCTGGCCTTGGCTGGGTCGTCAAACCAGCCGCGAAAGATTTCATTGGCAAAGAGGCGCTCCTTGAACAAAAGAAAGCCGGCCTCGCCCGCAAACTAGTAGGTTTCCGAATTGAAGGGCGAGGGGTTCCACGTCCAGGTTACACAATCGTCGACAGAGCATTGCCAGACCCAGTCATCGGTAAAGTCACCAGCGGTACCACGGGAATCACGGTGGGTGGTGGAATCGGAATGGGTTACGTACCGGCAAGCCACTCTGCCCCAGGAAGTACTTTGACCGTCGACTGTCGCGGAAAAGACGTACCAGCTGTCGTCGTCAAAGGAGCGTTTTACAAACGAAGTTAGAGCTAACGCAGAAGAGGAAAACCATGAGCAAGTATCCACAGAACCTCCGCTACACGAAAGACCACGAATGGGCGCGCATAGAAGGAAAAAGCGTCGTCGTTGGAGTGACCCGATTCGCTGTCGAACAGTTGAGCGATGTAACCCAAGTCGAACTTCCCAATGAGGGCGATACGATCGACAAAGGAGAAATTTTTGGTTCGATAGATAGCGTGAAAACTGCATCTGATCTTTACGCCCCAGTAAGTGGGACCATTACAAAAGCAAATACTATTCTCAATGACTCCCCAGAGAACATCAACGAAGACACCTATGACGAAGGCTGGCTGATTGAAATAGAGGCAAGCGATGAGTCCCAATTCGCTGAGCTCATGGACGCCGAGGCTTATACGGCCTTTGTCTCCGAGCTGGAAACAGCCTAGTTTTCCCTAACGTCGGCGAAAAATTCGCCAATTGCTTCGTTCGCCGACTTGGAAATGAAATCCGAAAACGAACGAGATCAACTTCGATTCTTCTTCAACGAGAGCACTCGGGGGGTTAGGGAAAGGACTAGCCTCTTGAAACGCCCTGACCGCCTCATCATCAAGAAAGTCGACACCGGACTCCTCAGCAACATAAACCTTGGCGAGTCGCCCTTCTGGGGTTAGGAAAACTTTTACGACAGTCGTTCGGTCTTTAGTCCCGTACACGTTTCCCTTGGGATCCCGCCGGGCGTAGACCTGACCTGGGTGCCAATTCTGAGCTACCTGCCTTTTCAAACGGTTGAAGAACACAGCGTGTTTCCACTGTTTCGAATTAAGAGAAGTCGTATCACCTTCCTCAACCCCATCTAACTTATCGACAGATCCGCCGCCGGCAACCCGTTCTAAGACTTCCTCAGACGGCTGAAGATTTGGCAACGCTCGCTTCTCTCCATTGCCGGTTCCTTCTTCAGTTGATTTCTCGTTTCCCTCAGCTGCTCCTTCGTCGCCTTGTTGGGATTGCTGCTTGCTTCCAAATGCAGGAAGGTCACCCAATTGGTTTCGTGTCTTTAGACCTTCAGACATCCCTAGGCGATCGGGGACGGTGGCTTTTCCGAGTCCCCGCATTGCTAGACGTCCTTGCTGCTTTCCTCCAGGACTTTCCTTGGTATCGTTGCTCGAGACTGTCGGCTCTGTCTTTGCGCGCGGACTAGGTCGGCGCACCATTTTATCGGTCGTTCCTCGGGCAACTGTCTCTTTCTCAACCTTTGAGTCAAACTCGGACAAGAAACGCGCCCTGTCTGGTCGAAGCTTAATTTCTGGCTCGGTTACCTCGACAACTTGCGAATTTGCTTTGGGACGTTCAACTTCCCGTTTTACTTTTTCAAGCTTTTCGAGAGCGTCCTTCTCCAAAAGCTCAGCGGCAACGATATCCTCTACAGGGTCAACAAGAGGGACCAAGGGCTTAGGCTCGATATTGTCTACGAAAGCAATCTCAACGGCGTTGCACTCTGCGAGTAAATCCTTCAGTAAGCTATCGGTCTTTTCGAGGCAGTCTTCCGTACGTTTCCCTGGCACCAAACAGAGAGCGGCAGCGGCTGAGGCGGCTAGAGCTGCGTCCGTGTCGCAGGAGAATGTGAGTTCCAAGGACTCGTTCTCCGCGCGCTCACTGGGAACAGGCGTGTGGATCTGAACGAAAAATATTAACGATCCGTGAAAGGCAAGCGATGCGAGAATCACAGCGATTGTGACGCTGCGCTTTTGCCTATTTTTCCCGTTTTCCGCCATGGTTGTCCGCACAAGCCCATAGAAAGAACCAAGGACCTGCCACATACAAAGATATCAACAGTCCAACCTCCGTCGAAAGGAGGACATGTGGAGGGACGTAGTCAAAGAACAGCCCGGGCTTGGCAATGGGGGCTTAGACTCCGCCAACTGGGTGGTTGGGCGTCAAATATGAGTACTCACAAACGCAGACCACACATGTAAGGGTCTGTAATCCATATACTTATCCCTAGACACTTCTTTGGTTCATTTCATGCACTTAAGTTCCTATGTGATGGATGGAATCAAAATCGGCTTAGTTATAGGCGTATCCGCTTTAGCACTGAATTGCACGACTGATATAGGGAGCCCTGCGCAACCAGCTGCGCAAAACACGTCGACTCCGGCACCAATTGATCCATTACAGGCTCCACCAGCGGATCCTCCTTTAGACCCGATCGTTGCGACCCCCTGTCTCGAAGGCGACGCCCAAGCCGAGGGCCCCGATGGAACCTGCTACACGCTCCACGTGGCCAACCTAGAGTGGTCGGAAGCGCGAGTTCAATGCCAACTCGCGGGTGGCGACCTCGTTTCCATCGAAAGCGATGAAGAGAACGTACTGGTCAACGAGCTAGCTGCACTCCTAGATGGCGAGGGCGACGATGATATTTGGATTGGCGCTAACGATATTCTCGTCGAGGACTCGTTCGTATGGGGCGATGAGCTCGTTCCCTTCGTTTTTGCCCGTTGGGACAACGGCGAACCCGACGATAGTGGCGGTGGTCAGGATTGCGGGGTGATTGAAGGCGATGAAGACGACCTACTTTGGTCAGACCGAGATTGCGTTCGGGACCACTCCTACATGTGCGAGCGCCCTGGCACCCCGGCAGTAGTCGAATAAATATCAAGTAGGCATCGCGCGCCTGTGTACGTTCCCCGGTATGGGATGTGAGCTTTCCAGAGAAAGTATTGTGCACCCCAATCAAATGACGTACGTACCCGCCACCAAAGCATAAACCCTGGAATTGTCTCTCCGATATAACTTGGTCCGTTCTTTGAAAGAGCTTGGACCATGGGGGAAAAAAGAACCGGGTGGCAAATTTCTAGCATAGCGGCGATAGGGCTCGCGCTTTCAGGTATCGCTGGGTGCGATCAGGTAGGTGCAAAAGGAAACGCAGGTGACTCCATCGGCGGCGATACTCGTCAGGGCGAGGGCGAGGCCTGCTCCCCTTGTGAGTTTTTTGGAAACGACGCGATTTGTCTCGACAGGAACCTTCCTCCAGTAGTCGCAGCCCTTGAAGACCCTCTTCAAGGACCAGCTCTAGAACAAGGCGCTAGTGCATGCGGACTTCCGTCAGAAGTTTGCCTACCCTGCGTAAACCCTGTGACCGGACAAAACACTGGCGCGTGCGAAATTGGGCCAGCTCTTTGCCAAGGTCCAGGGGGCGAAAGTACATGCGAATCTCCGAAAGCTATCATCGATCCAACTGTTTTCGAAGAATGCGAAGTGGGCGGACGTTGTGTTGAGAAAAATATCGTAGAAAGCACCTCGCCCGGCGCAACCGATCGCCTTCCTGCGTGTTCGCAAGTTGCCGACGGCGTATGCGTGCCAGAAGATGCGCTGCGCTATGCTGGTGCGTACACTCCAACGAGCTGCAGTATAGGCGGCCCTTCGGGACTAGAAGGACGTTGCTTACCTTCATTTGTCATCCCTGAGGAGTCGTTTGACCGTATCGCGAATCTGCCCAAAGACCCTATCTGCGGAGCAGAGGAACTTTGCGCGCCGTGTTTTGATCCGCTTACTGGTGAAGACACTGGAGCTTGTTCGGTATCGAAATGCGACGCCCCAGTTGACACGACTCCCGGTTTCGATACATGCCTTGAAGGGCGTGGGCAATGCGTCTCGCCATCCATCATCTTGGCCATGAACCCGGAGCAAAGCACTGACAACCTACGTCAGCGCGATTGCGATAGCGAAGCGGTCTGTGTTCCAAACCGATTATTGGCGCAACCTACGGTTTACCAAGAGTGCACCGCTACATTCTCTGGTCGAGGTACCTGCCTAGATGTTGACGTACTCGAGGTTCCTCTCTCAGGTCTTTTTGCTCAGGCAGAGTGTCCGATGGAGGAAAAGTGTGTTCCCTGCCAAACGTTGGGCCAACCGACCGGCGCACCCGGTTGTGAGTAGCCTGTAGTTACTGCAAGGTCGAATGATCGTGCCCGCCGTGGCAGGCACCAATCTCAAACTGCAACTTCTCCAGCGACGGCATTCGCGACGTTGGGGAAATCCTTGCGGGGTTTATAGTCCGCGAAGCCACATCGGCCATAAGCTCTCCGCCAAGCGACACTATTTTTGCCATTCGTTCGTACGCAATCAAATCAGCGTGATCGCCCAAGCCGTGATAGTCCCGGTGTACTCCAGTGAAGAAGAACGCGACCGGTATACCTCGAGCAAAGAAAGGGTGATGATCGCTGGCACCCAGGTATTGGGTCCCCATGAAGCGAATGTTCAACTTTGTTCGTCGGTTCGAACTCTCAACCGAATCCTTTATCTCGGTTGTAAAACCGTCTCCGTAAAACCGCACGGGCTCTGAGGGATTTCGTCCGATCATGTCTAGATTGAGCATGAAGCTCACCTTGTCTGGATCTAGCCAGACATGCTTTGCTTCTTCCCCAGAATCCCCTCTTGGTATCAGCAGCGAGCGAGAGCCAAGCAGACCGCGCTCTTCTCCACTGAACGTGAGGAACACCATGCTGCGCGGGTTTCTCTCCTTTTGTTTAGCAAACGCCCGAGCGAGTGCCAATACACCAGAGGTTCCAGACGCATTGTCGTCAGCGCCATTGAAAACCCCGTCCGCTGCACCATTTTCGATTTCTCCCAAGTGATCGTAGTGCGCGCCAACCACGACCCATTCATCAGCATGGTTGGGATCAGCCCCCGGAAGAAACCCAGCAACATTATATCCAAACACTGGCTTGGCTTCACGTTCAGCAATCTTTACTGAAACCTGAATTTCACCCAGGGAAAGCGCAGACGGTTTCGTACCTTCATCGACTTCGGTTTGTATTCCGGTCAGGGTTTGATTGGTTTCGGCCAAAAAGGTGGCGGCCATTTTTTGGGAAACTTGCGCAGCGAGGAAAGTCTCCGCGTCGTTTTCTGGTTCGACACTTGGGTCCCCTGTGGGAGGCACAACTAGCGAGGTACGCGTCGAGAAATCGTCGGGGCCGGTCATGGACCGTGGACCAGACACGATCAACATGGCGATTGCGCCGCGACTTTGAGCAATTTCAGCTTTCCGAGAAAAGAGGGAATAGTCGCTCTGCGAAAACAGTTTGCCATCTGAATCAGGAGGCGTGCGCCGAAGCACGAGTACAACTTTTCCTTCTACATCTAGATTCTCGTAGTCATCGTAAGAAAATTCAGGAGCGGTAATTCCGTACCCTGCAAAAACCAACTTAGAATTGGCAGCCCCTTCAGCTGAGAAATTCAATGGCCGAAAATCTTTCCCTAAAATGAAAGGGGGTTCTTTGGGCGCACTCACAAATGCGATCTTGCTTTCTTCGAGATCATATCCAGTTTCGTTCAATAGAAAGGGGATTCGGAACTTGTCTTCCCCGGGCAAAGGCTCAAGACCCGCTGCACGAAACTCGTTCGCTATGTACTCGGCGGCTGCTTTCGCACCCTCGGTACGTGTATCACGCCCTTGCCTCTTATCATCTGCAAGCCAGAACAGGTCTTTGCGAATTTCCTCTTCGGTAATCGAAACTGTTGCCGGCCCATCTGGCTCTCCTACGACCTCACCCCCACGGAAAATATCGTCGCCGACGCATGCTGAAAACAAGCCCAGCAAAACAGAAAAAGTAAGCCCCTGAAAGCCCATCCACCCCTTTACGCTTTTCACTCCCTAGGTATATGCCGTAGTCGACAGAATTACAAAGACTGTCCCTAAATCCGTGTCCTCATTTCTTCGCTTCGCGCGAATTAAAAGCGTTTTAGTGCCTTTGGCGCCAGAAATCGTGCTGAGAGAAGCGCTGCTCCGTTGCATAAACCAAACGGTGCCTCGCGAGATAAGTCTTTCTTATGGAACGAAGCCGCTCCGCATACTCCTCAAACAAACCACCTTTTCCAGCCAAGGTTCCGTCGATGGCTTGGGCAGCTTTCATACCGCTGTAGATTGCGTTGAACATCCCCTGCGAGGACAGCGGATCAAACGCCATAGCCGCGTCTCCAACCGCGACCCAACCTTGGCCGAAGAAAGGACTTAGCACCGATCCGCATGCTTCTTTTCCGTACGGTCCCAATATCATTTTGGCATCCCCTACGACATCCGATACGAAATTAGTCTCACGCAATCTCCGCGTCCACTCTCCGTCGGTGCGTAGAATACCAGCAGCTTTGTCCCCGTTTACGTGAAGTACAACCACACGGTGCCCTCCTGGAACGGATGCGGTGTACCACCACCCGTCAGGTACCGCCTCTAGCAGGGTCCGCAAGTCTTGGTCACCTTCTAGTTTTTCCACCCACGCACAGAGCGCAATCAGCTCATCGTCTAGTTCGCGTTCTGCCCCCAACCGCAGGGCGATAGACGCGGGCCTACCCGTTGCGTCAATAACGTACTTTGCTCGTAACTCGCGATCTGGGAGCGAAACTTTCATCTCTTGCCCTTCTCGTTCAACCGAACGCACGGACGCAGAAAACCAAACGCAGCCAGAATCTAACGCTTGCCTTCGAAGATCTCTTTCAAACTGTGGTCTATCGAGATGCCAAGAAAGCCCATCTGGATCGTCAATAAAGTCCTTGGCTTCAAGTTCGTCACTGCCCCATGAAGAGACATTCCCCAACGAAGTCTGATGGCGGTCTTCTTCGTCAAGCAGAGACGAAAGCTCCAAATGGCTTAACAAACGCCGAATAGCACCCGGTAAGGATTCACCGACCTTGTATTCCGGCACATCAGCCCGATCAATCAAAGCGACACGGTGCCCAAAGCGCGCGAGGACGTAACCAGCGACAGCGCCACCCGGCCCAGCCCCAACGATCACTACGTCAAAACAGAAATCGTCGCTCAATCCAAGCCTAGCATCTCACGAATGCGGCGTAATTGCTCTGCGTCCTCGAAGCCCGCCATCTCGGCTTGCTCGTCATTGAACGAAGACTGATTCCCAGCCTGTGTCGACATGGTCTTCTCCAGTCCCCGGGCCCGGCGCCTACGGCGCCTTGAGCGACGTGTTTCTCCAGCGAATCGTTCTTTCTCAGAGTCATGTAATTGTTCAACGAACATCTTTCGCGGGAGGATCGGGCTACCTTTTACCCCGTCCCGCCTCTCGACGATTCCGATGGTGCCGAATTCCTCGACCATTTGATGCATCTGCGCAGGGATATCCCCTTTCATGCTACGCACCCAACTCTCGCGGTTGGCAAACGCTTCGATTTGCGCCTCGCCAGCACTCGCTTTAACGGTGTCGTAATCGTCTTCTGTAAGGACGTGGTTTGGCACACGGGCAGGCCAAAAGGTTGGCAAGAAAGGATCGAATTCTGGCTCGTAACCTGATCGACAAAACACGGTATCGACCTGCCAAGGGATAGCCATCCACTTTGTAAGGTCGCCGGGCCCCTGCGCGTGAAGCGGGCCATTTGACGCCAACGCTACGTCACTCGTTAGGAATTCCCCGTATTCTGGTTCTGACTCTGTTGTTGGCCGTACCTTGATTCGAAAGGGAGCTCGATACATTGTCGCGTGGCGCATAGGCCAAGTGACCTCACATCCCGGATGGAACGCGTCCGCGACGCAAAAGTGAAGTGCCGCTTTGTCGAGCATGGCAGGTTGCGCAGCGAGAGGCACGTGAGCAATTTTCCGAAATGGCTCGACCGCTGGGTTCCAGTCATCAACGAAATCGCCAGTTAGCCAACGAGCAAGATGTTGTTCTCTGAGCGGGGAAAGAGCGAGTCCGTTCTTAGGCGAATTCGGAAAGGAACCAAATGCATCCCCATAGATGTAAGGCCAAAGTTTTTTATCGTCTTCTTCTGTGGCTTCGGTTCGAAATAGTGCAACTAGTTGCTCGCGAAACGTTTGATCCTTTTCGCTCGGATTTGCACTAGAAAGCCGTTTGATTACAGAAGCGTTTTCAAAATTGAAAATTGTTCCTGGCCCGAACCGGTCAAGAAACCCTTTGTTTACCCATTGGAGTCCAGTCATCCTTTGAAAGATTGGGTAGATGTCGTTCGTGAAAGACGTTGTCGTGGGTGTTGGCAACATGCCCGAGTCAATGTGGGTTTCTTCGATCAACTCGTAGAGGGTCCGCCAGCTCACAATATCAGGGGCATAGTTTGGAGGCGCAACGAGAACCCAAGCGGGGTCGACAGGTATATCCACTCCATTAATGGAGACTTGAGCCGATACCGGTCCATCAGCAATATCGTCGTACCAGCCGTCTGCGTTAGCGAACGTGTCGCCGCCAGAAAATATTGAGGTGTTCTGAGGAGAGCCCGAATCGCCAATCCCCCCTAAGACGACAAGCCTACCGCTTTCGTCAGTTTGCAATTCGCCAAGCGAAACTGCCTTGCCTTTAAAACTAGCGCCGTCGAAACGAAATTGTGCTCCAGCGACCGATTCACCGTTAATCGTGCGTGGCCCAGGATCCAACGTCATATCAGCTCGGCTCTCATCGGCATTTCTAAGAGGTGGTTTCAATTCCTTTGCTTCGGGCATGTCCATGGCCGCAAGAAATCGATACCAAGCCGCTTTTTTGTTGGCTAAATGTACAGTCCAAGAAACGTCAGCTTCTGCTGCTGTAAGTTCCCGAACAACTTCTCCGGCCGCGTTGTATCCGTAAACACGAAAACGTGCGGCTTGCCGTTTGATAGCGCCTTTTGAATCCCGGTAAAAACCTGGGGGACGCGAGACTGGCTGTTCCACTTCTGGGCCGTAGAAAAACTCCTCTTTGCTGTTTCCAACACGCGCAACACCGATAGCTGGGTGAATTGCCGCGCTGACTATTTCTACGTCCGCTGGCAGTTGAAGGTCGCCCTGCTCTCCGGGGCGACCCATATAATCTTCGGAAAGGCAACCGGCCGTGTAGACGCCAGCTGCAACGCCCGCGCTTGCGCCCAAAAATCTACGGCGAGTGATTTTTTTTGGGCCATTTTCTGTGTCCTCAGCAATTGAGTCCGCGGCTTTATTCTTGTCTTCTGGCTTTTTCATAAATGTTCTTCTTACTGAATCTCTTGGCAATCAACGGGGAACAACAATGTTTCCATCGGCATCAGGGAACCCAACCGAAACACCAGATTTCTCGCGCCTCAAGTCAGCGATTGCTTTGTAAACAACCCCTCGTGCTTCATTCACACTTCCCACTGGTCTGTGTTCCGGTAGAGCGTGCCACGTTGTAAACGACATTTTTTCACAAAGGCCACTGTTGGCAGCAATATCCTGCGTGGGCACCACAACGGTGGCGACCGTCTTGAACTCTGATTCTTCCGGGTTCCATGCCACGGTCCCTTCATCGAGGGGCATATCGTCAATCCTGAGTTGAACCTGCAACTCAAAACAAACGTCGACGTTTTCATCGGCAACATCGGCAGCGAAGCGTGTTGCCAGGTAATTCGGATCGGCGGTGATATCAGGAACGGCGACGCTCGCTACATCGCCACACGACTTAACCCGATACTTTGCATGATCTTCCATACCGAATCGGAACGGAGTGGTACTGTGGAATTCAGCGGCGCGCACATTTTCAACCACCTTTGTCATGTCATCCAAGGTCTGCGCAGTGACGGGGTGGGAAGCTTTGTATTCAGTCAGTTTGCCGGCAAAAATTGCCTCCGTGAACTCCATAAAGTCTTTCGCTGTGTCTACGAAAAAGACATGGTGATTTTGTAAAAGAAAATCGTGGGTAGGGAAGTTCTTTTCGCCTTCGAGAATTTTTTCGCCAGGCACGTCTAAAACCTTAAGCGCAAAACCGACTGTACTATTGGCCTGATCGGGTGTTGTGGGCCTCGTATCGCTAGAAATACGAAGCCATGCTGGTTTGGGCAGCTCTGTTGGTTCCGCAAACAATCCAACGGCATGCCCTGGATCGTGTTTGGGGATAGAAAACTCTGCGCGTACACACCCGTGGCTTTTTGTAAACACCGGGCGTTTCTTAGTGGTTATTTGTGCGAACCGTTCGCGAATGGAATCTGCATCAGCTTCGTCAAAATCAATTTGGTTTTCTAAAGCTCTTGCTAGCGCCTCTCTGTCACCCTGTTTTTCCGACGCTTCACGCTTTTGGTCCTCGACCGTAGGGCCAACGTCCAAGCCCTGTGCACATGCGGCAATTCCGAAGGCGGTAAGAATGGACAGAAAGGTTTTCCAGTTTGCAGGCATAGAAGCCCGATTTAATGCAGAAACCGTTCCTCCCTTTTACCTACGTATCAAGTTGATTCTATGGAGGTTCCGCCATTGTTTCTCTATTGGATTCAGAGCTCTGCCAAGTGGAGTGGCCGCCTTTACAAGTAACCCTAAAGAGGCGAAAGTTCATTTCTCATGAGGTCAAAACTCATAACCGTCCGGGGCCAAAAAGCACTGGCTGACGAACTGGACAAGTTGTGGAACAAGGAACGCCCCAAGATTACCCAAGAGGTCGCTGATGCTGCCGCTCATGGCGACAGATCCGAGAACGCGGAATATATTTATGGGAAGAAAAAACTTCGTGAAATCGACCGGCGGGTTCGATACCTGTCCAAACGCTTGGAAGAAGTGACCGTTGTGCGTCCGCCCGCTGCCGACCTCAAAGAGGTTCGATTTGGTGCGTGGGTTAGCCTCGAAGATGAGGGAGGGAGCCGAGTCGAATACCAAATTGTCGGCTTCGACGAAGTGGATGCCAAGAATAATAGAATTAGTGTCGACGCTCCCGTTGCCAAGGCCCTCCTTGGAAAGAATCTTGGCGACGAAATTACAGTTCAAAGACCCAAAGGCGAAATCACCTATCAAATATTGGGAGTCCGATACCGCTAGTGTTGAACGTCGTTGAGGAGCCCGACCAGTAGCGAAGCCCAGCCGGGTCGTGCTACCAAACCAGTATGAGTGAAGCGACGCAGGCAACGGGAGCCGAATCTGTTCGGTGGAATCTTACCGATCTCTACAGTGGAATCGATGATCAGGCGTTAGAAAAAGACATCAGCGAAATCGAAAAGCGAGCTTCCGCATTCGACAAAAACTTTCGCGGCAAACTCAACAAAGATTTAGGCGCCGCTCTAAAGTCGATTTCCGAACTACAAGCGATCGCAGAGAAGTTGTTCGTCTATCTCTTCCTTCGCAAGAGCACCGACGCTTCCAATGGCGAAATTGAAAAACGCTTGGGGCAGGTGCAAGAGACCTGGAGCCGAGCTGAAGCGAATCACCTGACTTTTTTTGAACACGAAGTGGCTGCTATCGATGATGGCACCTTCGAAAAACTCTGCAAAGATGACAAACACGTTCGATTTCACCGCCCGCACCTAGAACACATAAGGACAAACCGTAAATTCCTTCTCGCTGAAGATGTCGAACGGGCTCTTACGCTGCGCGGCCCGTATGGACCGTCGGAGTGGTCGGACTATATGGATGAGTGCGAAGCCGAACTTCGCTTCGACTTGGATGGAGAGGAACTCAGTCTCCCCAAGCTTCTACACGTCACTAGCTCAAACCCGGATGGAGACAAACGGGCAAAAGCCCTCGAATCCCTTTCTAAGGGCCTTTCCAGCCAACGCTTCGATAGGCTCATGGCCCGGGCTCTCAACGTCACTCTGGGAGCCAAAGCCACCGAAGATCAAGAACGCGGCTACAAACACCCGATGGCCTCCCGAAATATCGGCAACCGAATCGAAGATGAGACCGTAGATGCGCTCCACGACGCAGTCGCCAAGAGAGGGGCCGAACAATGTCGGCGTTATTACCGGTTGCTGGCAGCCCACCTAGGAAGAAAAACACTGCGCTGGTCTGACAGGAACGCTCCCCTACCCTTTGCAGACACCCGCACGGTTTCTTGGGACGCCTGCCTCGAAACCGTTCTAAATGCCTATGGATCGTTTAGCCCGACACTTAGACAGCTGGTTGAGACAATGGTCAAACGCCAGTGGATTGATGCTCCACCATCTGAAGGCAAAACAGGAGGGGCTTATAACTACTCTGTCCTACTACCGTCGGGCGAGGCTCGGGCCTATAATTTTTTAAATTACCAGGGCTCCACCAGAGATGTCATGACGGTTGCCCACGAACTTGGCCACGGAGTACACGGCATGTTGGCAGCCGAAGCTCAAGGTTCTCTCATGTTCAGGGCCCCCATGGCCTACGCGGAAACCGCTTCTATCTTTGGAGAGATGACGACGTTCCGATACCTACTAGACAAAGCCGACACCGACGAGGAAAGGCTTTCTCTACTAATGGGAAAGTCGGCCGATCACATCAACACGGTCGTCCGACAGATTTCTTTTTCGAATTTCGAGCGACGCGTTCACAAAGCGCGAGCCAACGGCAAGCTATCCGTCGAGGACTATAATAAAACCTGGATGAGCGTGACCCACGACTTCTATGGCGCTCCCGGAGAACTGTTCACTTACGAAAACACGGACAACCTCTGGGGCTACGTCGGTCACTTTTTACGACCGTTCTACGTATACGCATACGCTTTCGGTGAGCTATTCACACAGTCTCTCTTTGCAGTGCGAGAACGGTTTGGCGCCGATTTTGAGCCCATGTACCTAGACGTTCTCCGTGCTGGCGGTTCCAAAACCGCCGTTGAGCTTATGGCCCCCTTTGACTTAGACCCGCGCTCCGCTACTTTCTGGGATAGCGGAATCGCCGGAAGTATTCAAACATGGCTTGACGAGGCCGAATCCTTATCAGCAAAGATGGGCGTCAAGCCCTAGCTTTTGGAGGATTCTCTTTTCAACCATTACCTTAGAAGTCCTGCCTGAAATCGTCCACAGAGTTCCCAAAGCTCTCTTCGCGCGACTTGGCTTTCTCTAGTAAATGGAACGGCGTAGCAGTCACTGGATTTTCTGTCGAAAAAGAATCCTCCGCCTGGCTGGGGAGAGGGCGTCCTTACCAGAAGCCAAACTGCGGTATCCGCACCCTGCTCAGGGGTCCGGAGGAACTTCTTCCAAGAAGCATAAAACCGCGGTAACGCGGTTTGAACCGAAGGCGTGTCAACCCACCCCGGATGCATGGAAAACACGGAAACCCCGTTCCCTGATAACTTTTCTTGGAGCAATTCGGCCAAAACGACCTGCGCGCGTTTGGTCATTGCGTATGCTTTCACTCCGTCGAAGGGCCTTCGGCTCCATCGCCAATCAGAAAGCGAGAGTTTAACTGTGTACATACCACCAGAGGATACGTGAACCACCGATCCAAGACCCGCGCTTAAGGGCCCGCTAAGCTCTTGCGTCAAGAGGAAACCACCAAGCACATTGGTAGCAAAAGTGGTCTCAATTCCTTCTATGGTTTCACTACGTCTGTTTTGCAATACGCCGGCATTCAATAAGAGACCGTGAACTTCAGCCTCACCGAAACGTTCAGAAAACGCTAACACAGATTTTCTCAGTGAGACGTCGACTATTTCGAGGCGGCAATCACTTCCAGGGTTTTCTGCAAGGATACTCTGCAACGCTTTCGTGCCTCGTTCCTCGTTCCGGCAGAGCATGTAAACTCGCCCACCCCGACGTGATAGTTCTCTTGTTGCCGCCAACCCAATTCCAGAGTTGGCACCAGTCACAAGAAATACTTTCCCTTTTAAGTCAGCCGGGATATCAGCGTCCGAGAAACTCCGCTGATGCCGCTCAAACCCCCTCACATCAAAGGAGGCGATGACAGTACGATCAAGAAAGAAGTCTTTGATGCTCATCGTGTCAACGCGTTGGCAATAGTGCTTGGAGTCGGGTGATCGCCACCAAATTTAGATCTATACGAAAAACGAATTTTCCCATCAGGGTTAACAATGAAAACACCGCCTTGTTGCCAAACATTGCCCTGTGGTTTTTTTTGACGAAACCCCTGTTTCCATGCGGACCAAGCTTTCTTGAACACCTTTGGATGAAACGTGGCCGACAAACCGCGAGTAAGCTCTAGAGCAGAGAAAACTGCCAAGTCAGGATCAGTAAGAACCAAACCGTCAAACCCTGCTCGCTCACGAAAGCCCTCGATAAAATGTGGAGCTCCACTTCCAACAACCACAATACGTGCGTTGTTTTCGTCAAGTGTTGTTTCCATGTCGCGCAACTGCGCCACTTGTTGCTGACAGAACATTCAACCGAAGTGCCGAACAAAGACCAACACTGCGCTCTGTTCTCGCCATAGGCTTTGGAGTTCAACCGGTTCCCCGTTTTCGTTGAGCGCGGCGAGATTCTCCACAGGATTCATTGCTTTGAGCTAACACGTGTAGATTGAAGTCTCAACACGGTTTTTTGCCACCCCAATTGCATGGTTGCGAATACCACAACCGAACAGTAGAGTCCGGCGATGAAGACTGTCATAGCTCTTTTCGTGGTTTTCTCAGCTTGTAGCAAGGCACCACAAACAGAAGTCAAAACCGGAGAACAACAAGTTTCCGAGGCCGTCGAGGCCGTCGAGGCCGTCGAGGCCGTCGAGGCCGTCGAGGCCGTAAAGGAGGCGCCAGCGCCTTCTACCGCCGAAAAAGAGAAAAAGGTCGCAGATCGCTCTGCTGATTTTCGCGCTAAAGCCGACATCGAAAAGAAGCGTTGGGCTGAAGAAGGCTTAGAGAAATCGGCTAAAAAGTTACTAAAAAAACCGTTCCCAAACACAGGCCGTGGACTTTCATTGATTCTTGCAAGCCCGCATCGTTCGAACGAAAACCGAGCACGAGATAAATTCCGACACCCCAAAAAAACTCTTCTCTTCTTTGGAATCAAGCCCAGGCATACCGTGGTTGAAGTAGGCGCTGGCGGCGGCTGGTACACCGAGGTTCTCGCTTTGCTCTTGGCTAACAAGGGCACATTGTTTGCCGTGTCCATGGACCCCAACGGTCCAAGCGACAATATGATGACGGCATATGGCAGGCGTTTCCAATGGTTCTTAGAGAAGTCGCCAACTGCCTTTGGCAAAGTTAGACCGGTATATATCAGTCCACCGGAGAGACTAGAGCTAGGCCCTGCGGGTTCTGCCGACGTAGCAATTGCGGTAAGAGAAATGCACAATTGGCATAGAAGAGGCTTACTCCAAGACTATCTAAAAAGTGTTCACGCAGTTCTTCGTACTGGAGGTACATTCGGCGTGGTTCAGCACCGGGCCAAACCTGGGAGTGATCCAGATGAAAGTGCTGGACTCGGCTACCTGCCAGAGAAGTGGCTCGTGGAACAAGTCGAAGCTGCGGGATTCAAGCGTGTTGCTTCATCCGAAGTAAATGCGAACCCAAAGGACACCAAAGACTACAAAGAGGGTGTCTGGACTCTCCCACCGTCTTTGACGCTCGGTGATACTGACCGAGAAAAGTACTCCGCTATCGGAGAGAGCGATCGAATGACGGTTAAGTTCAAAAAAGTGAAATAACGCTTTCGATTCTGCCTAGGTTAGATCGCCGCATTCGACAACCTCACCCGCGTCTGCTTGAGGCTCATCAAATGGGTTCTCTGCAAAACACTTACGCACACGGAGGTCTTGAAACTCGCCAGCTGACGTTGTGCATTCACCTGCACGCGTCGTAAGGGTTACCCTGAAACTGTTTGCCACTGCGTTGGAAGAAGGCTCGAACGGGCTCTCAATCGAACAGCCAGCACCTGCGCAGGATGCTTCTACCGATTCACTGATGGGCGCCCCTCCATTGCTTAGCCTAAATCCGACGCCTCCTCGAGCACCGACACCGCCGTCCTGGCCGTCGACTCGAATACTTCCAACGATATCAAAACACAGTTCTGTCTCGTCTTCTGGCATTGTAAGCTCTCTAGAAATGGATACGTCCAACCCGTCCGCGGGGCCGATGTTACAGCTAGCTTGAGCGTTGATTGAGATGATTCCGTCTTGGTTTTCTACGCCAGACTCTTCCAAACCCGGTTGCTCGTTTTCTGTACTCACCGACCATTCATCGGCGAAATCAGTAAAGTCATCAAAAAATACAAACGTCGCAGCTCCGTCACTTTGACTAGCAGTGTCTGAGCTCAGCAATGCGTAAACGAGATTCTCTTGCTGATCGCCTTCCAAGGAAGGCACTCGCACCCAAAACTCTCCAAGAGAGCAATCACCATTTTGCCAATGGGGGATTGAATCGCCACTGTCCGTTACAAAACGCAGGTTTTCGCAGTTGACGTCTAAAAAACCGGCATCAATGAGGCCCTGGGTATCCAGGCTAACCGAGACTTGGTGATCGGTTGTCGCTACATTACCGGCGATTGCGACTGGAATGGTTGCATCGGCACCATCAAAGCAACCCACCGGAGCGTTATCAGCAACACAGATATCATCCACACAAACCATGCCCGCATCGCAGGGGCATACACTGTTATCATCGCAAGCAAGAATTTCTTCGTCGCTGCAGTTTTCCTCGGTAGCGCAATCGCAAGTCTCAGGATCAGTCAGACCGCTTCTGTTAGCTGTCTCTTCAAAAGAACAGGCATTCAGCCCAACCAGCGCAACCAGAACCGCAAAACCTCTGACCATACCTGAGGAAGTACAAGGTTCGAGCCAAGATCGCATTCTTTGTTTTTAAGGGGTTAGAGCTTGCTGGGGTGGGACTTTCCCCTCCTTGGGGCCTCCGGAAACCCCAGCAATCGTAAACAGTTAGCTTTCACGGACGCGGTTTTCAACAAACTTGAAGTCGCCTGCCAGAAGCCCTCTTGCGGTTTTCACAATGAATGCCAAGAGGGGTTTGTGCACCAACGGGACCTTTGTCGAAGCCGTGAACGTTTCTGACACGGAACTACCCTGCCCGTCCGGGCTAAGAACCGCTTTACCCAAGACGTTACCGACCCCATCGCCAATGGCAGCCTCGTAGTCAATGGTCACAACCCCGTCAAGCTCGAACCAGTCTAGCTCGACTCGAATACGCGAACGCTTTGCAAAGAGCTTTTTCACCACCTTGGGCAGGGTCACAATTCCTACCATTCGAGTCGAGAGAACCGTCTTTAAGTGGGGAGGTTCCCCGGAACATTCCACCTGAATTTCTTCGTCTCCAGCGGCTTCGCGCATTTCTACTACGAAACTGGGAGTCGTCATCAGCTCTAGGACTTGTTCAGGAAGAGCATCTATTTTGTATTCGAGATCGAGTGAGCTCTCATGGAGGCCCATTTCTTACCCCGTTGCCTCGTTGAAGTGACGTTTCACCTCTCTGCACATTTTCGGAACTCTCTCATGTAGGAAAAAATGTTGGCCCGGGAATGAACAGAAATCGAAAGCGCGAGCAGTATGAGACATCCAACCTTGGACCTCAGCAAGGTTCGCTTGTTCATCGCCACTTCCCGCTAGCGCAACGATTGGAATTGGAAGAGGTTCAGGATCGGCAACATGCAATTCCATGATCTTGTGATCGGCACGTATGACTTCAACATAACGCTTCATCAACCCCTCATCAGCGAGAACCGATGCTGGCGTTCCACCGAGCTGTTTCATGAGAACCATGATTTGCGGATCTTCCATTACGTGAACTTGGGGGTGACGACTCTGAATATGGGGAGCCCGAGCTCCAGCAACGAAGAGTAGGGTTGGCGTCTCTAGTCCTTTTTTCCCCAATGCTCTAGCAACCTCGAAAGCGACCCATGCCCCCATACTGTGACCAAGTAACGCAAATGGTTTGTCGAGTAGTGGTTCCATCGCCGTGATCAATTCCTCTACCAGCGCGCCCATCTCGTCCAGGGGTTTCTCGCTCATCCTCGCGCCGCGTCCAGGCAACTGAGCAATGGAGAGTTCAAACTCAGGTCGGAGATACCGCCCCCAAGCACGAAACGCACTGGGAGCACCGCCCGCATGAGGAAAACAGAACAACCGTCTACTGGGAGTATCTTTCCCAGTCTTATCGTGAACGAACCAGCGACTCGTAGTTTTCTCTGCCATGTCCCAGCCCCAGTTTAGCAGGCTGAACTAGGGCGAAGTTAGTTTGGACACCTCAAAATCTACGCGCTTTAGCTTACTCTCATCAACATCAAGCTGTTTTACGAGCAGAAACGTAGTGTGCCCGGTTTTTTCCGTCCACATTTTAGATTTTGTTGCGACTGGGCCCTTGGGGCTCTTGCCCACGCCAACAAGCTTAAAAACCTTCACGCGCTGCCCTCGTCGGTCGTAGTACCGAGTCTCTTGTGTCAAAAAATCCTTCTTGCGGATGAACATGTCAACGCGCTTGTAGTAAGCCGACTTCCCTTGAGGCTGCACTTCAATGTGATAGCAAGCCTCGCCATCAACCAACTTGTCTTCGTGGCGAACATTCTTGGCACCTTTTAGGTAACCGCGGTCCATGTCGCCGTAGGAAAAATCGCTTCCAGCAAAGGCTTCTTGTTTGTCACTTCCGACAATCCGTTTCGCCTTGTCCGTCAATCCGGGAGAATACAAATAGGTATCACCTTCGCGCCCGGAATTTTCCACGGTAAGAACCGACATTCCCTTAACGTCCCTGGGCTTCTTGAATCGGATCAATACCCGTCGATTGCCTTTCTTGTCGACTTTCATAGCCTTGGCGTCGAGAGTTCTCGGAGTAGGTTTCTTGGCCCCTTTCGGTAAGAGCAACATTTCTACCTCGGCTTGCCCAGTACTAAAACCAAACGCGGTTTGCTCTTCCACTTTTGCCATGATGGCTTCGGTACTCAATTTTGGAGCAGCAAAAGCGCTTTGCCCGTAAAGAGCCCCCACTGCTATCAAACCAATTTGTAACCCACGCATTTTCGTCTCTCCCAGTTGTTTTCTTAGCTAGTTAAATCGTACTCGCTTGGACCTTCACAGGCGCCATAGCTGTAGTGACGTTCGAATCTACCAAAGATTCACTCCTCCGGGTTCCGAGGCGCGTTCTTGTACAAAGTAAGATCGAGGGCAATAAAACAAGATCCGCAAAGAGGGCCGCCAGGACTCCCGTACTTACCAAAAGGCCAAAATGCCTTGCCGTGGCAAAGTTGGAAAACAGCACAACCGCGAACCCAGCCGAGATCACGACTGTCGTCCCGACCACAGCAGAGCCCTTGAAAGAAAGAGTCTCTCGCACCCCCAGCTCAAGATCTCCGTGCTCTCGAAGTCGGCCTCGGAGGTACTGCAAAAAGTGAACGGTGTCGTCGACAGCGATACCAATGCAAACGGAGGAAATCATCACGGTAGCAGCATCCAGCCGGATTGAAAGCCAGCCCATGAGTCCCAGATTGGCAAGTACAGGGAGTAGATTCACAGGAATCGAAACAAGCCCTGTTCGAACAGAACGGAACAAAACGAATAGCAGCGCGAAAATTACTAAGAACGCCAGAATGAAGCTATCAACTAGCGTGTAGGCCAACCGGTTTACCGAGGTGGAGAAAACCTTGCTACCGCCTGTAGAAAGGGCACCGGATATATGGGCAACCGAAGGATCTTCTTCATCCTGGACGTAGCCTTTCGCCGCTGAGAAATGTTTGGCGAGGTAGTCATCCACTCTTTTGAATCGTTCGGCCGTTATATTCGAATCGACCGCTGAGACACGGGCGACCAAGCGCACCCATTGGCCGTTGGCATCGATATACTCACGAAGCTTAGGATCTCCGTTAATCATAAACATCGCAGCAACCTGCCGCCGATTGTCGGGTATTCGCTCCATCGCAGGGTCGCCATTGTTAAAACCACGGAACATCATCTTGATGTAGTCGTTCGACGATAGGACTGAGTCAGCGCCCGCGCCCCCATCGCTCTCAATGAAGCGTTCAAGATTTTCCAACTTGTGAAGGACCTCGGGCTCGTTGAAGTGCCCTTCCTCGCGATGCCTAATTGCGATGATCATCTCGGAGGTTCCGCCAACGTTCTGCTCCATTTTAGCCGTCGCACGCCGGATAGGTGTTTCCGGATCAAAACTTCCGAGTTTATCCATACCAAAAACCAGTTTCGGGATACCAGCCGCTCCAACTCCAATGACAAGTAAGCTAAGTGTTAAGACCAGAAACCGGTACTTAATATGGATTTCCGCAAGCCCGGATAAGAGCTTCGCCAAATGCGATCCCATCGCAATGCTATTGGGCGCATTCAATTTTTCTGCCGGAAGATACCGAGCGGCCAAAGCGAACAGCGCATTGACAATGATCAGCGCCCCAATTACCCCGATTCCCATGGCAATGCCAAATTGTCGAATCGCCGGCATATCTGACACGGCGTTGGCAATGAATCCAACGGAAGTGGTTAGCGCCGCGATAAGAGACGGCGCGAGTAATTGTGAAATCGTAATTTGCGCGACCCGAGCCGGATCAGCACCTGGGTTTTCTCGACCATGTTTACCAACCTCGGAAAAGTAGTGAATGAGCATGGCGCTGGTTAGCGCTCCGATCACTGGTGGAAGCATGACTGAGGTAGAATTAAGCGATCCTCCTAGAAGAGGTACCATTGCTGCACACAGCCCGATAGAAAGAGTCACACCGATGATTCCGAGTGCAACAGATGCCAGTCGACGCATGTAGAGCACCAACAAAACCAGAATAATCAAATACGCGATGGGAAGAAATCGCTTCAGGTCCGTGATTGTGTACTCGCCCTCATCCACCTCGACGGCCGCCTTGCCCGTAAGAAGATAGGACGGGAAGCCCTTATTGAGAGGTGACAGAAGCTCTCTTATGTCGGCTACAGCGGACGCACGCTGGGCATAGGTCAAACTGTCGTCGAGTCGTGCGACGAGGACCGCTACATCACCCTTTTGAGACACTAGCGAGTCTCGAACTAGCGCGTTTTGGTAGGCATTTGCGCGAATCCTAGCTATGGCTGCTGCGTCTGTCGGAATTTCTTCTGGAACAAGTGATGGAGTACGAAAAGAAGCATCGCGCCCTTCGACAATTTTCACTGTAGCCAAGCTCGTTACGTCGGCAATGGCCAATGCACCGCCATCATCTAAGGTCGCCTGTTCTTCGCTTGGGTTGGCAACACGAATTTCTTCTATTTGGTACCCAAGTTCTCGCAACTCCGACAAAGCAGCGGGCGCAAAAACATCTGCTTTTTCGTAAACAATGAACAAGTTGTCATCGCCAACGAACGCGTCACTAACCAAGTTTAGCTCGGTAACGAGGGGATCATCTTGGTTTCGATAGGGACTCAGTCCGGCGTCAACCACCAAGCGAGGCAAGAGCACAGCTGCGGCTACCGCGATCGCAATGAGAAGCACAATGAGAGCACGCGGACTTCCAACCCATGCACGAGCCACCTTTTCGGCTACAAATTCCCGCTTCTCCTCCACCGAGCAGGTATTTTCAAGTCCCATGCCACGAACGAAGTGGACACAACCACTGATATTTACGCCCCATTTACACGCAGACCTGAGGAGTGTGTGCCCACCAATTGCAAAATGCCGGGACTTATCGGCCCCAGCATCGACACCGGGGCCTAAACACCCAAATCGGGCCCCAAAAAGGGTCAATAAAACCCCTTTCTGTACTCGAAAAACAGGCCTAACCTGCTGATCTCAAAAGGGCTCCACCATGGCACGTCCCGTGCTTATTAATAGTACATGAGCAAAAGGGACAAAACAGACCGAAGGCGCGCCGCGCAAACGGCCGCACGTTCTCTTTACCGAGAATTCGAAAAAGCCGGCCTCGAAAGTGCCGACGTTGTCGCCGCCGCGACCGAATTGCTCGCTTGTGTTTCAGAAAATTTATCCTCGCAAGAAGAAACCGTCGATGCGTCTCCGGTGTCTCTTGAAAAAATTCGAACAGAAAAAAAAGAAAACCGCGGCCGTCGAAAACGTCGCAATGCGGGTTAACCCCCTACTTTTTCTAAGCTGAACCTTGTAGCCATTAGCTCACACTGATGGGCTGATTAACAAAGTTCGTTTGTAACCTAGTACTCGCTCTAATAAGAGGGTAGTTGTCCTGGTTCGCCCCTGAACACTTTAACTCTTTCCGAGCCGGGACGGAGGGTTGCTATGCGAAATGTATCTTTATTGGCGGCAGCAGTCGCTATGACAATGGGTGGTGCTGGTCTTGCGGAAGCAGGTCCGTTTGGAAACAAAAACAAGATTGGTTGGACCAGTCAAATACGAGTCATGAAATCCAGCAAAGTGCTTGGGCATAAAATTTCAAATTTTGCCAATCATGTACACGGGCCGGCTCATCACAGAGCGAAAAAACTCGGCAACAATGTCAAAATGTTGCGCAATGCTATCAAGACGAACAGACCGTCTTTTGCTATTAGGGGACGCCACCAGAACATCCTCGCGACGTATAGGGACTTACTTGCGACACCAAAGAACTTCAAAGGCCCCAAAGCCAAAAAGTCGTTTTTTGAACTACGGCAAGCAATCAACCGGCTAAATTACAATATGCGAGCTCGGCGTCTGGGCAAGACGGCCGAACATATGAGCTGGCGTGCCGAGAAGTTCTTACAGGCTGTAGCCCACCCTCATCACGGGCCAGCCAGCTACCTTAAGCAGGACGCAAAACTTCTTAAGAAGGACGTGAAAAACTTCGAACAGGATGCAAAGTTCAAAACCAGCTTTGATATCGCGTTTGGCAGTTTCAAAGACCTTCGAGCTGTTTATTGCGGAACCGAAGAGCAAGCTCATTACAGCCTTGCGAATTCCTTCCAGCCAAAAGCGAAACATGCGGCTCGGCAGCTTCAGGAATCATACAGAAACCTGCACCGAGAACTATTCGGTTTCGACGTTAGCATCACGACCGGTCCATTCGCTGGTTGTGGAACGCTTTCGTTCTTCTAAACGATAAACGCAGAATCTATAAAATCGAGAAAGCCTTCTTCGCGGGAGGCTTTCTCTTTTTTTATAATCGACCAATGGGAACGGACAGGAATACTCTGCCGACCACGCGGTCTATTGGGATGGAGCCGTAGACTCGACTGTCCCGAGCCTCGTTGGGATTATCGCTTCCTAGCGCAACCGTCCCCTGCCCCTTAGATAACAACCGTTTTACGACAACCTCTCCGTTAGGTTCTCGCGCGACAACAACATCTCGAACCCGTGGAGTGCCTGGAGTCCAAACAGCAACCAGATCGCCGTTCCCCAACCCCGGATTCATGCTAGCGCCCTCGACTCGGAAGACACGAAGTGGCAACCGCCTAAGCAACGTCCTCAAAAGGGTCACTGTTCATTTTGGGCCGAGCCATGGCGACAGGAGACTCTCGCCATGGTTCGGGACCCACCCGTTATAGTTAGCCGCCAGCCAAGTAGTAGGAGACGTCTCGCCCTTTGGTTTTCCAAAACAGCTTATGGATGTTCTCAATCGCATCCATGAGTTCGTCTGCGTGTTGAGCACTAACTTCTACTTTGCACGCTGAACATAATTTGGCCGCTTTCCAAAAGATATCGTGCAAGTCAGGGTTCGCTTTGACGTGGTCCGGCTTGAAAAAGTCGGTCCAAAGGACAAGGAGTTCACGCTTGGTTTCCTCGGCTTGTTCTTCTTTAATTGCTACGTATCGGCTCAACGTATTGTTGTAACGGGCAAAAGCCGCAGCGTCTTTCGGATCTGGCGGAGTTAACGCCAAGATCTTCTTGGTCATACTCCGTACAGCTTCACCGGTAATCC
>CAYPIX010000057.1:0-24777 GCA_964410875.1 uncultured Kofleriaceae bacterium
GAATGACCGAGGCAAGATCGACCGAAAAAGTTTGAAGGGTATGGTCAAGGTTGACTGATACGGTTTTTCTTGACGAAGTTACGTCGCCTCGGTTTGCGGAAATCGCCGCCACAGGAAAGATGATAGTAGTCCTTCCTGTGGGCTCGCTCGAACCTCACGGCCCGCACTTGCCTCTCGGCACTGACGCGCTTTTGAGCTCGGAATTGGCCGAACGCTCTGCAAAGCATCTTCGCAAGAAGGGATACGAGGCTTGGGTGGCTCCCATGGTTCCCTATGGTGTGACAGAATGTGCGGCCGGATTTCCCGGGGTGGTTTCGTTGGAGGCGAGGATCTTGACTCCACTCGTGTCCTCTCTCATTAAAGGGTTTTTAGTCCAAGGGGTGTCTCACGTTTGTGTTGTTAACAATCATCTCGAACCCGGCCATGATGCTGCGTTGCGGGCAGCCATAGAGCCGATTGAAAAGGCATCGTATGCTTGTCCGCTCATTCGAAAATTTGCGCGAACCCTCTCGGATGAATTCAAGAGTGGTAAGTGCCACGCGGGCCAGTATGAAACTTCCTTGGTCTTGGCAGCAAAACCGGAACTTGTGAACGAAAAGAAGAGGGCAGGGCTTCCTTTCGTGGACGTTAGTCTCTCCGAGAAACTTCGAGATGGGGTTAGCGATTTTCGAGAAATGGGTATGGACGATGCGTATGCCGGAGCGCCGACGGAGGGCAGCGCAGCCGAAGGTGAAGAGCTTTACCAGAGCCTGGTTGCGATGGTCGAAACGCTTGTCGAAGGCGCACTTCCATTGGCCTAGGTTACGCCGTCTGGAGCTCTGTTGCTTCTCGTAGCCGTTCGCCGAGGGTTTCCCAGGTGATCTCTGTGCCCCTCTCGCTCGGGCTTTTGTAGTCGGGAACATTCCAGGATTCAGCGAGCGCTCGGACACTTTGCATGGCATATGCTTCTAGGTCCTGCGCGTGCTCTGCGTCAAACATCAAGGTGCCAAGTGTGAAGTGGTAGGATTCGGCAAAGTAGAGTGCCTGCGTGAAATCACTGTTGGAGAGCGCTGCGGTCATGGCATCTAGAAATACCGCTAGCTTCGGTTTGACAGCTGCTTGCCGTGCATTGTGCTGTTCAATGCGCGTTATCAAGGGCAAATGCGTGTCTATCGTGGAACCGCAGTAGCTACAGGTGGTCGAAGGTTTGCTCGTGTTCGGCAACGGACCAGCACAGTACGGGCATAAACGTGCACGTTGATTCACGTCGCGATACTAGTTTTCCGCAATTAATTTCGCAAGCCGACTGCTAAGCCGCGCTGTCGTCGAGGTCTATGTCAATCGCGATGGGGGAAAACGGTGAGGTTGCGACGCGCTCGGTTTCTAAACGTGCTTTGGCCTTTGCATCGTTCGCGGCTTCTTCCTTTGGTAGGTGAAGAGGCGCTGGAGCAGGGGTCATGCCCGGGAGAGATTTTTGCTTTTTGGCTGGTACAAGTCCGGCATCGCTGAAAAGTTTGTGGTAGCCCCTCTTCATCTCTCCGAGCTGTTTGTTTAACTCTGTTTGGTTGATGGACACCATGACTTTGTTCTTTGAGAGGATTCCCAAAGCATTCTGCGGATGTCGTTGCCGGATTTGAGAGATGATGGGCTCAATTAGCGTCAAAAGCGCCTTTGCGCTAAGCAATGGATCTCTCGATTCAAGAATAGAAAACTGCCCTATGTAAAACGAGGTCACACGATCGCGTAGAGCAATGAGTTCAGGCATCTTTTCCGAGACTTTTTGCCAGAAGGAAACAACCTGGTCGTGCGCTTCTCCAGCGAGAACAACCTCGTCGCCCGCGCTCTTGTCATTGGCGTGAACGGGCAAGATGATTGGGTGCCCGCCACGTACCAGGACTTGATATCCATCGGAAAGCCGTCGTCTCTTTTTTTGAATACGGAAGCGGTCACTTTCCGTGCCCCACTCGATGTGTGTGACCACGTATTTCTCTATGTTCACACGCTTCATCCGGCCGCGGTGGGGTATTGGTAGAGTAAGCCCCGGCAAAAAGTCTTCAACAGTTAGTCGGTCGGCGAATCTGCTGTTTGAGACGTCGCCAGTACATTTCAGCTTAATCTTTTCATCTCCTGCCGCCGAGAGCCGGAGGGTTGCTTGGTTCCCTGTCGGATTTTGGTATCTAACAGCCCAACGTAGATTAGGCAGTTCGTGGTTGTGGAAAAGTGGTTCTATGATCTCGGGGATACGTTTGAAAACCGCTGGATCTTTAGACTGCTCGAGAGCTCTTCGGCGTTGCCTAGTAACTGATGCAACGGCCTTGGAAAGGGTTTTGTGGGTCGAGCTTTGGATCTTGCGTGCAGCTCGTTGGCTGGCTGTTCGAGGGGCCAGATCGGCTGGGCCCAGGACAGGATCGATTGTGTTATCAATCCATCGGCGGATAGCGCCTAAGCGAGCGAGTTCTTCGTCCGCAACAGTTTGCGCGAAATAAGCCCTGGTCCGCCGATTTGATAGGTCTTCGTCGATTTTGACTAATTCAGTCGCGGCATCGACGATAGCTTGAATCGTTTCCAGAATATTTGATGCCATTGGGAACTCGGTCCCGTCCGCAAAGTAGTATTTTGCCATCTTTGGTTACGCTCTGGTGGTTGCGCGCTCCACTGCGCGCACCCCCTTGTAAGAGCAACCTTTATGCCATCCATAACCCCGGGAATACACGGCTTTTGGGTTTTGCCGACCATTGTATTTTCGAAAAAATAGCTATCGGTCTGGCCGCGTTCTACTTGATTGGCTGCCACTCAATGAGACCAGCAGATGGGTTTTCAACCCCCGCTATTCCCCAAACGTCGATAAACAGTCCGACCACACCCAGTGAAACGTAAAGGCCTCTGCCGACGTATGGGTGTGCTGACAGTGGGGCTCCAGAAATCGTGAAACCATTGTCGGCACGGTTTTCCACTGTTGTCTTTCCTGCTTCGCTGGCAAAAACTCGTTTCGATAGGGACCTGGTTACCAAGAGAGTGCCCTTTTTACCGGAAATTTTTATCTGGCTAGGGTTTCTCGAGATGGTGAAGCTGTCGTCGCCCATCGTTACTTCCGTGGCAGACAATTTTCTCTGTATGGAAATCGTTTTGGCACTTTCAAATGTCCAGATTCCCCGATTTCGAGAGACAGAAATCGTCTCCCCGCCACCCGAAATAACAAGCTTACCGCTCCTCTTAGAGATCGCGGTTGATACGGATGCTCGCTTAGACGCTCCATGGCGTATTTCGTGACCGCTTAGGGTTTGTTGAACTTGGAAGAAACCGCTCTTTGTCACCTGGTTTAAATCAAAAAATACACTGCCCCAAGGCTGTGAAAGCAGTGTTTGCCGGTTCGGGCCACTCGCTTGGTCTCCAACCCCTAGAGGCAAGAACGTAAACATGACAAGTGTTACGACCAGCGTTCGCACTGACGTTGCCCCCGTCCGGCTTTTCACTTGGGCTATTCTCCAAGCCCAAACTTGGTCTTCATTTGATCGAGTACTTTGTTGTACTCGATTTCCCAAGTCTGAGTGCCTTCTTCTAAGTTTTGGATTCGCTGGCGAACTTCTTTGTCGAGCTGGTCATCAACTGCCATGTGTCGCGTTAGGATGTCCCGAATTTTCCGTCGCAGAGTCGCATCATCCGCGTAAATCTCATCGACATGCTGAGATTGCATAAAAGCCTCTAAGAGCTGTTTGAGAATCCACGAAATGCCCTCTTCACCGAGGCCGAAGTCCGCTTTTTCAGCGAGTGTTCGCTTGGTACGGCCAAAGGCGCTGTGTGATAGACCGCGGATTTCCAATATATCCTTTGTGCGCTCTGTCAAATCGCGGTCGACGCGAATGTACTCCTTTAACACTGCGGCCACATCGAGTTCGGCCTCCGTGCGGTTACTCAACTCCAAGTCACCGTCGTTCGACAGGCTGGTGATGATTTCAGTGGATACGGTGTCTATTTTTCCGGCGTAGAGCCTCAAGGTGACCGGACAATAGGTCTGGGCCTTTCAAGGTGTCAAGGAGTGCTTATGGTAAAGAAGCGGGGTTTTGACGGAACCGGCTCCTCGAAAATTGGTAGTGGCGGCCCTTTGTATTCGGGACGGGAAATTACTGCTGTCACGTAGGAAGAAAGGGGGACTTCACGAAGATATGTGGGAGTTTCCCGGAGGGAAGGTCGAGCTCGGCGAGCACCCGGAAGATGCGCTCAAACGAGAAATGCGGGAAGAGGTGGGCCTGGATGTAGTCACGGGTCGGATTTGGGAGGTGGTGCACCACCGGTACCCGGGGTTTGAGGTCGTGCTCTTGTTTTATCCCTGCCAGGCACCGAACGGGCAGGTCGCAAAAGCCTTGGACGTCGCTGATATTGCCTGGGTTTATCCAAAAGAGCTCGAAAAGTATCCGCTTCTCCCAGCCGATGCCCCCTTGGTAGAAAGACTGCAAGTCGAGGGAATTCCTGTGGTGTAGGTGCCAAGGACCCTTGAGATTTCCGGCAAATCAAGACCATGTGAATTGACCGTCTACACACTGGGCTCCTACAATTTAAGGGTGGAGGGGAAGACGAAAGTTACGAAGGAGGTTCTTTGCGAAGAATCACGATTCATTCTCGCAAACGTGATGGCGGAGTCCCGCTACGGGCGCCCCAACCGGGTGGATGACATTCGGAGAGCCTGTGAAGGCGCGGTCTCGATCCCGTTCACAGAATACGTCGGTTTCCTCCAATCGGCCGGCTATCTGCAAAGTGACGCGTCCAACGACGGTCTTGTGGTGACAGATGCGGGCGAGAAAATCGTAAACGGCGGGAATTTGAAAGAACTGACATCCCGAGCTGTCACTCACTTCAAGAGTATTCGGGCGAAGCGAAAGACTTCGATGTCCCAGGGAGCCTTGGGGATAAAGGGGACCGGGGCACAAGCGGCACCGCAAAGGTCGAGCAGTTCTTCGCACCGATCCCTCAGATCTGCTCAAGGCACGATTAACGATGCAGCATCATCGGAGCTTTTGGATGCGCGGTACGAAAAACTGGAGTCTCTGGGCGCTGGCGGGGCTGGGCACGTCTTCCGTGCCAGACAGGTTCCATTGAACCGCGAAGTGGCCGTTAAAGAGATTCGAGAAATCTACGGATATTTTGCTGAGGAGCAACATGCAGAAATAACCCGTCGTTTCACCGATGTGGTTCGAGCGGGGGCTGCGTTGGCTCATCCCAATATCCTTCCCATCCATGACGTAAACTTGGAGCGCCAGCATCCCTACGTGGTTACGGAGTTCTGCGCCAATGGTTCTTTGCGGAAACTGATTTCCGATGCCGAGACAATCCCGGTTCAGTTGGCGCTGAAATATCTATTGCAGACTCTTCACGCACTTCGCGCAGCCCATAAGAGTCGGGTTGTACACAGGGGACTCAAACCAGAAAACCTCCTCTTGGACACCTATGGCAATATCAAGGTCTCTGACTTCGGCTTTGCTCGCTTGCTGGAGCGTGATGAAACACTTATTCGCCAAGTTTATGTAGGCGTAAACGGGGTTGCTTATATGGCGCCAGAAATTTACGGCGACCCCAACAGTGCTGGACCACAAGCAGATATCTACGCACTTGGGATTATCTTTTACGAGCTTCTGACGCGGAGACTGCCGGGGCGAAGGTCTGCGCTGCCTTCGCAGATCGATCCAACGCTTCCCGCAGGAATCGACGACATCTTCGACAATATGACGAGGGATTCGCGGTCCGAACGTTACAACGCTGTAGAAGACATCATCGAGGACTTTGAGAAACTTCAGGGACTACCAGACTTTCTAGATACGGCTACACAGTCTCTTGTCGGTGGAAATTCAATGGACCAGCTCAAGTTTAAAGATGGCAGCACTGGGGTTAGCAACCTTGACGCAACCGATGTGAATGCGCCGGCCGTGGAAGAAAGCCAACCAGCACGGCCGTATTCTTACCACCAAAACAAAAAGAGCTAATTCTGTCGTTCATCGCGCGGGTTAACCTGCGGGTAACTTGGCATAGAACACTTGGTGGTCTGACGGGTTGTTGTTGTAGTTAAACTTTGGCACGATTTCAGACCATGAAACTCGTCCGTGCTTTCGGAGGTCGACAAAATATCGGCTTGGTAGTGCTAATTGGTTTGGTCTTGTTGGCGGGGACTCCCATTGCCCATGCTCAATTCGCACCTGACACCGACTTTACGGTCGAGCGGTTTCGTTTATCTAGCGACAGAAACGGCATTTTTTCTGTCGAGTCTGCCGAGGTGTTGCCTGATCTTTCATTAGACGTTGGTCTTTGGATCGGATACGCGGACGCTCCCCTCAATTTGCACCAGTCGGTAAATGGGGCGGATCGAGAACGGATCGCCTCGCTGGTCTCTAGGCGTCTCACTGGCAGTTTGGTAGGAGCATTTTCCGTTCTTGACAGACTTCAGGTTGGTGTCGAGCTTCCCTTTATCCTGAATCAAGACCAGGATGTCGTTGGGATAGCGGGCCCACCGGATTCAATTAAATCGGGTGGTGTAGGAGACCTTAGACTTCTACCAAAGGTGCAAATTCTAAATCACACCGACCACTTCTTGGATGTCGCTCTTGGTTTGGGGCTGGTGTTTCCAACTGCAACATCTGATGATTACTTTGGAGATGAGCGATTGCTCTTTCAGCCAGAACTCCTTCTCTCGGGGCCGATTACGGACCAACTCCGCTTTGGATTCAATATCGGCTACCGTAATCGCAAAGAGCAGGAAATCGCTGACCTTGTCGTCGGTGACGAAGTGTACGGCGGATTGGGCGCCGCTTATCGATTTACAGATGTTGTGGAACTCGCTGCTACGTTTAACGCGGCGACTTCGACAGATGACTTCCTTGGGACTTTCAACCGTAATTATGCTGAAGCAGCCGGTGGTCTTACTCTTTACTTCCACGACTTTGTGGTTTTTGCTGCTGGCGGTGTTGGTACGGGCGAGGGGTTTGGAACTCCAGACTGGCGCGCTTTAGGTGGTGTGCGCTTCGGGTTGAAAATAGATGACGCAGAAGAAACGCCTGCGTTGGTTGCAGACGAAGGCTAGCCGCTAGCTCAACTGGAAATTTACTTGCCGGATGTTACGAGCCAGGTTGTCGCTGGACCGGAGATTGATGCCTTTAATAGCGCCGGAAGCAGTGCCGCTTGACCTTGGTGAACGATGATTTGTTCCTTGGACGTTTTAAGTTTTGCCGTTCCACTGCTGCACAAGAGCAGAGACGTGTTTGGGTACTGAGGAATGCTGGTGGCGGATTGGTCCAGTATGAGTGAGCCGACTGAGAATGCGTCCGTCGGGGCTCGGTATAAGACACCGTTGTCCGTTTTATCGGTGCTGACAAGTTTCTTCGAATGTGGGCCAAAGTCAATCACGGAAAGCATCTCGTCTTTGTCGACATGTTTTTGAGTAAGGCCGCACCGGAGAACGTTGTCGGAACTTGCCATGACCTCGACACCCGCACCTTTTAGATAGGCGTGAGGTTCCTTAGCAGGAAGAAAAATGGCCTGGCCGGGTTGGAGGTCGAGATAGTTTAGCAAGAGGGGGGCTAGTTGTAGAGGGTCGTTTGGATAGTGTTGAGACAACTCGTGAAGCCAGTCGGCAATCGGATCTTTAGGCGTGCTTTGTTCAATTTCTGCAGTGTATGGTCTGTCGCTGTTCAGGAGTTTTCGCAAGATCGATTCTTGGGTTTGCGTTGCTCCATCCGAGGAAATATCTTTCCATGCCTTGGGAGCCCATTTCCTAAAAAGATCTTGGGTTTCATCGGACGAGCGAAATCCTTTCAGCGCTTGAAATGGGGTTAGGGCGATAAGTATTTCAGGTTTGTCGCTAGAATCTGGGTAGAGGCGGTTTTTCGCCGTGACGGAAAGCCCCTCCGCTTGTTCACGCTCGTAACCTGCTTTCGCTTGGATTTTGTCTGGATGACACTGTATGGATAGCGGGCGGTCTGCCGCGAGAAATTTCACCAAAAACGGAAGCTGGGACATGCCTTCGGTGTCTCTTGTGAGCTCTTGGAGGTCGCGGTTTTGGCTAGGTACCCAGGCAGGTCCACGCGGATGCGTTCCAAACCAGAGCTCGGCGATAGGGCCGTCGTTCGTCCGACCCAGAAGGTCTTGAATAAATGACCGAGAACCCCAGGGGTAGTGCTTCTCTATACCGGTCAGAAGAAGAGGATCGAACATCAAAGCTTGCTCATATGGGTTTCTATTGCAGGCCCACGTTTGCTTCCTAGTTTTTTATAAATGGGAATTGCATTCTGGAAGGCCTTTTTCGCCGCCTCGTTCTCTCCTTTGGCCAAATGGACGTTGGCGAGCTCCTCTAAAGCTCGAGCCATTTCAAAGGGGGGACCGCCAGTGGCTAATAGATCTAGGGCCTGCGAAATCATAGGTGCAGCATTGTCTGTCTGAGTTGCCGCCAGGGCAAGCATTGCTTGAGCCCGAACCGAGGGGAGGTGGGCTTCGTCTGATAGCTCTCTAAGATCACCAAGAAGATCCATCATTCCATTCGTTAGGCCGCGGGCTACGTGTGTTCGAGCGAGACCGCCAATGGAAAAAACCAGAAGGTCAAAGTTGTCTAGATCCTCTGCGAGTTGGACAGCCGCGTCGAAGAAGGTTGTAGCTTTGTTGTAGTCCTCTTTCTCAAGGAAAATTCGTCCCAGGCCAACGGAGGCCGTTGCGGCATGCGGCAACGCGCCCACGTTTTCTGCACCTACAAGTGCTTCGTTCCACTCCGCTCCGGCTGCATCGAGATCACCAAATTCGTAGGAAAGCTGCGCTATGTCGCAACGCGATGAAATCACGCCTAGCCGGTCCCCGGCACGTAGACGCAGGTCGAACGCTCTTTTATGGGACTGTCGTGCTCCTTCAGGAGAGCCACTTACTCGCTGAATATTTCCAAGGATGGAATGGGAACGAGCCGCCGCAAGAGGGCTTTGCTGGTCGCCGCCTGCAAGGGATATGCTCTTTTTGATCATAGTCGACGCTTCTTGGTTGCGCCCAAGAAGGTGAAGCACCGTACCGATATCGTCTAGTGAGCCAATAATACCGCGGACGTCTCCCTCGTCCTCGAAGAGCTGCTTTCCGCGTTCTAAGAAAGTAAGAGCAAGATCAAGTTCACGCCGCGCTCGCCAAATGCGGCCGGTTTTGTTGAAAGCCACTGCAGCTTTCACTCTGGACGCCGCCACCCAGGACAGCCGCAGCATATTTTCGAAAGATGCGAGAGCTCCGTGGTAGTCGCCAATAGTCTCTTGGACACTGCCCAAATCGTGAAAAATATGTATGCGAACGTTTAGGTCCCAGCTTGGAACGCAGTCAAGAGCACGAGAATAGAGTCGGAGGGCTTCTCGGTTCAAGAAACGCCTTCGCGCGAAATCGGCGGCACGGCGGTAGCAAGCGCCAGCAGCAGCTAGATCCCCGGATTTTCCGAAGTGTTGCCCTGCGATTTCCTGGATGTTTGCGTTTCTTCCCCCGCCTGAGAGCTGAAACCATTGAGCCATAAATTTGTGATAGAGATTTCTGGTCTTATCTGGAATTCGGTTCTCAATAAGCTCAGTTATGCGAGGGTTAGTGAAGGTGTATTGACGGGGGCCGAGCCTAGTCGGGATTTCTGTAATCCAGTCTGCGGCGGAAAGGCGGAATAGCGCTCTGGCGACCTCTACTCGCGTGTGATCGCCGGCGGTCGTCAGCATTTCGATGGTTGGTCCTTCGGGTAATTCTTCCAAGTAGTCACAACGGCCCAGCGCTACCACCGCATCATCTTCAAATTCGTAGCCGGCGACAGCGGCACGTTCTATGACTTGCAAGTCGGCGCGCGGAAGCAGGTCAAGCCTTTGATGCACAAGTTCGTCGATTGAACTTGGCAAAGTCATCTCTTTGAGCTTTTCTTCGTTAACCCGCCAAAGGTTACTGCCAGTTCGAAGGATCGCTTCGGATTCGACCAGTAGACGAAACAGTCCGTTGACAGCACGCGGGGACCCGTCAAGTTTGGTTGCACATTCGACAATGGACTTTGGGAGGTCGCCACTTTCCGAATCGTGTAGGCTACTGAGCAACTCGTCTATTTCAGGAGCAGCCATTGGGTTTAGCTCGATCTTGGTTACGGGAATGCCCGTCCCACCCAGCTCTGGATGCTTGTGGAAAACTGCTCTTCGTGCTGTCCCGACGATGATGAATCGCTCGTCGCTTATTTCAATTGCTAAGTGTTGGAGGAGTCCTACGGTTTCTCTTGACGCTTGGTGCAAATCATCAAACACCAGTACCACCGGCGAGATTTTGCTGACAGCGGTCATAAAACGAACCAACGCAAGGTATGTGCGTGCCTGAAGCGCTTCTGGCTGGTCGTGTAGTGGCTCGATAACAGGACTGTGCTGAAACGGCCTGCCAGCAAGGTAGGCTAGAAGGTGTGCGACTTCGACGACTTGTTCAGATGGAAGCAAACTACGAACAGCCGCCAAAAGACCGCTCTGAAATTCAGCATCGTCGTCGTCTTTGTCGGTGTCGCAAAAAGAAAAGAGAATGTCTGAAAAAGACCGATAAGGGGGCTGCGAGCATTGGCCGCGGATTAGCTTTATGTCGCTTCTTTGCTTTCCAAATTCTGTGAGCAAGCGAGTCTTGCCCATACCTGGAGCACCAAGTATGAGCACCAAGGAACGAGCATGATCGCGTATCGACTTGTCGACCTCCTGGTGGAGAGCGTCGAGAGCCTGCTTCCGCCCTACGAACATTTCAGAAAGAGAGCCTGTCATGTAGGCTGGCCTTCATCTTCTACTGGAATCGTGGGGAAGGGCGACTCTCTGAACTCACAACTAGCGTCAAGCCAACGGCGATAGGTCTTGGTTTGTAATTGAATATCTTCTGGTATTTTCCTCTGCGTCCCATCTTGGTTGGCCAAGAAGTAGTGAAGCGATACTGGGATGATCGGACTTTCCCCGCTGTCTATTCGCTCGCAATTCGTTTGGAATAGATGTTCGAGAACTTCTGGTAGTACGTCGGCTGTTATTTCTTTTGTGTCGTGAAAGAGGACGATCCCTCCTTCTTTTTTTAGAATTTCTCGAAGAGTTCTGTCGCGAAGCTTCTCTCTGTTTTTCGCTCTGTAGTCAACGGTGTCAATATTCCACTTTGCAATCGTGTATTTTTCTTTGCGAAGCGTTCTCCGGCCAGCCTCTGTGATTCGACCAAAGGGTGGGCGAAAAAGATAAGGGCGTGATCCGAGGAAACCTTTAAGCAGTGCCTCCGCTGTTGAAACCTCTTTTTTCATTCGTTTGCGACGCATTCGACGAAGGTCACGGTGATTGAAAGTATGATTCCCAACAGCGTGTCCGTCTTGAATAATGCGATTTAAGAGCTTTCTATTTGTTCTCCAGGCTCTGGATCTCTTCGTGAAACGTTTAGCGACGACGAAGAACGTGGCTGGAATGTGATGAGCTGCAAGCGCGTCTAATATCCGCGGAGTGAATTTTGAATTGGGTCCGTCATCAAAGGTGAATGTGACCCAGCCTTTGGGCTGCGCGGCCAATGGCATATCGCGCCCACCGGCAAAATCCTCGGGACGTGGCGGTGTCGGAACGGGGTTTTCGACCCGTGTTTCCTTCATAAAAACAGCTGCACCTAGCCACATTGGCGGGGAGGCCAGGGCTGGTCGGAACCCGAAAAAGCAGGGCAAAAGAACTGCAGCTATCAAAAGCTCCCAACGCCTCACAGGTTAGTAAATGTATCACGCGCGCCGTGCTATCTTTCCGCGGTGGCGACGGTGGTTTCATCGACAGTTTTGCCGTTTGACGCTGAAACGGTGCTGGGACCGGGAGTGGAGTACATTGCTCCGGACTCAGGCAGTTGGTCTCGAGAGCATCTACTCGCAACTCTTTCCGAGCTTCAACCGGAAGGACTTATTGTCCCGCTTACTGAACGGGTCGATCGGGAGCTCTTAGAGGCTAGTGAAAAACTTCGAGTTGTCGGTAACTTTGCGGTCGGTTACGACAACGTCGATCTCGCGACCGCCACAAGTCGCCAAGTCGTAGTGGCGAATACTCCTGGCGTGCTGACAGACGCTACTGCGGATTTTGCTTTTGCGTTGCTTCTGGGTATCGCGCGTCGCCTTGTGGAGGGGCACGGGATGGTTGCGAGCGGAAACTGGACTGGGTTCGCGCCCAACCAGTTACTGGGGGCAGCCGTATCTGGAGCGACTCTAGGGATCGTCGGATTGGGCCGCATTGGAAAAGCAGTAGCTAGACGAGCCCGCGGGTTTGGCATGGAGGTTATCTACAGCGGCAATCCCAAGGTGGAGGCGTCTCTTCTTGGCGCGCGGCACGTCGATAGCGATACACTTTTCAAAGAAAGCGATTTCGTTTCTCTGCACTGCCCATTGACAAAAGAGACCGAGAATTTGGTAAATCAAAACACGTTGTCTCTCATGAAGACCAGTGCGTTCTTAGTCAACACGGCACGAGGTCGTTGCGTTGATGAGGTGGCGCTTTTCGATGCACTGAAAAACCGTCGAATTGCAGGGGCTGCGCTCGACGTTTTCGCCAGAGAGCCACTGATTGAGGAAGGGCTAAGCGAACTCCCTAATGTTCTTTTGGCGCCTCACGCCGGGTCTGCTACTCGCACCGCCAGAGCGCGGATGGGGGAGCTCTGTGCCCGCGCCGTTGCCGCGGTTTTCCGCGGTGTCGCGCCATCCAACGCGCTTAACCCGGAGGCGATGGTTTGACCGGTCCCAATACGCTTGTCGTTTCAAGTGACGGTGCTCCTCCACGAGCGGTGATTGCGGTTATGGCTGCTCTGGATTCGGTAGGTGCCGAGGTACGGGCCATTGATGTCGGGCGCGTTGGATCGCTTTCTGACCGTACCTTCGACAAGGTGATCAAGGCAGTGGTCGCGGATTTCGCCGATCGCCGCTTGGCGAGAGAATGGGCGCAAAATCCTCCGGACGTGACCATTGGTTTCGATCCAGCTGCAGTCGCCGCTTTAGCAGCTGCCAATGGCCAGGCCGCTCGAGGAGCGCCAGTTTTGGCCGTGGTTCCGCAGTGTTCACCGGCGGGACTCTGGCGAGACGTCGGAGCCGATCGGTATCTAGCCATAGACGAGCACGCAGCAGCGGAGCTTGGGATGGTCGGAGTGCCCGATGATCGGGTTGTTGTCGTGGGGCCGATTGTCGGAGCCGATTTCGCTTCGGCCGGAAAAATTGGCAGAATGGAGGCGCGCAGCCAGTTCGGTTTAGGTGGCCTAAAAGAAAGAATCGTCTTGGTTTCCGTAGAGGGAATGGGCAGTGATCTGGCTGCTCAGCTGGCTTTTCAACTGTCGATGGTTGAGGAACCTGCCACATATCTATTCGCAGCGGGCCAAGACAACGAAGCAGCAAGAGCTCTTCGGAGCCAAGTGCCAGCTCTCGAATTGTCGGCCAAGCTCTTCGGTGACACCGATGACGCCCCAAAACTTTGGCGAAGTGCTGACGTGATCGTTGCCGAACCAACGGTCGACATGATTGCTCGGGCGGTCGCCTTTCAAACTCGTATGGTGTGTCTGCCCGGCGGCGATAGCCTGGGGGTTGCATCAGTTGTTGAGGAACGCGGACTCGGTGTCGGAGCATCGTCGGTCCTTATGCTTTCTTCGGCATTGGCCGAAGTTTGGAAGCTCAAACCGCCTTCGGGGCGATCGCGAGATGGGGCGGGCAATGTCGCTGATGTTGCTTGGCTTATCGGCGAGAATTGCACCAAGTTTCTTGCTGAGAGAAACGCGGCTTCTTACAAGAAGACATCGGCGGAAGTACGAACGGCCGCAGACTACGCAGATGCTGCAGCAGCCATGAATCGCGGGGCGGGCGATCTTGAAGATCTATCGTCCATACCGGCGGCGGCGGAAAACCCGCCCAGCTTGGAAAAACTGGGGAGGTTACGGCTCTTGCTTGAGCAACGGCGAGAAGGTTTGGAGCGCACAATGGCGGATGCGAGCAAGTCAGCCAAAGAGTGGGACGAACGCGCGGAGCAAGCAGAAAAAGATGGTTCCAAGGCACAGGCCACACAGGCGAGCCGAAAAGCGGATCTCGAACGGGCCCGTATGCACAAGGCTCTCGCCGATATGGCGGCTCTCGAAGAGGAAATGAACAGTCTTGAAAAGGCGGAAAAGGCTCCGCGGAGAAAGGCTAGGGCTAAGACTTCCAGCCGCCCTAAACAATCAAAGTCGACTGTCGACGACATGTTAAGGGATATGAAAAAGGGCAACCAAGCTTCTTCTGGGAAAGGCAAGTCCGTGGACGAGGAGCTCGAGGCCTTGAAAAAACGCGCAAAACGAGGCAAACGTAAATGAGGTTGTTGTTACTTCACAGTATTCATAGATTAGGTAGGAGAAATCTCGTTCTACTTTTGGTGCTCGCTTTTTCCTTTGGGTGTGGTGGCTCGTCTAAGCCGGTAGAAAACTTGGAAGACGGTCAGCTAAAGCAGTTGGACAAAAACAAACGCGGGAAGAATTCGAAGTGGCGAAAAAAAAATGGGAAGAAGCTAAAGAACCGAGGCGGTTCGGAAGATAAAGACCACCCCGAGCACGACCATTGGCATCCACACCCCCATGAACCCGGCGTTCACCATCATCATCCGCATCCGCATCCGCATCTAGACGGACCTTCCAAACACCACCACGCATACTAGGCGGATTTCGCACCCGGGAGCTGCGTTGCTTCGTCGGTCATGTACAGAGGTACATTCCCTCCTCGCGCCTTGCTCGCGGGTGCGCTATCACGCCTAGGATGCGTGGTGGGCGGAGCTTAGGGGAAGCGGGGATTGCTTTTCTTCGGGCCGCTGCGCGGCGGCGCTTCGCGCAGGGGGTGGCTTCGCTGGCGGGCAGGGTCATCGGTTTTCGGAGGTTTGCGCTCGCACTTTAGGTGAGGGCGTTTTGTTTTCAGGGGGTTGGTGGTGGTGCTGAGCTTGCAATTAAGGGACGGTATGTCTTTTCAATCTTCATTGGTCGCTTCCACCCTTGTTGGATTCTTGATGTTTTCGTCATCGGCAGTACAGGCTGCCCCAACGAAAAAGCCGGTGAAAGCGCAACTTGCAAAACGGACCGCGGCGGCGAAATCGAGCACGGTAAAGAAACCTGGCCGGTCCCTGAATCCTCTAAGGCCGATTGGTCGTATGTTCGCGGCGAGGAAAGCGAAACGAGCCGTGAGGAAGGCTGCTCTTCAGCGTTCGTCTCGTTCTCATATTTATCAGGCGCATAAATTCTTGGGTGCCCTAGGCGCTACGGCTGGGGCAGGCGCAGTGGCGCTCTTGGTTGCTGCACAGGCGCTACCGGAAGCGGCAATTTTTAGCCCTGATGGCTTCTTTGAGACCAATACTCGGTATGGCTTCATTGCCGCCGGGGCAATTACTTCCGTGGTATCTAACTTCGTAGCTTATGTGGATGCACGTGGTGTCCTGAATGAACAGGTTCGGTTAAACACGCCACGGCGCGCTCCTGAAAAGAACTAGAAGTCCATAGTTAAAACGGGAGCCCTTCGCGGGGCTCCTTGCTTAAAATTCTCTTATTCGAGCTCGTTGTATTTAGAGATGGCGGAGGTGCCGGGCGGGGCCGTCGGTGGTTGAAGAGACCCAGCCGAACATAGCAAATTGGGACTTTGTTCCGTCGCAGTCGAGGTCGCCTACTGCTGATGCGGTGAAGCCGTCGACAAAGGTGCCGGTTTGACCTGTGACCCCAGGGTCGCCTCGTCGGTATCCATAGGCGTAGAAGGCAGGGTTGGAAAAACGGCGATCCCAAGGTGGGAAAGCAGAGCACAGGTAGTTGCTTTTAGCTGTTCGCGCAACTAGTGAGGATCCTGGCTAGCGTTTCTGCTGAGTCGACAAGGCGAGGGCCGGGGCGATTGAAGTAGGCATTGCCGTCAATGACGAAAACACGTCCCTCTTGGGTCGCACGCATGGAACTGAGCGGTCCTTCGAGTAGCGCGGGAAGTTCCCGTTCCGTCTGCGCCGTAGGAAAACCGCACGGGGCTACCGCAATGCAGTCGGGGTCGGATTCTCGGATTTCCTGCCAAGTCACAGCTCTTGTGGGTTGGTTCTTATGTCCAAGTATCGGGATGCCGCCCGCTGTTTCAGTTAACGTCGGGGTCCAATGTCCACCGACCATCGGTGGGTCGAGCCATTCGAGAAAGAGGACGGTCATAGGTGCTCGTTCCGCGCATTCTTTTTTGAGCGTTCGTAGCCGTTTCTTTAAATTCTCTGTGAGGGTCTGTGCAGCTGTTATTGAATTGGTTGCTTCACCCACAGACGAAATATTTGCGAATACGTCGTCAAGAGTTTTGGGAGCCAGGGACAGGATGCGCGTTTCGCGACCCACGATGTTAGCAACCGCCGCCTCTACATCGGACTGCGCCACAGCGCAGATGTCGCAGGTGTCTTGCGTGATAATGAGGTCAGGTTTTACCCGCGCGAGTTCGTCTTCAAGAACCTCGTACAAACTCAAGCCGGAGGAAAGGCGGCCTCCTACCTGTTCATGAATGGCAGCAGACCCCTTAGAAGAGTCTACGTGGGCGCCGGTTAAGCGCGGAAGGCTTTTTACCTCCACTGGAAAGTCGCACTCGTGCGATACGCCAACGAGTCTTTCGCGCAAACCCAAGGCACAGACGATTTCCGTCGATGCAGGAAGCAGGGACGCAATTCGCATCTTGGTTTCTGAGGGCCTATTCCGCTGTTGGCGCTTCAGTGGGATCGATGGCTGGCGGCGCTTCTTCTCCACCTTCTGCGGGCGCTTCAGCATCAGGGCTGGTCGTCGGGGCAGGCGGTAGCGACGTGGGCTTTGGTGCCCCGCCGCGCGTTTCCTTGCGGTCGACCCGGGAATCAAAGTCGTCATCGTAGAGGATGGCGGTTAGTTCACCCTTGTCGTACTGCTCCCATAAATCTGGATTGCCGTCTGCGTTTCGATCCATACGCACGGCGGTCAAAACACCGGTGTCGTCATACTCTTCCCAAACGTCGGGTTGTTTGTCGTGGTCGCTGTCTCGCTCGATAAGACGTAGTTTGCCGGTCTTCTCATTGTAGTGTTCTCGTGCGTCAAACCGCCCATCAAAAGTGAGGTCGATTTCTTCGGCAATGAGTTCACCAGTTCGCTCATAGGTGGCAACATAATCTTTGGAGCCGTCGTGGTCGTAGTCAATTTGCTTGCAGGTCAAGACTTCGACCTTAGTGCCGCCTTCGTCAACCTTCTCGAAGAGTTTCCAGACGTCGGGTTTGCCGTCGCGGTTCAAGTCGTACACCTCAACTCGCTTGCCTTTGATGTCGCAGAGCTCAGGGTTCACATTGGGAATCGCTAGTGCTCCTCCAAGGCCATCGACTGTGGTCGACTCACCCTTGTTGCTTCCCCCGCAGGAAAGCGCGGCTGCGGCGAAAAGCCCTAGCAATGCTCCCTTGAGGAAACCGGAAGTAAGGAAGAAATCGTCTTGCCGGCCTTTTTGGTCTGCGCCGGGCTGAGAAGGTAAACAATATCCCATGGCTACGGAGGGTAGCTCGGTGAGCGGCATTGGTGCAAGCAGGGGCCGGATGAGTTTGACCGGGGCCTGGGCCCGGCGTATGTTGCCGGCGCTCATTATGTCGTCCCCGCCGGAGCTTATTCGCAATTTTTGCATCATCGCGCATATCGACCACGGCAAGACGACCCTGGCCGACCGGATCATGGATCTGACTGAAGCGGTCGCAGAGAGGGATAAATCTGACCAGCTCTTGGACAAGATGGACCTTGAGCAGGAGCGCGGAATCACCATCAAGGCTCAGGCTGTTCGACTGGCCTACACAGCCAAAGACGGGAAGACCTACCAGTTTAATCTAATCGACACACCTGGTCACGTTGATTTTCATTATGAAGTCTCGCGATCCTTGCAAGCCTGTGAGGGGGCGCTCCTAGTTGTTGACGCTGCTCAAGGTGTAGAAGCCCAAACTTTGGCGAATGTTTATCTGGCTCTCGATGCTGACCTTGAAATCGTTCCCGTTCTGAACAAGATAGATCTGCCGGTCGCTCGGCCTGATGAAGTGAAGGAAGAGATTGAAGAGACCATTGGTCTTGATGCCTCTGAGGCCTTATTGGTCTCGGCCAAGACTGGACTTGGTGTGGAGGACATTCTTGAGGCGGTTGTTCAAAGGATTCCACCACCGCCCGTAGATTTGAGTGACAAACCACTTAAAGCTCTCATCTTTGACTCTTGGTACGATCCATTCCGGGGCGTCGTTGCATTGGTTAGAGTGTTTGAAGGCACCATTAAGAAGGGCATGCGACTTCGTTTTTGGGCTACGGACCAAAAATACGATTGCACCTATATTGGCGTTTTCCAGCCCGGCCCGGTTCCTGTGAAAGAGATCAAGGCCGGGGAGGTAGGCGTAGTAGCAGCGTCAATTAAGGACATTTCCCACGCTCGTGTCGGCGACACGGTGACCTCAGACGAGAATCCCAGCGCGGAGCCTTTGGAAGGCTTTAAGCAAGTTCAGCCTATGGTTTTCGCCGGTCTTTTTCCAGTTGATTCGAAAGACTACCAAGATCTCAAAGACGCCCTTGGCAAGTTAACGCTGAACGACGCCGCTGTGACCTACGATCCGGAAACGTCCCTAGCCCTTGGTTTTGGCTTTCGATGTGGCTTTCTCGGGCTTCTCCACATGGAGATTATTCAGGAGCGATTGGAACGGGAACACAACCTCGATCTCATCACAACTGCGCCTTCTGTCTGCTACCGGATTTACCAGGCAGATGGAACCATGGAGGAGGTTGATAACCCCGCCCGTGTTCCCGATGTCGGCAAATTTAAATACATTGAAGAACCCATTATCAACGCGACTATCCACGTTCCGCAGGAATACGTGGGAGCGGCCCTGCAACTTTGTGAAGAACGTCGCGGTGTCCAGCGCGATATCAATTATGACACGCCCGGCCGAGTTCAGGTGATGTATGAACTGCCGCTGTCGGAAGTGGTTTTTGGCTTCTACGACAAACTCAAGACCCTTTCACGAGGATACGCATCACTGGACTATGAACCTGCGGGGTATCGAAAAACGGACCTTGTGCGCCTCGATATTCTCGTCAACGGGGACAAGGTGGATGCGCTATCTGTAGTTTGCCACAAGTCGATTTCGCAGCATCGCGGTCAGGACCTGTGCGTGAAAATGAAAGAAGTTATTCCCAGGCAGATGTACCAAGTTGCTATTCAGGCCTCTATTGGTAGCCGGGTTATCGCTCGAGTAAACGTCCGAGCGATGCGAAAGGATGTAACCGCCAAATGCTACGGTGGTGATATCTCGCGTAAGCGAAAACTCCTGGAAAAGCAGAAGCAAGGTAAGAAACGTATGAAGGCGGTTGGGTCGGTCGAGTTACCGCAAGAGGCCTTCTTAACCGTTCTAAAGGTCGACTAATGGGGTTTCTGCAGCGGTATAGAATGCGTGGTCTGGAAAAACGTGTAGTGAAGGAAGGCATTGGCCTTTCTAAAGACATTCGACGTGTCTTGGCGAAGCACCACGCCCGTATTCCTCCGGCAACCCAAACGCTTCTTGCAGAAGCTACGACCCGCCTTGAGAATGCGTGTGCCAATGGAGACGGTGAAGCGGTTCGCGCCGGTCTCACCGAACTTGAAATATTGGCAGACGACCATCTCGGGTTTGCGAGGAAGTCGATGACCCGCGAATACTCAGAGTCTATTGGCATCGCCGTAATGGTGGCGCTGGTGCTACGTATGTTTGCGCTTGAGGCTTTCAAGATTCCTTCAGGATCTATGATTCCGACCTTGGAAATAGGCGACCATATTTTCGTGAACAAGGTCGCCTATGGGCTCCGTTTGCCGGGGACCCTAAGCAAGATTGTTGAATGGGGAGCCCCTGAGCGGGGAGAGGTGATCGTCTTCATCAATCCCTGTGAACCAGACAAGGACTTCATCAAGCGAATCATCGCAACCGAAGGCGATACCGTTGAGGTTCGATGTGATGTTCCCTACGTAAATGGGGTCGCGCTAGAAACCGAGATGATTTCGTCGTCGGGGAAGTCGTGTAGCTATTGGGATTACGACGAATACGCCCGGTTCCAACCGTGGCAACAGGAAGTGTGCAGCCGGTACAAAGAGGGGTTCGAAGATGTCTCTTACAATATCGTGCACACTCCTCTTCGTCCCATACGGGAATCAGAGCGGACAGAAGATACTAGGTACTCTGACGCAGACGGGGACCGGGATTTTCCAGGGGTTCATGCACCTTATTGCTCTGCAAGGGGGCTTGGAGAGATAATTACGGATAAGTCGCTTCCTGTTGGGAAAATCGAAAAGCGTGAGCGGGAGGAAGGCAAGAGTCTTGGTTGTGAACCGTTTCGGCATTTCGTGGTTCCCGAAGGCCATGTTTTCGTGATGGGAGACAACCGAGCGCACTCGAGCGATTCCCGCGTGTGGGGAACCGTGCCGGTAGAAAACATAAAAGGTCGAGCCATGTTTGTCTGGTGGTCCTACCAGTCTCGCGAAGATGGTGGCGTGGCATGGCCTCGCATCGGCACCCTCGTGAGGTAGTGGAACTAGCCCACCCGTTAATCAAGTGGGGCGAGCGGGCTGGAGTCGCGGTCGATGGTGCGGTCGCGGGGACGAGTGGAAGGAGGGGCAATGCCTTCGTGTTGATCGATTGGAGATACCATGACAGGAAGTGCTGTTTCATCCACGCCGAGGTTGCTGTGCTTGTTCTCGGTAGCAACCGCGATGGCGTCATCGAGTTCTACCTGCTCGTCTTCGGCAGGTGCACGCAACCAATAGCTGCTTTGACTTGCGTCATTTGGTGACTTTGCATCCGGGGGAGCGCCGCACGCAAATACGGGGGCTAGAGCCAGAACCAAAGCCGAGATCTTCAAAGGAGACATGACCTCTAGTAGTCGCAAGGGCTATGCCCGTGTAGGCCTATGTAAATACTGTGGTAATTTTGGTGCTGTGTTCGAACTTCGAATTGACCGGCTAGAGCCCAGGCCAGTGTATTCTCCTTTTGTGGACAAACCGCGACTTCAAGAAATCCTCCTTTGGGCAGGAGTTTGTGCGCTGTTTCTATTTGGTGTCCTTGTCCTTTGGGGGCCTGCGATTCGCGATGTAATCGGAGGGGACGACGTAGGGGAAGAGACGTTTCGCACCGCCCCTGTCAGTTCCACGGCACCGCAGTAAGTACAGAAAAACACGGTCAAACTACCCACGCCGTCTCTTGCCTATATGAGTAGCCTTTAGTAACGTTTCAAACTGCTTAGGCGAAAGGGCGGGTTTATGTTCGCGATCACCGTTGCGGAAAAAGGCGGAGAACAGAGGCGGCTTGATTTTGACAAAGCCGAGATAACGATTGGGCGAGTGCAGGGCAATGACGTCATTTTGCCCAAGGGAAATGTGTCGAAGAGGCACGCTAGGATTGTCCTCAAAGATGGCAAGTTCATTATCGTTGATCTCAAAAGTACCAACGGTACTTATGTGAACGGGCGAAAGATAACCAGTCCACTTGTCGTAAAAGAAACCGACAAAATTTACATCGGTGACTTCATCCTAGGGGTTGATGAAGGGGCTGAGGGGGCTGAAGCCGCTGGGGCTCCGCCGCCAGCTGCTGTGAGTCCTGAGCCAGCTGCTGCACCGCCATCAGAGCCCGCTCCGCGCCCGGCTCCGTCTCCGAGCATTCCTCCACCAGGTTCACCGCAACGTGCAGCTTCTGCTCCGCCGACGGCTCCTCCTATGCAGGCGTCGCCAACCGTGCCGCCCCCTAGCGCAGCGCCGCCCCCGCAGGCGGCCCCCGCAGGGTTAGCTATGAATGTGCCTTCAGCAGCGCCCGAAGTGCCGCCACCGGCTTCGAGAATGCCGACTACGACTAAGCCTGGCGAGTTGGCTGCAGATTCGTTGCGGGCTGAGGCTGCGGGTTCTGAACCGAGTAGCCCGGCGCCTTCGCAGGCTGCACATGTTCCGGAAGTAGCCAGTAAGCCGCAGCCGGAAACGCCAAGGATGCAAAGTGCAACAGTGCCACCCGTCGGCGCGCAACCGGGAACTGTGATGCCGGCTGTAGGGCTTGGGCTTCAGAGTGCAATCCTGGAAGAGGTTTGGCCTAAGCTCGAGCTTGGCAAGGTCCCTCTCCACCAGCTTGGCGACGAGGGGGTTTGGCAGCGAACGGAAAAGGCAATTCGGGATGTCGTTACCCGTATGGCCGGTGCTGGGCAGATACCTGGTGATGTTGCCCAAGAGCAGCTAGTTCGAAATTCGCTAAATGAGGCGCTCGGTTTTGGTGTGCTCGAGGAGCTTCTTGCAGACGGAGCAGTAGAAGAAATCGTTGTCGAGAGCGCGCAGCGTATATTCGCTAGCCGAGGCGGAGTGATGACTGAGACCGGTCTCGCGTTTTCTTCAGAGTCCAGTTTTGGGCGGACCGTAGGTCGGCTTGTTGCACAATCTGGGCAACGTATCGACCAGAATACACCGTTCGTTGAGTCTCAGTTGCGTGATGGCTCTCGAGTTTTGGTAGCAATTCCGCCGGTCGCGGTTCGAGGAGCTTGTTTGACCATCCGGCGGCCGAGCAAAAAGAATACGACCATAGGAGAGTTGATCTCGTCTGGATGTATTTCTCAAGGGATTGCAGACTTTCTCAGCGTTTGCGTGAAGTCGCGCCGAAACGTTTTGGTTTGTGGGTCAAGCCAAAATGGCAAGGTTTCCTTGTTGGCGGCCCTCGCTAATGCGGTCCCGCAGGGCGAGCGAATCGTCAGTGTCGAAGACGTTGCGGAACTCAACCTGCAGCATCCAGGATGGATTTCCTTCGAAAGCCGTTCGGTTGGTACATCCAATGCTTCGGCTGTTACGCTTCGGTCGGTCCTTAGAGGGGCTGTTCGAATGCGACCAGACCGTTTGTTGGTGGGAGGTGTTCGCGGCGATGAAGCTCTTGAGCTGGTAATGGCGATGGGGTCGGCTAATGACGGAACGATGGCAACGGTAGGTGGAGAGAACTCCACGGCTGCTTTGGCAAAGTTAGCCTCGCTAGCAAGTCTTGGCGCTCCAGGGAGCTCCTCTGAGTCGCTGGTTCAGGCCGTAGGAAGTGCCGTTGATGTTGTCGTCCAGGTAGCGACCTTCGCGGATGGTGTGACTCGGGTTATGGCCGTAGAGGAAGTTGTCGGCGGAACGAACGGAGTCTTTCAGACACAGCAATTGTTCGTTTTCGCAGGAGGGCGCTTCGCTGCTCAGGGCGTGATCCCTTCTTTCTACAAAGCACTGTCAGCTCGTGGCGAAACGGTCGATTCGTCTATCTTTCAGAGCTAACGCTTTAGGCACAAAGAAAAAGGCCCGGGACCAATGGTCACGGGCCTCGTAAAGCAATTAATGAGAAGTGGTCTTAGTGGACCATTCCCTTCATTTTGTCGCCAGCGCCTTTCATTGCGTCTCCAGCTTTGCCTTTAGCTGCGTCCATTGCGTCCCCAGCTTTGCCTTTGGCAGCGTCCATTGCGTCTCCAGCTTTGCCTTTGGCAGCGTCCATTGCGTCGCCAGCAGCTCCTTTGGCGTCGCCCATTGCGTCTCCAGCTTTGCCTTTAGCAGCGTCCATTGCGTCTCCAGCAGCTCCTTTGGCGCCTTCCATTGCGTCTCCAGCTTTGCCTTTGACAGCGTCCATTGCGTCGCCAGCTGCATTTTTAACGTCGCCAGCAGCGTCTTTTACTTTGCCAGCAGCGTCGACAGCTTTGCCGGCAGCGTCTTTGACGCCATCAACAGCTGAGCCAGCCGCGTCACCAGCAGCGTCCATTGCATCTCCAGCCTTTTTACAGCCAGCAACAGCAAGTAAGGAAACGGTTACAATTGTAAGAATTCTAGTCATTTAGGGCCTTTCTCAAAGAGTATATTTATAGGGAACCTGCAAAAGAGGTTCACGGCAAGAAAAAACCTCGCACTAAATCGCAAAGGCCGGAAATCAGAGGGGCACTTTTTTACGACAAGCCAATTTCACAGGGGATCGGTGTCTTTTGTGGTTCACAAAAACAGGAACGGACTTGTAACGATTTGGATATATGTCGACCGAAAGCTTCGTCGGTTAAGGAGAGGCTTCAGGAGGTAATTCTGGTGGTGGTGTTTCGCCGAGGTCAACCGGGCTGATCTTTTCTGTAAGGTCGAGAGTCCCGGTAGCGACTAGCGAGTCCCCGCGGTGGTTGGTTCCCTCGAAAAGTGCGCTTACACGGACAGCCTCCTGGGGAATACTCTTTAGGTCCCTGTAGAGGAGCCGCGTGTTCTCTTTGGATGTTGGGGCCCTGAAGAGTGGTGTGCGCTTACCTTCTTTATCGTCCCAGAAAATCGTGACAAGGCCGTCGCCGAACTCCGCCCCCGTTCCTCGCACTGCCAATAAGGCCCCATCCATTTTTAGATTTAGACCCGGGTTGAAGAGCATCTCCAAGAGCCCTGTGTTGAAACCAATTATGACCGGAATCTGCCAGCGTAGCTGTTCTAGATAGCAGTTGTCGTCGATGTAGAACTCGAATTTGCCATCAACAGCAATTGCGTTGGCAAGACAACGCCCTTCGTCGTCGGTCACCATACTTGCTTCTTCATCGAACCAGGCCGAGGGGCCGGGGGCCTTGCGTTTGGCACCTAGTCGCAGTCTTTCATTGAGGGTTGATTCATTTGATTGAATATCGATGGGGGATGGAACTGTGCCGATGGAAAACCATGCTGATGCAGTGATATCCGCGAGTCCGTTACCAGCCTCTGTAGAAAAGAAGTCCCGCACCGTATCCCTCTTGATTTTTGCGATATTTGAAGACTTGATTCCAGATATGCCGAGGCGCCCGTATGCAAGAGCCGCGATGCGTTCGTGG
>CAYPIX010000058.1:0-24326 GCA_964410875.1 uncultured Kofleriaceae bacterium
GTCCTTTGTTGGGTGCATAACCGCAATCGCTTTTGTCACCATCGCACCATCTTTTGCGCCCGGATCCACAAACACTGGGTGGGAATGAGGCGCTGCCTCAGCACTTGGTTTGATAGCGGGGCTATCGGGTTGGGCTGGCGCCTTATCAGTTTTTGCAGGGGGGCTTTCTTCGGGTTGCTTTGCTTTTTCGCAACCAGTAAAGAAGAAGGCGGGAGCAATAAGAGCGAGAACAGTTGTTGTTTTTTTCATAAGGAGATTCCTTTGGGGCTTTGGCCCCTTGTTTTGCCTCGAAGCGGGCGGAAACTCAAGAGGAGGGCGGCAGGCTTTCTTCCGCTTGCCGCCAGGTTATTTGTTAGCGCCCAGCGCCTGGACTACCGCGTCCGCCAGCTTATTCTTCGAGTCCGCGTTTGTTCGCAGCCAGAGCTCAGGCTCAATGAGTTCGAGCTCCATCAAGAGCCACTCAGGACCACGCTGCGTCTCGGTCTTGACTGCGTCCACTCGGGCGTACGCTGGTGTTTTCCCATTGTGGAGTGTTGAGCAACGTGAAACCGTCGTTTCGGCGAATGAAAGGTCGTCATCTATGGGCGTGTACGGTTCGACTGTCCCACCAAAATCGTCTTGTACGCGGAAGTCGCCCGCTTTGGGGACTTTGCGAACAGCGTGGGAAAAACGTCCGCCTAAGACGATGAATGAGACCTCACCGATTGAGGTGATCTCGGGAATAAATGGCTGTAGCAAGAAGGACTCTTGTTGAATCAACGCACTGAACGTTTTTTGAACGGTTTCTATATTTTGGTTCGTCAGACGGTAGGTATGTCGCGCGCCGCCGGAAACCGTGGGTTTAATGATTCCTTCTCCGTTCGCTTCAATCCATGGAGCGAGCTGGAAATCGCGACCCTTTTCCAAAAGGGTCGTGGGGACAATCGGTACTTCGGCACGAGCGAGCTCAAGAAGATAACGCTTGTCCAAATTCCAGCGAATAATACTGGGGTCGTTGACGATCTGCGTTTCTTGACTGGTTTGTTCAAACCAACGGCAAAACTCAGCGAATCTATCAAAGTAATCCCAGGTGCTCCGAATGACCGCACAGTCATACTGACCCCAGTCATGGTTAGAGCGCGACCAGCTAATTCGATCGACGGAGAAATTTCGACCTTCCAGCGCCTCGCGAAGAAGGTTGTCTTCAAGTTCTATATTTGCTTCGTACCAACCCGTTTGCCCAGGCGCCTCATACCTATCTTCGGTAACTATGGCTAAACGCTGTTGGCTCACTAGTGGCCGCTTAGGTCCAGCTTGGTTTCGGGTGGAAGGGATTTAAGCTTGGTGATGAGCAAGCGAGGTTTCTCGTTCCATCGAACATCGAAGGAGAACTCGACCGGGTCGCCGACTTTTAGATCCTTGGCAGGGGTCTTCTTGGCATCAATTCCGAATGCCATACTCATCGAAACCATCCCCGTCGCGCGACCCTCTTGGTCTTTGAAGCTAGGAATCTCCTCGTGGTGCACAAAGACTTCGGTTGGACTCATGCTCTTGACCTTGCCTCGTACGGTGTAGCTTGCAACATCCGTTGCAGCCGTCGACGTTTTTTTCTCGCAACCTAGAGAAGTGAGAAACAGAAGGGCACAGAGGGCAGTGATTCGCATGGCCAAACGCTAGCGAACGCCTGTGCTCTTCGCCAGAGGAAGCCCATACTGACGTGTCTTTTGAGACAAATGCTTGTGTTCAAATACCCACGCTGGTGTGTAGGTCGCTGTTTTGACTATGTTTTGGTTTTGGCAAGGCGGTTGCTCTTACAAGGGGGCATGGACAGCGATCTCCGGCGTAACAACCATCATCATCCCGTGGAAGAATCCTCATGCCTGGCGCCGGAGGTCGAACGTCCGCCTATTCCATGGGGTTCCTATGGGCTATCGGCTATGGGCGGCGTGTGTCTCTCCGCAGCCGTTTTTGCGTTCCTGTGGTCTCACACCCATCAGGGCTTTGCCGACCGAGGCGCTTCCCCCTCCGTTGTGTTGGTACCCAATGAGTCCGAGATGGTTTCGCCCTCTGTTGTCGAGCTACCTGAACCTGTCGAGTCGCTAAAGGTTGATAACAAACCCGTAGTCGAACTGGTAGGCGCGATAAGGAACGCACCAATCGTCGGTAGCGAAGCCCTCTACATGGTCGTCGATACCGAGCCAACTGTGAAGGTTGGGAAAGGCGTGAAGCCTCGAATCGTGAGTTCGGAAGGTGGCGTTGTCACGGTGGCTAAACCGGTCAGACTTGAAGAAGTGCCAGAGGAGGTTTTCGCACAAACCTACGCATTGTACTCGCGTGATGCCTTGGCTTGTAAATCAAAACCTAGGGATCAGGTCTGGTTGGCAGGGACACTTTTGGACATGTATGATGAGTGGGATGCGGAGTCGGCGTGGGCTGCGATTGAGGAACACGCTTTTCTAGCTGTCGAATTGGACGTTGGATCGGATGCATGCAAAAAGGCTCTTTGGGCTCGCGATGCGCGCCTGCCTGTTGGAAATTTTACCGCCAACCTTCAAGTTGCGGAAAGAGAAAAACTGAAGAGTCGCGCAGAAGAAGAATTCTTCAAGACGCCTGTCTCGCGAGAAATACAGCACACGTACACGGTGGCTACGGGCGACAAAAACCGCTGGTACGATAGGCAATGGGGCAGTGGCCTTGGGGTCTGGCGTATCGAAAACGGAGGGCAAACCTATTGGTATGCGAATGCCCAAGCCGGTGGTTGTGGGGAGCACGAGGCTGCGCTTTCTTCGCTTTTCTTGGAAGACGCAGAGACTGGCGCATTTTCTTTGCTTTGGTCGTCGACCGATTGGGGGCTCGCCGTCGCAACTCCGACTTCGGCGGTCACATCAGCAGACAAAGGCCTCGAGCTCAAACTTGCCGGTGGTGATCTGCTTCACATTCAATTGGATGTTCCTGCAAATAGACAGACAGGTCCGGTGAATGTGCACTCGCGATTAACCAGCCCAATTATGTTTTGTCAGTGCTAATGGCATGGTAAGCATGCGGCATGAGGGCTAGAACAACTCGTCTCCTACCTTTTCTTGTACTCGGCTTCTTGGCGACCGGCTGCGATCCCGAAGGCGAGTTCGGCGCTGAAGATCTCGACGAGGAAGCCTGCGTAGAACTGCAAACTGGGCAGGCAATGCCGATTAACGCCGCAACACAGGCGAGCAGTGCCCCTTCCGTTACGCGGGACGATAGACACGACATCAACATCGCCGATACCGGCTTTGTTACATACATTTCTACTGGTGGGCTCACTGTGTTCTTTCTCGACACCTCAGTCCCATTCTCTGTTCAAGCCACCAATGGTAGTCAGTCCTTATTTTTAGAAACCAATACGGTCACTCCGGCTTGTACCGACGTCGTAGATCGACACGAAGTAGATCTACCCGGCGGAACCTACAATTTGGAGTTTGGTCCTACTGTCGAGTCCCAAGTCCGGCTGGTAATAAAGTCAGACGAGCAGTTTTAACTGCCAAGGCCGAATGGCCGCGTCCATCAAACAGGCAGTACTTCTTGCGGCCGGAAAAGGAACCCGCCTCCTGCCCGCGACCGAGCATGTTCCCAAGTGTCTGGTCCATATTTCGGGTCGGCCACTACTGGACTCCTTACTGGAGGGGCTCAGTCATACCGACGTAGAGGAGCTCGTCGTCGTAGTCGGTTACAAAGAACAGCCTCTTCGTGATCACTTAGCGGCCCAGGCGCTGCCCTTTAAGGTCGTCGTGTGCCCCGACTACGCCACCACGAATAATATTGTCTCTCTTCTTGCAGCGGCAGAGGCGGTGAAACCGCCCTTCATGCTTCTAGAGTCTGACGTGTACGCGGAACCAACGGTCTATAAGCGATTGATGGAGCCAGACACTATGCTGGTTTCCGAGTACCAGGAAGAAATGGACGGAACCGGGGCGGCGATAGGTGATGGCGAATCGATCGTAGGGTTGCAACTAGCGGCACACAAAAGCCCAGAAGGCGTGAATCGTTTAAAAAAGACGGTGAATTATTGCAGCTTGTCTCGAGCCAGTTGGTCGGAAATTGAACGTCGAGTAAGCCAATGGGTGACGGAGGGGCGGACTGGCGAGTACTACGAGGCGGTTTTTGCCGAACTCCTTTCTGAGGGAAAAGTCTCGTTTTCCGCTTCAGATATCTCTTCGCTTCGGTGGAAAGAAATAGACGACCTTATCGATTTGGCGGCGGCTGAGCGCCTGACCCAATTCGGCTAGGTGTGAAGACAGGGTTCCAGTCTTCGAAAACACTGTGTTGCTCACGGGGTGCACAACAGTAACCCCGCGTAATTCCCGTTGTCGGAAGCCAAGGTTTTCGGCACGGCGTTCGCACTATTTGGGTCTTATGCGTCAAGCCGTTTTACTTTCCGCTCTTGTAGGTAGTTTCTTCATTGCTCACGGGAGCGCAACCGCGAACGTTCGGGGTCAGCGGGCTGTTTCCGCAAAGGCTGCCAAACCCGCTCCGGCGAAGAGGCTACGGGCCAAAAAGGTTTTTCGTAGTGGGCGTTCCATGTTGCTACTTGGCAAACCAAAAAGGGTACGGCTGGCCGAGTTCAAGCTTCCTACAGGTGTATCCGGCCGTTTTCTAGCAAAAGACAGCCGGGGTAGAGCATTGAAAATATTTTTGCCGAAGGGCGAGCGAGCTGCCAAATTCACCTCTAAAAAGTTGAAAGAGCTTTTTTCGTATTATGAGGGCGCCGAAACAATCGGCGGGCCTTCTATTGCCGGCTATGTTGATCAAGGTGCTTTCTCTGGTATCGCGTTCTACGACGCGGCGTTCGAGCGCACGATTCCGTTGTCAAGAGCGCAACCGACACGGGAATCGGAGCGCGTCGCTCTCGTCAATCAGGCGGTTGAGATGATTCAACACGGTATCAGCGTTACAGATATCTTTATCGTTCCCACCAAAAAAGATTGGACCATACGTTTTCAGGAGATGAAGGATTTCAGCCCAGAAGCTCTCCCTATTTCTAAAGAACAGGCAATCGCAAAGTTGCCACGTCACTGGCAGATGCTTCGGTAGTCACTGGCAGATGCTTCGGTAATAGTTGGCTACGAGCTAAGTAGGGCGTGAAGCTTTTCAACCACCGCTTGGGTGCCGCTTTTTCCTTTGACGACAGCGCCCTCAATACGTTTGGAACTAGGGCTTCCGTCCGCATTGGGAATAACGATGTAAGGAACAAAATCGGAGCTGTACCCGGCTCTGTCGATGCGTTCTCCGTCTTTTTGCGCGTCGAACTTCAAAAATCGAAGATTGGGCAGAACATTGTTGAGGGCTCCCGATTGTAGCGAGGCTTGGAATTCCTGGCACGGCGCGCACCACGTTGCGGATACGTAGACCATCAGTACAACAGACTCGGATTCGGCTTTGCGGCGGGCTTCCGCGATCATGGGCTTAATGTTCTCGCCCGGGCCGGCCTCAATCATCTGCGGCGGCACCACTGTCGGTTCTTTTTTACAGCTCAGAAACAAAACAACCAAAGCGAGACATCCCACGGTCTTTGCGAGCATGACCCATGATACCGCAGGAAAAATTCGCTTGCTACCGGAAGAGCTTGATGAGTAACGCGACGATAGTGATTACCATGACCACGGCAAGCCCTTTTCGAAGCAATCTAGGGCTGAGAGAACTGGTCAATCCAGCTCCTATTTGAGCTGCGATACCTGAGCCAATCATGAGCGTCATCGCGAGTCCAAGGTGGACGTGGCCAGCAGATGCATATTGAAAGGTACCCACCAGGGCAACGACTAGAACGACGACAATTCCAGTTCCTGCCACTTTGCGAATATCAAAGCCGAACCCGTACAGCATGATGGGAACCAGGCAAATTCCGCCGCCAATCCCCAATAGACCGGCAAGCATCCCGTTAATAAAACCAATTGTTCCTACAAAAGGTCCACTTACTCGTTCCACACCTGCCACAGGAAGTCGTGTGTAGGGAGGGATAGAAACGCGACAAAAGGGGCCGACTTTTCCAGTCGCCTCCGCGCTCTTGGTCCACAAAAAGAAACTAAGAACGGAGAAGAGAAGAACATAGAGTCCGGTAATGATGACCCTGTGAGTGGGGATCGAAGTAGATCCAATTTGTATGAGACCACTGGCGGAAAAATATTCAAGTGCACGCTTGCCAGCATGAACTCCAAGTACGGAGCCGCCGAGAAGCATCAAATCAAAACGGGATTCCGCGTGGCCAAGTTTTCGGTACCTGAGAAAGCTGCCGAGAGCAGTGGCAATAGTTTGGCAAAGAGCCACGCCGACCGCTGCGACCAGCGGAACTCCTAGGAAAACGTGCAGTAACGGAACCAATAAAAAACCGCCGCCGACTCCGAATAAACCCGCAACAAGTCCAATACCTACACCGACGGTGGCGGCCGCGGGAAGCCAAACAGATTGGCCATCGACAAGAAGGGTGAGATCCATGGCTATTCGGGGTCTTTGGGCGAGGTGCGTTTTTCGTCTCGGCGCGAAAACCACCAAGCTGTCGCGCCACCCCAAAGGGCCGGCAACAAAATGCAGGCTGAGACGTAGATCCAGTGTTCCATCGCTAGGTGTGCCAGTGTACCTTCCAAGCATTGGAAAACCCATGGATGAAGCACTCTCCCCTGAAGTAATTTCCGTAGACGGCCTCATCGGCGGGTGGGATTCATTTCTTCTTGACGCATATGGAGTGCTGGTGAACGCGGAGGGAGCGCTTCCGGGAGCGAGGGAGTTTCTTGAGAGGGTTAACGAAGAAGGCAAAGAGTTCTGGGTCGCTACCAACGATGCGTCTCGGTTACCGGAAACAACACAAAAACGATTCGCCTCCTTAGACCTGCCGGTGAAAACGGAGCAAGTTCTAACCTCAGGTGGCCTAATTGTTGGCTATTTCGAAAAGAATGACCTTGCCGGGGCTAACTGTGTGGTTTTGGGAACCACGGATTCTGCTGAGTACGTTCGACAGGCGGGAGGGAAGGTCGTGCCTGCAGATCCAAACGGGGATGTCGATGTGCTCGTGGTTGCCGACGATGATGGCTTTTCTTTCTTGGAGATAACAGAAGCGGCTTTGGCCATGGTGTTACGTTCACTGGAAAGAGGAAAGACGCCAACCCTCCTTTTGCCAAATCCCGATATTATCTACCCAAAGAATAAGAACGAGTATGGCTTCACAGCAGGCGCAGTCGCGTTACTGATTGAGACTGCTTTGCAACGTTGTCTCGGCAATGATGCCCCTGGTTTCGTCGGCCTTGGAAAACCTAACCCCGGTCTTTTCGAAGAAGGACTCAAAAGAGCGAGCGGACGAATCGTAATGGTGGGGGACCAAATGGAAACGGATATTCTTGGAGCGCGCCGTCTTGGAATGGATGCGGTTTTGATCGCGACTGGCGTCTCTACTTGGTCTCCTGGCGTTTCTGCCAAATTGTCGCCCACCCATTTACTTTCTTCCTTTGTTTAGAACGCATTCCTATACTGGGCTCGATGAGCTTGCTTGAAGACCCGCGCGATTTTGATTCGCAATACACAAGAGACACTCCTCCTTGGGAAATAGCGGCTCCGCAGCCATGCGTCGTCGATGCGTATGAGGCCGGTCTCCTTACCGGCGGCTTGCTCGATATTGGATGTGGCACAGGACAGAATGCGGTTTGGTTAGCTGGTTCTGGTGTTGATGTCACTGGGATGGACATTTCCCGTATTGCTATCGATCGAGCTAGGAAGCTCGCGCTGGAAAAAGGTGTGGCCGCCGATTTTGTCATTGGTAGCGCGCTCAACTTTTCTCCCAGCACCCGGTATCAAACCCTCATGGACAGTGCTGTGTTTCACATCTTTCCAGATGACGAACAGGAACGGTACTTGGAAGGGGCTAAACGGATTTTAGCTCCTGGCGGATCATTTGTTGGTTTTTGTTTTAGCGAAAAGGAGCCGGATGGGTGGGGGCCTCGAAGGCTTTCTGAGGAACAACTTCGTGCCAGGTTCGAAAATGGCTGGTCATTGGAGTCTCTCGAACGCGTCTTTTTCAAATTGAATCGAAACGAGCCGGTGCATGCATGGCGGTGGCTCGCGCGGGCAAAGTCTAGCTAGCGGTTGTCACTTCGAAATTCCACGCCTTTTTTACTTCAGTCCGAGGCTTCAGAAATGTTGTTACGTATTTTTGGTGTACTGGATCAATAATATACGTTGCAACCGCATCCTGGTTGTTGAAACCCACGATAATGTGCACATCCCATGCTTTCTCGCTTTCGGGATCGCTGGGCACGCCAGAGGAAACAGACACAACACCCTCGCACTTGGGAAGAGTCTCCAGCGTTTCGCGTACGACTTCTTTTCGCCCACTTGAGTTTGCGTACGCGTCTTTAAGCTTTACAAATATGTATCTGTGAACCATCGGAGAAACTTTACCGTTGAACCCGACTTAAGGCGTGGTCGGATTGGTCTTTTTGTCGTAGATTATTGCAATGAGCGAAGCTGCATTGGCGCCACCAGGCTCGGTTTTCCATTTGTACGCGAGCACACGCGCACAAACCGAGAGCCTTTGCGAACCCTTGGAAGCCGAAGACTTCGTCATTCAATCCATGGACGATGTCAGCCCACCTAAATGGCATCTCGCTCACACAACTTGGTTCTTTGAGACCTTTGTGCTTGAAGCGTTCCTTCCTGGCTACAAAGTTTTCGATCCTTCTTTTCGTGTGCTTTTTAATAGCTACTATGAATCAGTTGGAGACCAACACCCTCGGAATGAGCGCGGGTTTCTCTCGAGGCCGTCCACGGAAAAAATTTTCGAGTACAGGCGACACGTGGACCGCGCTGTTGTGGAATTGTGGGCAACGAACGGCAAACCTGAAATCCGAAGTGAGCTAGAGCGACGTCTAGTGCTTGGTATTCATCATGAACAGCAGCATCAAGAGCTCATTCTAATGGACATCAAGCACAACTTCTTCAAGAACCCGTTGTGGCCGATTTACAAACCCGCCGAAACAGTGGGCATCGCCCATGAGCTTCAGCCCATGAAGTGGAGCCGGTTCGAAGGCGGATTGGCTACTATCGGAGCGGAGGGGACAGGTTTAGCGGCAGACGGCGGCTTTGCATACGACAATGAATTTCCACGTCATCAGGTTCAACTGGGTGATTTTGAGATTTCCAATCGACTCGTCACTTGTAGCGAATGGATGGAATTTATCGACGCCGGTGGCTACGAAGATCCGTCGTTTTGGCTCTCTGACGGTTTTGCCACGGTGAAAGCGAAAGGATGGACGAGCCCGCTCTACTGGCAGAAAGAAGGTGGCCAGTGGTTGCTGTTCACTGTGGGCGGCATTCGGCCGATTCGCGAGAACGATCCGGTTTGTCACGTGAGCTTTTACGAAGCTGACGCTTATGCAAGATTTCGAGGTGCGCGCTTACCAAGGGAAGAAGAATGGGAGCGGGCGGCGGATGGCATAGAGGTTAAAGGCGAGTTGCTCGAGTCTGAGGCATGGCAGCCAACGCCGGCAAAAACAAGTGAACTAACCCAGATATTCGGCAGCGTATGGGAACACACTGCGAGTCCTTATACGCCATACCCCGGTTACAAAGCGCCTGAGGGAGCGCTAGGCGAGTACAATGGAAAGTTTATGTGCAATCAAATGGTGAGCCGAGGTGGCTCGGTATTTACGCCCGCAAGCCATATCCGAAAGTCGTACAGAAACTTCTTCTACCCGCATCAACGTTGGGCTTGCCAGGGTGTGCGCTTAGCCAAGTAGTTACCGCCCTAGAAAAGAACCGCCGCATACGCGAAGGGTTTGTCCGGTTATACCGTTGGCATAGTGAGAGGCGAGGAAAGCCACCGCATTCGCGACATCTTGCGGAAGTCCGCCTTGACTAAGAGAGGACAGGCGGCGTGCCACTTGCTTGATAGCTGCGGGCATTACTTCCGTCATCTTGGTTTCGATAAACCCTGGCGCTACAGCATTTACCGCTGTTTTGGGCATTGCCCGTGCCATGGCTTCTGCCCAGTAGATGAGTCCAGCTTTCGCACTTGCATAGTTGGTTTGCCCTGCATTTCCAGCGACTCCAGCGACGGAAGAGAGGCAAACGATTCTGGCTTTCGACGACAAACTGCTTTTCAGTTCGTCTGTAAGCCGCAACACGGCCTTTAGGTTGACGTCCAAAACCAGGTCCCAATTTTCTTTCTTCATCCGAGCAAGGGTCTTGTCACGAGTGACACCAGCGTTGTGCACAAGGATGTCTAAGTCGCCTCCGCGGAGTGCCCGTAAAATGCTTTTGGCGGAGTTATCGTCTGTCACATCAACGGCAATCGCTGTTCCCGCTGTCGCTGTCGCCAAATTTTTCAAGACCCCAAGTTGGTCCGGCCTGTCCAGCAGCAGGACCCTTGCGCCTTCAGCGGCTAGCCGGTGGGCGATAGCCGCGCCAATTCCTCTTGCCGCTCCAGTAACCAGGGCGGTCTTCTCTGCCAAGGGTCTCTCCCATTGTCCGTTCTTCTTAGTAGCTTTCGCGATAGTCAAAGCTTGACCCGTGATGAAAGCAGATTGACCGGAAAGAAGAAAACGAAGGGGGCCAGCAATGTTCTGCAGCTTGTCTGCCTGGACCAAATTGACTCTAGTCCCTTTTCGCCCAGTCTCTTTTGCCAAGCTACGAAGAAACCCTTGAAGTGCCCCCTGACAAGCGGCGTCAGTTGGTGATGCGGTGGTACGACGGGTACAGAGGACAATGCTAGAACAACGCCGAAGTCGCGGAATTTCAGTTTGAAAAAAATCGTAGATGGAGCCAAGACCGTCGACGGTATCTATATCGCGTGCGTCGAAAACGATTCCGTCCGTCTCACTGGTGTTGTCGGCTTGTTCCAAACCAGATTCTTCAAGAACAGTGATAAGGTCTGAAGCCGTCTTATCCGCGAAAACCTTGATTTGTTTTTCAGCCAAAGGCTTTTCAACAAACGTGTCATTGCCTCTTTCTAGAGGCTGAGGAAGAGGGACAGGGACTTTCAGCGCTTTTATGGCGGTGCGAGTGAATTGGTTGTGTAAGAAAATATCGCCCATGTTTAGTCGTCTTTCGAGCGGAAGGATCCACTCATGAAAATAGTCTTCTGGGAACCATCGGCTACATAAACGTTTGAGCCACTTATGAAAACTACTGGCTGCGATGGCAGTGGTAGTGGTTTTCGAAACCGAGCCTCAAACTCGGTTAGCTTGCTTCGGTCTCCCTTGTGAACATTTTTGACTATTGACTCAAAGGCGCGCGCGAAGGTCGAAAAACCGTGGAGTATAGGATTGCGATAACCCATGGTGCGAGCGTAGCGTTTGGAGAAGTGGATTGGGTTTGGATCACCAGTGTAGAGGGCGAACTCAATCCCGGCGTTTGGCCGCAGTGTCCATTTGTCTATTGCAATTGCATCTTTCGGAATCTCTTCTGTTTTCTTTTGGCTTTTTCCTGACGGCTGTGTTCTGGCAAACAAAAAGAGGTCCGCTACAATTGCGTTAGGAGCTGAGGGTGGTCCAGAGGTGACATGACTCCGAAGAAGTACTCTTGAGTCGGTTACATCGATGTCTTCTAGGTGCGAGGTAATTTCAATAGAGACGCCGGCTGGGATGGCTGAGTTTATTTGGAGGCGACACCCAGCATTTACCAGCTGCCGCATGGAGACGGGAGCGTCTGAAAAGGTTCGAGCTGTTAGTGGTACCGCCCACTGTGGAAAAAAGTGCGCTGGCACTTCTGTGTTGGCAATATCTGGTTGGCAATCCAAACTGCGGAGGTAGTCGCGTAGTAGCCGTCGAGAGGGTGGTGCTATTTCCGCCCTTACAGAACGTTTGCCGGGACGGCCAAGAGCTCGCCCCAGACCAGCTGCTGCAATTTGCATAAGGCCGGGAACTTGGTGACGCAGATATCGATATTTTCTGGGCATAGGGTTTTGATGGAAAGAGATCTCCTCAGACGCGGAGTGTATGCCAGCATACGCAAGCGAGGCGTAAGCATCGCAGGGTTGACTAAAATTCACATGGGCGTCTGGCCGGATCGAAGGATTCGGTGCTAGGTTCGTGTCCTCTAATTTTTCAACATTTTAAGGATGCTCAAATGAACCTACAAGGAATGCGCTCTATCTCGCTGTCGACCGCCATTTTGGCCGGTGGACTTTTTGCTTTTACAGCCTGCAAGAAATCAGGCACTGGAGCTAGCTCAAAGGCTGCAGCTTCCGCAATTAGCCACCTTCCCAAGGACTCAACCATGGTGTTTGGGATAAGTGTAGTGCGCGGCCTGAAGGCCAAGATGCTTCAGCCGGTTCTTGAGAAAGCGAAGAAGGACATGCCTCCCGAGCTCGCTGAGGTTAAAGAAAAGTGCGGAATCGATATGCTGGACGGTGGCATTAAGAGTGCAACTGTTGCGATGAAAGATCCGAACGACCAAAAGTCGGTTTTTGCGGCAATCTCAACCTCCTTCAATAAAGAAGACATGGCTAGCTGCATGACCAAGATGGGTGGAAAAGTTGAAGAGCAAGGCAAACTGATTGCCTACACCACGAAAGATGGCGACAAAACGACTGCGTTTTGGGCAGAAGACAACATGATGATCGTCAATCCATCTGGAAACGCGACCGAGGCGGATTTCGCACCGGTATTCGCGGGTGGCCTCGATAAGAATGCAGAGCTCTCCAAGCTAATGGGAGACACAAAAACAGGTTCTGTTCTTTGGTTCGCTGGAGTACTTCCAGCGGAGGCAAGCGGTCAGATGCCGGGTGCGGAGCGAATGCGTCTTTCCATCGACGGTGACGCCGAAGTAGATATTGATGGAGCTGTGATTTTTGCTGATGAAGCAAAGGCCACGGAGGCCAAAGGCCAGATTGATCAGCAGATGGGAATGGCATCAATGGTACTCGGTGAGGCCTCCAAGAAAATCAAGATCGGCCAGAGCAGCACAGCTGTAACGATCACGGCTACCTTCAACGAGGCAGATGTCGAACAGATCACCAAGAGCATCCAGAACGCTATGAAGATGATGGGCGGTGGAATGTGAGTCGAGCAAAACTTAGCGTAGGCCTACTTTTCCTTGCGGTCGCAGCATGTGGCGGCGGCAATAAGATTGCCAATACCGCTCAAGGAATAGCCGCTGGGCCACAGCCGGTAGACTTTCTTCCCGGTGGCTCCAGCATCGTAATGGGCATCGACTTTGAAAAAGGGTTGAAGGCCAAGATAGCTCAGTCGCATCTAGATAAGTTGCGTGCGGAGACACCAAAGTCTGTTGCCGATCTGAAAGCTCAGTGCGGAATCGATCTTTTCGGTGGAGACGTGAAAAACGTTACCGTCGGTATGGAAGATCCAAACAAGCAGGAAACCGTGTTCCTGGTATCTGACAATAAATTCGAGCAGAAGACTTTTGACGAATGTATTGCCAAGATGGGAGCAACGGTCGCTCAGAGGGGCAAGTTAGTCGACTACAAGCAGGCTAAACGTGAATACGTTGGTTACTGGCCCAACTCTACAACGTCTGTTTTTAGCTTTGACGGCAAAGCGGACTTCACCGGCGTTATGAACGGTGGGTTGAATCAAGAAATGCTCGGCCTGAAAGCGAAAACCAAAACGGATTCGATCTTTTGGGTAATGGGCAAGATTCCACCGGAGGCCGCGGGCAACATTCCTGGCGCAACACACTTCAGACTATCAATTGACGGTGATGACACCGTTACTTTCAGCGCAGCTGTGGTTTTCGATACCCAAGAAAATGCATCGACCAGCAAAGCGAAGCTTGATCAACAAATGGGACTGTCATCGATGGTTCTTGGAGAAGCAGCCAAGAATATCGTCGTCGGACAGAGCGGAAACGACGTAACGATTGACGCTACGTTCACGGAAGCGGAAATTGAGAACATCATCAAGACCGTAATGACGATGGCTGGAAAATAGCAGTCACTCTGTTTGAAAAATTAGAGAGCGCGAGGGCCCTAGGGACTTCGCGCTCTTTTCGTTTCGGACTAGCGTCTGCGTGTCAGGGTGTCAGAAAGGTCCGCCGAGAGAGTAAACCAGGATGTAGTCAAAATTGGCCGCTGCGCCAAGAACGGTAAGCCCAATTTGACCCCCTTCATGGGTGTCTTCGTTTGCCAACACTGTTGTTGGAAGGCCATTAGTGCCAGCCGTTACCGAACAGCTTCTCGCTTTATCTTCCGCCTGATACCTGATGACGTAGCCGTCTTTTGCTTCATCGGAAGAAGGTAACTTTGTGCTAGCCAGCGGCGTTCTCGGGATGTCCAGGATCTCGAGAAAAGTGAAGGCTCGCTGTGGTTGGATCGCGCCAAGTACACTACAGCCGTATCCCTTTCTATTGTTGGCGAAGCCAGAGAAAGAAGCCACAAGACCTGCCGCGTGCACAGGTGCGGGTGGTTTTAGTCGATTGACGTGTACCCGGGTTTCCACGTATGGGTTTTTGAAGTCAGACCCTCGCAGTTCCAATGTTGTTTCCAGGTTGGTTGGGGCAACACGAATCTGCCCTTCTTTCAAAGACCAGAGAGTGTTTGGCCCTTGGGCAACGCTCCAGGCGGGGTTCTGTTCATCGTTAAACCCATCAAAAAAAGCTATTTCGTCCCCTGGTAAGAATCCTCTTGGGTCGCACGCATCACCCAGTCCGTCAGCATCATGCCCAGAAAGAAGTTCTCCTCGGTTTCTTTGATCGGCGTTAGCGACGACGGGGCAGTTGTCGCAACGATCGCCAATGGAATCTCCGTCCTCGTCTCCTTGGAGCGAGTTCTTTACGAATTGGCAGTTGTCGATTGAGTCAAGAACGCCGTCATCATCAGAATCTCCGTCGACCATAGGAGGCGGGGGAGGTTCAACCTCTGGGGGAACGGGCGCGTCTCGAAACGGCGGCTCACCACTCTCGTCAAAGTTACAGCCAACAGCGAGCAAGGCCAGGAAGCAAAAGCTCAAACCACGGTTACACATCTCTCCGAACATCATTCGGTTCGAAACCTAACCGATTTCGGTTTTATAGAAAAGGTCTTCGGGGGTTATGCCAACCAGAGTGCGGTGGGTGGACGTTCGTCTTGCTTGCCAGGCCACCGGTAGAGCCAGAAGAAATCCTTATTTTTTCAGTCTTTGCAGGAGCCTACGTCTTGGTCTTTGCCTTGCTTCGCTTTACCGAGTGAATTCTTTATTGGTTAAGCGATCGCTTCTTTTGCTTTGTTTTTGGTTAACGAGTTGTCAACTGAGCGAAACATCCGCTCAGTTTGGGGACGGTGAAACCGACGAATATGGAATTCATTGGGACTTTATTCGCGCCGGCGACGAGGAGAGTTTTCAAGATGAAAAATTGTTCTTCGCGCAAGAGACTGAAGAGAAGGAAAAAATCAGGGCCCCGGCTGGCTGGTCCAACACAATTTGGTTAGTTCGAGACCTCACCGCAAAAGTACAGGTCATCCTGGAGGCCGGACTCGACAATGCCAACGAGGAGGACAAGAAAAAGGTTGGCGAATGGATGGGGAAAATTTCCCAGGATACGTACAACGACCTTCGATTTCAAGCGGGGCAGTGGGCTGGTCGGCTTAGCGACGAGGAGCGCGCAAAATTATCGGAATACTTGGATCCTACCCCGGAGGAAAAGAAGACGATTGAATCTGTCTCCGACGAAGACAAACGAAAAATCCTCGAGGGTAATCTACAAAGGCAGCGCAACGTAGCGATTTACTGTATGCAACCCATCGCTTGGGAGCATGCTGGAGCCATGGCTCTTGAAGGCGTGAAAGAGCTCGAAACCATGGACGGTGATCGAGCGCTTGTTGCCAGCTTTTACATTCTTGCGCGACTTAGAATTATGTCGAAGCGGCTTTCCCAGTTAGAAAAGGCCGGAGCAAAAACCACTGTGACTCCTGAGGCGATAGATTCGCTCTTTTCGAAAGCTGACGCATATCGTGTCAAGGCACTAAAAAAATTAGGAATAACGACCTACTGAAACGCTTACCTTTATTAGTCAACCGTTAGGAGAAACGCATAGATCGGTGCCGGCAGTTTCCGATGTCCACGTAAGTCTGGTTGACTCGATATCAATGGTCTGCATTTTCGCTCTCAAACTAGGCGCAAGGTGACCGGACTCAATTAGGTCGTCCAAAATATCCAGTCCTATGGGCCGAATATGGACAACCATCTCCATCGCATCGGGACGTTGCGATAGCGGAAACTCCCGTGTTTCGGAATGGACAAAGTCCGGTCTCGACGGGTCGTTTGTGACGAGCGGCGGAAGGGTTCCTCGGTCGACTTGGTCGATATCCCAAAACATGTGCGCCTCATCGCCGTTTACGCCCCGGGCGTGGTCACGGATTTGCCAGAGTAAATCGTCGGTTTTCGCTATGCTCTGTACCGGTGTGTCATCAGCGATCTTGCCGGTTTGAAATAGGACTCGGTCTCCAAGAGTTGCAGTCAACTCAACCCACATTCGCCGGTCAATGGCTGCTCCGCTGGGCAAACTATGGCCTCCGCCAATGTTTTCCAGGGTAACCTCAATGCTGCCACCGTTGCTTGGGTTGTAACAAAGTTTTGCAAGTAAGGAGGGTTCGAGCTCTCTACTAATGGCTTGTTTTTGCGCAGCGATTTCTGGCCAGTCGATTAGTGCTGAGTCAACGCCGGGCATACTGTGGTCGTGTCTCTGACGAACGGGAGCCGTGGCGAACTCTGCAATACGGTCGCGAAAGGAAGGCATGTGGCAGTTTCCGCACGACAAGCCGCCTTCATTCTGCGGGCGTGAAAAGAAGCTTCTTTGCCATTCGATGTACGTTGTCTCAAGAACCAAACCAGAGGGCATTACGATATCGTGACAAGTTCCGCATAAGGTAGAGGAGTCCTGACTCTGCCGGTCGTGAAGTGAAGAGTAAGCTTGTTTATGGGCGCCGTTATCTACACCGTTGGTAACAGCCCCGCGCAATACCTCATCGTCGGCAAGCGTCAGCGGATTGTTGTGAGTTCCTTGTACGCCGTCGACGCTGTGGCAGAAGTAGCAGGTGACCCCTTTTAGAGATTGCGGTACGTCGGGCAAGTTGAGGCCGTCGAAGGTTGCACCTTCCCTTAACGCCATGGGCGCATGGCATTGCACGCAGAAGTCGCCGAGTTCACCGTCCGTCTCTTCTTGCCCACGACGGTTCATGGCAAGGAACACTGGGTCATCTGCGGCATACGCATGCATGCTTCCTGACCATTCCTTGTAGTGAGAAGGGTGGCAGCTTTGGCAAGTCTGGGGATCTAGTAATTGTTCGCGAGTTAGAAGGTTTTGGCTGTCCTGGTCGCTCGTTGTGCACGAAGTGAAAAACACAACAGACAAGGCCAAGACTATGGAGGGACGCCCCATTCGCAGAGTCTAGCCCGATAGGAGCATGTATTTCGTCAAACAATTTCCGCGGTTCAAGGTGATGGCTTGTGCTGTGGGATCACGGTGGTATACGAGCCGTGTGCGACCTTATCTGGAGCTAGCGAAACAAATACTGGAACAGGGTGAGCAGCGGTCCGACCGCACGGGGGTTGGAACTCGGTCAATCTTTGGTGCTCAAGCCCGGTATGACATGCGTGAGGGGTTTCCTCTGGTTACGACAAAGAAGGTCCTGTTCGATGCGGTCGTTAGGGAACTGCTTTGGTTTTTGAAGGGGAGCACCAATATCAACGATGGCCTGGCCGAGTACACTCCGATTTGGAACGCTTGGGCGGATGAATCGGGAGAGTTAGGGCCTATTTACGGATCGCAGTGGCGCAATTGGGGCGGCAGCAATGGCGAGCCTGGGATTGATCAAATTCAAGGCGCGATTGACCTCATCAAGAACAACCCGACGTCACGACGAATTATTGTGAACGCATGGAATGTAGCCGACATAGACAAGATGGCGCTTCCACCCTGTCACACGATGTTCCAATTTTATGTACAGGGGTCGCGGCTGGACTGTCAGCTTTACCAGCGATCGGCAGATATGGCTCTTGGGGTTCCTTTTAATATTGCAAGCTACGCGTTGCTGACCCATTTGATTGCGGGGGAGTGTGGTTTGGAAGCTGGTTATTTCATTCATACGATGGGTGATGCACACGTCTATGAGAATCATATTGACGGTTTGCGAAAACAGCTGAGTCGCGAACCATTGCCTCTTCCTAAATTGGTGGTTGCGAACAAGCCGGTGTCGGAGATCGTTTTTGAGGACATTCGGCTTGTGGGTTACGAGCACCATTCCTTCATCAAGTACGAGGTTGCTGTTTGACCCAGATGTTCTCTTTGGTAGCGGCCCTGGATGAAGAGCGCGGAATTGGTATTGGAGGCGAACTTCCTTGGCGCATAAAAAAAGATATGGCTTCCTTCGTCGAACGAACCCGTGGGGATGGTAACGGCGCAGAAAACGCCGTGTTGATGGGACGAAAGACATGGGACTCTATTCTCTCTCGTTTTCGCCCATTGAGTGGACGGAAAAATATCGTGCTAAGCCGAGCCGCTAACAATGTTGACGGCGCCGTAGTTGCCGACTCATGGCAGTCCGCCCTGGAGGCAGCCAGGTCCTGTCGCGATGTATTTGTTATCGGGGGCTCTCAAATTTACCAGGCAGCAATTGAAATGGATGAGTGCGATGCTCTTTATTTGACCACGGTCGAAGGGCGTTACGGTTGCGATGTGTTCTTTCCTGAATACGAAAAGAACTTCGAGCGGGCGTCGTTATCCGAACCTCATGAAGAAGGTGACTACCGATTTCGGTTTGAAACATGGCGACGACTGCGGTGATTGCGCCCGAAGAAATTTTAACTTTTGAGAACGCGAAGCTTGGCGTTATCGCGTTTCTGGTTATTGACAGCACAAAACTGGGGCCCGCGGCTGGAGGAGTACGCACCGCATCTTATTCGAGTCATGAAGCCGCCAAGAAAGACGCTGTGCGGCTGGCGAAAGCGATGACTTTGAAATGCGCTATCGGCGGATTGGATGCCGGCGGCGCGAAATGCGTGGTAGTTGAGTCAAACTTTTCAAATCGGCGAGATACGTTTTCCTGGTTGGGGGAACAATTCGAAAAACTTGATGGACGTTTTCGCACAGGTGCGGATCTAGGAACGACCGCAGAGGATGTTCAGGCTATGGCTTCCACTTGTCAGTATGTGCACGCAGCAGGTGAAGACATTGGTGATGCCGTGGCTAGAGGAGTGGTCGCGGCTCTCAACGGCGCATTTCGAGCAAGAGGCGAATTGGTTGGAAATATGAGCGCGCTTGTCCAGGGGGGCGGGGCGATGGGCAAACATGTTGCGGCCTTGCTGCAACCGCTGATGAGGAAACTGAGCATCTGCGATGTGAACGCTGAAACAGCAAGGCAGGTTGCAACTGCGACAGGGGCTAACGTTGTCGCCGCTATCTCGAACGGCGTGTGTTCAGATTACGAGGTGTTTGCTCCATGTGCCGTAGGAGGAATCGTTTCTAGCGACAACGTGAAAGACATAGGTTGCAAAGTGATCTGCGGCGCTGCGAACAATGTGTTGGCCGACAGAGAGGCAGCCTTTGCATTACATGCCAAGGGCATTGACTATGTACCTGACTTCCTTGCTTCGGCCGGCGGGGTTGTCGATGGCATTGCAAAGTCGGTGATGGGCGTAGCAGATCCGGTTCCTATGATAGAAAAGCTCGAAGCTGTTTCCTACGCTGTTGTTTCTGAGAGCAGGTCTCAGGGCCTGTCAACCGTGGAAGTTGCCGAGCAACTGGCTTTCAAAAGGCTGTTTGGTTGACTTAAGAAAGAAAGAACCAAACTGCGGCGAGAATAGCCGCGACTGCGAGTCCAGCTAAGGGTGCTTTGTACTTTGCAACAGCGTTCGATTTGGGCTTTGTTAACGGGTTTTTCTTTACTTGAGTCTTTGGCGTTTTCGCTAGAACGGGCTCTGGTGGTGGGGTTCCAGAGGCAACAGCGGAATTGGCCGTTCTTGCAGGAAGTTTGGAGCGAACTTGGGGAGTGGTAACCGCTTTGACCACTGGCTTTTGCGAACCGCGTTGTGGTGCTTTGGGTAGTTTTGGTGCCATTCGTGCAGATTGCTGCTGTCTTGACGAGGTTGGAGAATTCGGAGAAGACACGCGCGCGCCCTGGTTCGAGATTCTGGCAGAAGGAGCCGCAGGTGTTCTCCCTCCGGGGGGAGGAGAGCTTGGCTTTATAGATGGCGAAGCAACGGCACCTGCTTGCTCTTGCTTTGGAGCACTCTTGATTTGGGTTGGTGTGCTCTTTTTTGCAGCTGTTTTTGGCTGCCTCTCCATATGCACGGGCTCGCCGCGTCTTTCTGCCCGCGCTGCGGAAAGGCGAGCTATCTCAGAAGGAGGAAGGCCCGACTGGGGTTCTACTCTTGCTTGGGTCTTCGCATCGGTTGAACCAATCTCGTTGGCGCTAACTTGCAGGCCGCCTTCAGAGTCTAACGAGAAAGTAACTTTGAGTTTTACCTCGCCCGCAGGCTTTTGAGTGATTGGTTCGATAACAATCGAAGCGAGGCGAGTGTTCTTGGATGCCACTGACTCCTCACCTTGCAATACTTCTATCTCGAACCGAGTTTGGTTGTTTTCCGTTGTTGCGAACCCTTTGGTTACGGAGAAGGGTAGTTGAGTTGACTTCGGAATCAGCGGCGAACAATTGTCGCCTACCGTGCGGATTCCCAAGGTTCTTGGAGCAACATCGACGAACGTGATGTCATCTCGTTTCTCTGGCCCCGCTGCCAAAAGCGAGGCGCCAAGTGCAACAACTTCATCTGGGTTAACTCGAGACTTGGGCTTTCTCTCAAAAAGGTCAGTGATTCGGTCTTGAATGAGGGGTGACCGAGTCATTCCCCCGACTAGAATAACGTCGTCCATTTCCGATGCTCTGAGACCGGCGTCTTCCAACGCCCGTTTACACGGTTGCACCATTCGCTCAACCAATCCCTTGGTTGCCGCTTCAAATTCCTGAAAGGAGAATGTCTTCTTGAAGTCGACAGGCTTGCCATCAACTTGGAGCAAGAATGGGAGCGAGATTGAAACTTCTTGCTGGGTTGTCAGCGTTTTCTTGGCAACCTCCGCTTCTGCCATGAGACGCTGCATTGCAACTGGATCACTGAGGGGGTTAACCTTGTGTTGCTCACGAATTTCTTGCGCCCATTGCTCTGCAATTGCCCTATCGAAATCGTGTCCGCCTAGAACCAGGTCACCGTCGCTTGCTAACACCGTGAATTTCCCCTGGTCGACGTTCATGACCGTGACGTCTAGAGTTCCTCCGCCAAAGTCGACGATAACAATCTTCTGCCTATCTAATTGTGCGTACCCGTAGGCAAGGGCAGCAGCCGTAGGTTCTGTGAGGATTTTCGAGTAAGAAAAACCCGCAATTTTCGCCGCATCCCGCACTGCTTGTCTTTGAATTTCGTCGAAGAAAGACGGCACAGTGATGACAGCGCCGGAAACAGGTTTTCCGATGAAAGCGCTCGAGGAAACTCTAAGCTCTTCAAGTATGTGAGCTTGTACTTCCTGAGGACTTATCAGTTTGTCTTCTATTTGAATCCAGGCGTCGCCATTTGAGGCAGGAACGACTTGGTAGGGGAGGGTTTTCATCAATGATTGGGCGACATCAGAGTTGTGCTTCCTGCCGATGAGCCTCTTGACTGTGGTAATTGTCCGCGTCGGATTCATGACTGCTTGTCTTCTAGCAGCTGCGCCAACAACAACTTTGCCAGTCTTCGCGAAAGTGACAACGCTCGGTGTTGTTCTGTCGCCGACGTGATTGGAAACCACCTCCGGTTTTGCAGTCGCACAATATGCCACGCAAGAGTTGGACGTACCCAGGTCTATGCCAATGCATTCGTCGCTCACAAATCCCCCTATGCATTAAATATACGGCGAAAGAAGAGACTTCTCTATCTTGATTAGTTGGTATTTGTTCACCTATAGGGAACTACTGATGGGGGAAAAACCCACACGGAAATTCGGTGCGAACGTCCTTCTACTCAATAGGTAAGCCGGTTATCCTATTAGCGGGGTGGAAACAGATATTCTCACAAGGGTCGTCGGTTCTAGTGCCAACTGGAAAAAGACGCTGACAAAAATGGTCGCTGAGCTCAAGGAGAGCGGCGCGCAAGGGACCGATGCTGCACTTCGAGCAATGGAGTTAGCTGAAGCGCTCGAGTATGTGGATCCCGATAGAAGTTCAGCCATACAAGCGTATTTATTCGCGTGGAAGGCAGCGCATGAACATCCACGGGCTCTGGCTCGTGCGAGGGAACTATGCGTAGAGGTAGAGAAGCTAGAGACCGTCGCCAAGATTCTGCGGTTGGAGTTCCAGCTGACGCGAGACCCTTGGTTGTTATATTGGGAGGCCGTTACTTGGATAGATGCGGGGCATCCTGACAAGGCGGTTTCTCCGTTAACTGTTGCAGAGAAAGAAATTGGTCGGCCGTGGCAAATCACGCTAGCGCTTTCGACCGCTCGGCAAGAGTGGCCAAATCCTAGAGAGCAGATTGCTCGATTGCAGGAAGAAGCGGCCAATTGCGAACCACGCGTGTCGGCAGAGAAGTTTCTCCATGCTGCACGGATCCTAAGAATGTTAAGCGACGAGAACAGCGAGTATGGAGAATTTTTGTACCGATCGTTCTCAGCGTGTCCACAAGATGACTCTGTTCTTTCTCTTTTGGAAAATTGGTTACTTCGAGCTCAGAAAGAGCAAACCTTGCTCCAGGTTTACGAGCACCGAACAGAAGGCGCCGATATCGTTGATGTAGTCGATGACTATCGTCGTGCGGGAACTAAGATGATCCGAAATGGTTCTCTTGGAGTCGGTGTTCGTTTGCTTACTCAATCAATACAAAAGGCGTATTCCAATAAGCTCGAATACATTCCAGCGCATTTGGCGACAATGCAACTGTTAGCAAAGTTTGCACAAAAGACCAATATGGGCTCGGACCTATTAGCTCTTGTCGACCGCGGACTTCGAGCTACCTCAGCGCCGGTGGACCAGATTGGTCTTTGCGCTATCGGAATCAATGTTGCTTACCGGCAGATGCAGGATCCTACTTTGGCAGGACCATACGTCGGAAAGTTGGCGCAGCTAGCACCTAGACATCCCGCCCTAGAAGGGGTTCCTCAAGCTGCTCCTCAGGTTGACGAAGACGAACCAGTTTATTTGGACCAGTTGACACAGCAATCTCCAATGTTGGGAACAAATAGTGATTCCGTCGCTCTTCCAGCCCAGGAAAGCATACATGATGATGGGATCTCAATTGGTGGTGCATCTGCGGTCTCGCGTTTACCTCCAATTGTTGCGGCTCCAGAGATTAACGACACTGTGGGAATGCCGTTGTTTACGGAAACGGCAGAGGAAACTCGGGAAATCGATGCGGGGGCTGCTCAAGAATTGATCAATGTCGCATTTGCGAATGAAGTTGCAGCCGAGAGAGAAGCACAAGCTGCAGAAGCTGCACAAGAAGCTTCGGATCTCACACTCAATGGAAACCAACAAGAACCTCTCGCCGCTGCACCAACAGACGACATTGAGTTGGGTCAGAGTGGTGCTGTGATTGATTCGCCCGTTCTCGGCGCCGCTGGTGGTTTGCAGTCTGAGGCACCGGTGGAATCCCCTCCCGAAGAAATTTTGTTGGGTGTCGCAGGTGCTGAAGCGGTTCCAGAGCCGATTATGCCTGAGAGTATCGAGGGGACCGATCCAAGCATAAGCGAACCAGTTCCGATGAAGAGCAGCCTCGCCGAGCGTATGGCAGCGTTCATGGACGAGAGTGACGAAAGCGATGAAGAGGCAGAGCAAGAAGAGCTTTACGAAGATGCTGTTCGTGCTTCGGAGCAGAATGTATCCGGCGAACCAGAAACTGCGAGCGTCGAATCGAGTGCATTCGCTGGAAATTCTGCTGAGGGAAGGAGCACCACAGACGAAAATTCTGAAGGTGACGAACAAGCCCGAGCAATTGCCGGAGAACAAAGCCCCGTAGAGGAGATTGCTGAGGAAGAGCCAGCGAGGCGCCAGTATCGCGAGTCTGCCTGGGAGTTAGGCGACATGCCTGTCATGGCAACACCGGCTTCAGAGGTTATTACAGCCGGTGTCCCTCGCGCCGAGGCACTCAGCGAACAGCCGGAGGAAGTGTCGGCCGTTGATTCCAGCCCAATCCAAGTTGCAGAAGCGGCTGATTCCAGCCCAATAGAAGTTGTAGAAGCGACTGACTCCAGCCCAATTGAAGTAGTAGAAGCTGCAGGCTTTGGTGGGTATGAAGAGCCAGCAGTCGAAGCCTCCGTTGCTGAAAACACAGAAGAACCAGCGGTTGAAACCGTAAGCGATGCGAACGACGATCCAGTCATCAATGCTTCCAACGATCAAGATACTGAAGAGCCAGCGATCGAAACAGCAAGCC
>CAYPIX010000059.1:0-24292 GCA_964410875.1 uncultured Kofleriaceae bacterium
CATGGCAATCTGAACAACCAACATGGAAACCAAGTGCCGCCTCCATGGAGCTGGAGTCGAGGTGCTGTTTATGAGAAAAATTTGATGCGAGCGCACGCGCAAGGCCCCGTTCAGGGTAGGGCTGCATTCGCGTTTCGCCCTTTACTCTCGGTGCTACCTTTGTGTGGCAATTCCGGCAAAAAGCCCCAGGTGCTTTGTAAAACTCGTCGGCGTGACAGCTGTCGCATGGGGCATGGTTGTTCTTTCCTGGCCTCGATGGCTTCCCCTCCAAGACAGCGCTTTGGGGGTGACAGTCAATACAGCCAAGGCCTCTACCCTTGAACGATCGGATCTCGTCTCTATCGCCGGTATGTAATGCGTGCGGAAATCTGTCGCTATCGGCCGGAAATACTTGGCTTTGCTGTCGCGAATTCGCGCTCTTTCCGCAACCGATAGAGACGATGAAGAAAGCAAAAAGGACACCAGACCACACATTCCGCATAGAGAAATTTCTCAGTAGAAAATCCGTTCGTTGGTCTCCCGTGTAAGCGTGACAAGATTGCATGAGGGGATCCGCTGCTGGGCGGAGAATATACATTAGTAGCAGGCGGAATAAGCCTCAGATGCTGCGTAAAAATTGCCTGCCCATGCTACGTTCAGCAACGAAAGCGTCATGGCTTTAGAGGCTACATCGTCCCGTGAGGCTGAGCTGGTGCGAGTCCTTTCTGGGGTACCTTTCCTTAACGGGATCCCTGAAGAGGAGTTAGCCGAGCTGGCCAACGCCTCAGAAGTGAGGTCCTTTTTTGGCGGCGATTCCGTCGTCAACCAAGGACAGTTTGGGCATTCGATGTTCGTGCTTCTGTCGGGTGCTGTTTTCATCCGTGCTAGTGGCGAAGATGGACTTGAACTCAACCTTGGGCGCTTGGCTGTGCCCGGGGACTTCTTTGGCGAGATTGGTCTTTTGGGGCGCGGCGTAAGAGCAGCAACTGTAATTTGTGAGGGGCCATGCGAGTTTCTCGAGATTCAAAAGAACCGTTTTGCTCTTCTTGCTCGCCGTCACGAAGAAGCACAAGCGGAATTGGTCAAGTACTATCACGCACGGTCCTTAGCAACTTACACTCGTCTGCACAGGCACCTAGGACTGCTTGACAAGGATTCGCTTAAACACCTAACCGCCAATGCGGTAATGCGTAAGTTCAACCGCGACGACTGCATCGTTCGCGCGGGCGAAGCAACAGATCACGTGCTTCTGGTGAAAGACGGTTTGTTAAAGATGGTCCGTGCCGGTAATGATGGGAAGCTATCGATTCTCGCGTACTTTAATAGCCACGACATTATAGGCGCGCATGATGGGCCAAGTCGGACCTATGATTTGATTGCCCTTGGCCATGCCGAGATTATTTTCTTGCCGCGGTCGGAGTTCAAAAAATTAGCTGAAAGTGCCCCCGACGTTTTCAGCCGTTTTAGCAAAGACGATATGCATAGGCAGTCCATGATGGAAGGAGCCAGCGCTACAGTTTTTGGTGCAGCTCAAGCGTTCCTACAAGAGGGCGTTGAAGTTGAATCTCTGCTGGTTATAAATTTGGATCGGTGCGTTCGGTGCGGAAATTGTGTTCGCGCATGTCACGCAAGACACAAGTACACTCGACTAGATAGACGCGGACCGATCTTTCGACGAAGAAAAGCGGTGCAATCAAAAATTCATGAGCATTTGCTCATCCCGTCGTCTTGTCGCCACTGTAGAGATCCGGAATGCATGATTGGCTGTCCAACGGGCGCGATTCAACGCTTCCCGGATGGTGACGTCGATATCAATGACAATTGTATAGGTTGCGATAACTGCGCTCGCAAATGTCCGTACGGGAATATCACGATGAGGCCTCTCGAAGAGTCCGAGATGGAGGGTAAGGAAGGTATTACCAAGAAGGCCATCAAGTGCAACCTATGCCGCGGGTATGAGTATTCAAACTGCGTCCACGAATGCCCAAGAGGAGCGGTATTACGAGTGGATCCGCTTCGTTACTTCGATGAACTTTCAAGTGTTATGGAACCCGAACAGGTGCAAGCCCTGGAATGGCAACGTGAAGCCGCCAGCGCGTTGGGGTCGCAGGATTCGAAACAACGCATCGCTCCAAGATCTACGGTTTTCGTTTGGGTTTCGTTGGCATTATTGGTTATTGCATCTAGCCTGGTAATTGCGGGCTATGCTCTCTCCTCTGAGCCTGTTCGCGGAGGCAGTTTTCTCGGTTTGGTCTTCGGAGTTGGAGCCGCCGCAAGCGTGTTTTTTGCGATGTTCTTAGGTGCAAGAAAGCGTATCCGGAATACCAGCCTTGGACCGCTTGAGGTTTGGACGCAGTTTCACATGGTCGCCGGGCTCTTTGGCTTTTTGGCAGCACTGGCTCATTCAGGGTTCGCGGTTACCGGCCTTTTTACAACGATGTTGATGGTGGTGTTCGCATTCGAGGTTGTTTCTGGGGTCTTGGGGCAGGCGATCTACATGATTGTCCCAAGGGTGCTCACAGCTCTTGAGCGTCATGGCTTGGCGAAATTGGTTGAGGATCTTCTTTCCGAGGAGATAGAGATTCGCGATAGTATTCACGAACTAACTGCGAACTCGTCACCAGAACTTGAGCGGTTGGCAAAGGTAACTGCACCCAAGAAGGCCGGGGGAGTTTGGAGCCGTTTCTCTACGCGCTACGATCCGGAACTTAGAGAAGAGGAAATTCGGGCTTCTGTTTCAACGGAAGAACTTTCTGAATTGGAGCAAGCCGTAGCATACCGCATCATCAAAGATGTTTGTCGTTTGGCCGATGTGAAAGCGCAGCTAACACTTCATCGTGGTCTAAAATATTGGCTGGTTTTCCACCTAGCGTCTGCAGCGGCATTGTTCGTGTTTTTGATCTTCCACATTCTTTCTGTTTTGACACTCCTATAAATGATTCGCCTCATTTTCCATAGTGGTGATCGCGCTGGCACCGAGGTGGTCACAAGTGCAGAAACAATACAGCTAGGTAGAGATCCCGACAGGGTGGATATCGCGGTCGATGACCTTAAGGTCTCGGGCGTTCATTGCGGCCTGAGTCGTTCGCCTCGAGGCGACTACCTATTAGAAGATTTAGGCTCGTCCAATGGAACAAAGCTGAACGGTCAACCATTGGTTGCTGTGGGCCCTCAACATGCTCGATATCTTGCTCACGGCGACCGCATCACGCTTGGCGAAGTAGAAATAGAGGTTCGCGAATGCCAAGTGAAGGTGATGGTGGTAAGCGGGAGTCAAGCAGGCAGCCTTTTACCTTTGCGGAAAGAAGCCGTTACTCTAGGGCGAGCTCAAAACAGTTCGCTGGTGTTCTCTGACGAACAGGTTTCCGCTCACCACGCTGCCATCCTGCCTTTGCCGGTTGGTTTTGTTCTCCAGGACAATGGTTCTTCAAATGGGACAAAGATCAATGGAGAACGAACTGAAAGACAGATCCTAGGTGATGGCGACCAAATCAAGATTGGCAATAACGAACTACGTTTTCTAATTGATGATGTTGGGGTCGATCCGATTGAGTTGCTGGATGATGCTGACGAGGTAGAGGGGAATTTGGTTTTTGTCTCTGGTCCCCACGAAGGAACAGCGGTGCCAATTGGTAAGAAGCAAACCGTTTTTGGTAGGCGTAGTGACTGTACGTCCGTCTTAGAAGATTTTGAAGTATCAGGAACGCACTTTGCTGTTACACCCGAGAATGGTGTCTTTCAAGTTACCGACCTAAAATCAACCAATGGAACCTATTTAAACGGAAAGAAAATCTCTGGAACGGTGACCCTACATCCGGGCGACGTTCTGGCCTTCGGGCAATCGGTCTTGGAGGTTCGTATCGCCGGTGGCCGCGATGCAGCCGCGTCTGCGACTTTCAACACAGTCCAATTCTCAGACGGATCGGCAAAACCTAAATTTATTATAGATGGTCGGGTTGTTGCCACACCGGCGATGACAATTGGTCGCGGAGTCGAATGCGATATTCGGGTCGAGAGCGAGAGAGTCTCTGCTCTCCATTGCACAATCGCTTGGGAGGAAGAGTCTTTTGTACTAACGGACAGCTCGCGGTTCGGAACGTTTGTAGATGACAAGCGGGTGGTATCTCAAGTCCTGCAAAGCGGTTCTGTCGTTCGAGTGGGGCCGCTGGTGGTACGCGTCGAAATTCGTGGTGACAGATGCACGGTCGAAACAGTAGACGCAGCCAAAGCGATGGCAGCGATTGAAATCGCGAGAGAAAAGCAGTTCGACATACGTTTAGCGAAAATAGATCCCAAGACCGTCCTCGGCGCACATCAAGGCGCTTATAAGACGGTGTTCAAGTTGGATGTCCCTGACATCGAAGCGTTGGTCAAAGAGCGTAAAGCCAAATTCCAAGAAGGCGCACCGGCGTGGCGCCCGAGTTCTGACATTTCACCCGAGAAATTCGTAAAGGTCGCTGTTTTATCGGCTGGTATCGTGGCTCTTGCCATCGTGGTTGGCTTGTACACAACGAAACGGGCCTCGGCATTGATCAACCATCCACTGTCCGAAGCCCATAGTGATGTGTTGTTTGCAAATGAAGTTTCCACTCGGGGTTTCGACGATGCCTGCGCAGCTTGCCATACTGCTGGCCGCGGGGTCCCGCGTTCAGCGTGTGCGGGCTGTCACACGGACTATGACAAACACGGGCGCACCGAGCACCAAACCGAAGGTGGGCCTAGTGAAAGCTGTAGTAGCTGCCACGCCGAGCATCGAGGTACTCGGAGAAAAGACGAAAAAGGCAACTCCATTTGGTTGGGGGCTGGAAATAGCTGCTCGCAAAGTGGCTGTCATCCCAACCAACACGAAGCGGAATTCCTACGAGAGGCTGCAGCTCCTCCAGGACCTCTTTACAAAGCGGGCCCAGTCCCAACCTTTGCACTTTCTCAGGAGGACTTTCACGCTCGTCACGCCGTAGTGACCCAGGAGAAAAAGGAAATAGAAATTGGGTGCCCAAGTTGCCACGCTAGAGGCACGGGAGAAAAAACGGAGATAGGTGCTGCTGGAAGGACCTGTTTTTTCTGCCATGAGGGAGGGGAAGAATTCGTAAATTCGCAATGCGCTTCCTGTCACAACGACGAGCATGTTGCCGCCTCACCCGTTGCTTTCGCAAAAGAGGGCGGCGAACCAAGCGCTGCGACGAGCGTTCCAGCTCCTGAGCGTGACAAGTCGCTGATATACGGAGGGCTGTTCGCGTTTGCCTCCTTTTTACCCTTGATTTTATTTGGAGCGATACGCCGTACAAAGCGTGAGAACAGGTCCATGCAGGTCGCGAACAAGATGTCTGAGATGCCTACTCAGGTTGTAAAACTTCTTGTTCACTCCATCAATGAAGACAAATGTGTTGGTTGTCACCTATGCATACAGGCCTGCCCGGCCAGTGTGCTGGAATTAGTAAACCACAAGTCCGTTGTTGTTAACTTTGACGCTTGTATTCAATGTATGAAGTGCGAGTACGCTTGTTCTTTTGATGCATTGCGAATGCATGAGGCAGACAAGCCTCCGCCAACGGTTGCTATGCCCGATGTTGACCGTTTCTTCCAATCGTCCGTCAAGGGGCTTTATCTTATCGGGCAGGCTTCGGGAACGCCGCAGGTGAAGAACGCATCTAATTTAGGACGAGCAGCAGTCGAGCACATTGTCCAGACGCGCGCAGAGGCAACACGCGATTGGGATTTCGATATTGTGATTGTCGGCAGTGGGCCGGCAGGGTTGTCGGCAGCCCTTTCTTGCAAGAAAGCTGGACTTAGCTACGTGGTTCTGGAAAAGCAACGGGACTTTGCGTGGACCGTGCGTAGTTACTATCACAAGGGGAAGCCTGTCATGGCCGAACCGGATGACGTCGAGATTGTCGGCCTCTTACCTCATTGGGACACCAATCGAGAAGAGCTACTAGCCAAGTGGGCTGAGGTGATTGCGAAAGAACAACTCGAAATTCGGTATCAACAGAATGTCGTAGATATTCAAAAGACCGCAAACTCTTTTGCCGTTATGATTGGAGAAGAAGATGGCGAGACGATTCGATCGCAATACGTCATTTTGGCCATCGGAACCATGGGCAATCCTCGAAAACTTGGGTGTCCTGGGGATGACCTAGAAAAAGTTAAGAACGCCTTGGTTGATCCAGACGAATTCGACGGGGCCAATATTCTGGTTGTTGGGGGTACGGATTCGGCGATTGAGGTCGCGCTTGCTCTTGGAAAGAAGAATAACGTTGTACTTTCATGTCGCCGTCAGCGTTTCGATCGCGTCAAACCCAAGAACCTCAAACTTATCGAAGATGCTTTCAAAAAAGGTAGGTGTAAGCCCGCCTTTGGGACGACTGTTTCGCAAATCACAGAAACTGAGGTCGAGCTCACCGACAAGGCGACGGGCGAGACCAAACGCATGACGAATGAGATCATCTTTGCGATGGTGGGTGGTCATCCGCCGATAAAGTGGCTCGAGAGTATTGGGATTCGGTACGCAGAAAAACCGCACTCGTGGTCGCCTCCCAAAACAGATCTGCTCGTTCGTGAACTGTCACAAGAATGAACGAGGGCAGTTTGCTCCATAAAGCAAAACAGCATCTTCTGTTCGCGTTGCGTAGAAAGTTGGGGGAGTAAGTCGTTGAAACAACGAGTCTGTTAGGACAATCCGCTGTCTCGCTTCGTAAAAGTCAGCTAAACCAAAGGACGCGGTTCGCTCGTCTCTCCCCCTCCCACCGAGTAACTCAATGAAACTCCAGTTCGCATTTCTCCTCGCTCTTTCAGCCCTACTCTCGTGCACGGATGCTAGCCCCGGAATCCTCGGGGTTTCTGACCAAACTGCTTACGTGGGGCGGGAGCTTGTCATCGAACTGCGAGCGGTGGACGTACCCGTCGGAGAGTCACCCTCCTTCAGTTTCAGTACAGCTGCCGAAGGTATGAGTGCCCACGCGACCGTAGATTCCGCAGGCCTTCACGGAGCGGCGCTGTTTCGTTGGACGCCTTCCGCGGCGGATATTGGTGAGTGGATCGTTGATTTTGAAGTGAAAGCAGGTGGAAGTGGAGTTGTTGCTGTTGAAACAGTGACGATTCAAGTTCGCCCAACGGCCCAAGGTGAGCCGGTGTTTCAGAGTCCTGCAGGGAGCGGGGTCACCTACGATCCCAGTGTTGAACCTTGTCTCGAAATCCCAATTCTTGTTGAGGATCCAGACAGTGCTTCCGTTGCCATTGCAGCCGCAGGCGACGTTTTGCCTGGAGCCACTTTAGAGCAAACCGGCGATAGCTCGGCTCTGTGGAAATGGTGTCCGCAAAGAAGTGAGTTTGTGCTCCCGACCAAACATGTCTTGTCGTTTATTGCCGACGATGGTGAGAACGAACCTGTGTCCAAAACCTACGTCGTAGTAATTAGGCCCGACACCACGGGCGCCACCGTTGATTTATCCGGTTGGCTGGTAACGGGCACCTCGCCGCAGTGTTTTTTCCAGTTAAAGGCCGGTTCGGTGGCGATGCGCGGTTCCACGGTTGTCTTAAGCCGCAATGCTGATCAGGCTGATTTCGAAGATTTCTGGGGCAGGGAGATTCCCTCATCAACCCTCTTTATTAATACTGAAGAAGGCTGCCCCAAGATTTCTGGTGGGCAGCGGTTTTCTCTTCATTCTTCCGGTGGCGAGCTAGCGGATGGGCCAACGCCTCCTATCCTAGCCGAGGGGAATCTCCAGCGGAAAACGGTGACTGGGCCATCATCAAGGTTTGGTAGCTGGGAGCTTGGATCTGCTGCTGATGCAACACCTGGGACAAGTTTCGAAGCGGAGTCCGCGGTAGGGATTTATATCAGCGAGGTTAGCGATGCGATCGGTGAAGACTCTGCCAAGTTTCAGTACCTCGAACTCACAGTAGACTAAATCCGGCGTCACGTCGGCCTGCGTTGCCCGATCCGTGCGTTGCTCGCTGCGCTGCCAGCGCACGTACTTGAGTACGCTTACGCGGGCTGCTCACTCGCGCCTTCGCCTCGAGCAATTCAGGCCACGATGTGCTTCGCGTCATTTTGAGCCCGCTTAGGCGGGCTGCTTCGCGGCGCTTGGCTTGGGGGGCGTGTGCATGTTACGCGGAGTATATGAAGTGGTTGGTTTTGGTCGTGGCAGTGGTTGGGGTTGGTTGCTCTAGGCCGAGTGTGAAGGACTGTGAGACGCTTTGTACGAAGTACAGCGAGTTGGCTTATAAAGAGCGTGAGCTGCAGACACATTCAACTGAAGAGGTTGAGGCAGCGTGGAAAGAATACTTGGCCTCAGACGTGTTTAAGAAGGGGCTGCATAACTGCGTCAATGACTGCCGCTACGACACCAAGTCTGATGTGAAATGCGTGGAAGCAGCGAGTACGCTTGCTCAGGCTAAATCCTGCATAGAGTAGGACCGAAAAACAGAAACGCCCAGGCATGAGCCCGGGCGTTGGTAAATCGGGGAGAAGCGTGGACTAGAAGCCCATGCCTCCCATTCCGCCCATACCACCCATTCCACCGCCGTGGTCAGGAGCTGCAGGTTCATCCTTCTTTGGCTTTTCAGCTATCAACGCCTCTGTTGTGAGGAGAAGGCCGGCTACCGAGGAAGCATTTTGAAGTGCTGTTCGGACGACCTTGGTGGGGTCGATAACGCCAGCTGCGAGTAAGTCCTCAAAAGTCCCAGAGGCTGCGTTCCAACCAAAGGCGCCTTCGCTGTTTTTGACCTTCTCAACGATGATGGAACCATCCCATCCACCGTTCTTGCTGATTTGACGAAGTGGCTCTTCTAGAGCTCGACGAACGATGCGAACGCCGAACTGCTGCTCTTCAGGAAGAGTGAACCCGTCAAGGCTCTTCAGGCTTCGGATAAGCGCAACGCCACCACCAGGTACAATACCTTCTTCAACGGCAGCACGTGTTGCGTGCATTGCGTCTTCGACGCGTGCTTTCTTTTCCTTCATTTCGACTTCAGTAGCCGCGCCTACTTTAATGACAGCGACGCCGCCAACTAATTTTGCAAGACGCTCTTGGAGCTTCTCTCTGTCGTAGTCGGAACTAGTGTCTTCAGCTTGAACACGGATTTGCTTTACGCGTGCTTCGATGTCTTCCTTAGAACCGCCGCCATCTACAATGGTGCTGTTGTCCTTGTCGACCGAGATTCGCTTCGCGGTTCCGAGGTCGTTCAGGGTCACGTTCTCGAGCTTTAGTCCAAGATCTTCGGTAACTGCCTGGCCGCCAGTGAGGATCGCGATGTCCTTCAGCATTTCTTTGCGTCGGTCGCCAAAGCCTGGGGCTTTTACTGCGCAGATCTTGAGAGTTCCGCGGAGCTTATTTACAACGAGAGTAGCGAGAGCTTCGCCATCTACGTCTTCCGCAATAATAAGAAGAGGTTTCCCTTGCTTGGCTACTTGCTCAAGAACAGGAAGGAGATCCTTCATGTTCGAGATTTTCTTCTCATGCAGGAGAATTAAGCAGTCTTCGAGAATGCATTCCATCCGCTCACTATCGGTTACGAAGTAAGGAGAAAGGTAGCCGCGGTCAAACTGCATGCCTTCAACTACGTCAAGTTCAGACTCGAGAGTCTTCGCTTCCTCGACAGTGATGACACCTTCTTTGCCAACCTTTTCCATTGCATCAGCGATCATCTGACCGATGGCTTGGTCGCCATTGGCAGAGATGGTTCCAACCTGAGTGATTTCCTTGTGGCCTTTGGTTTGCTTGGATTGCGCCTCAAGGCCGCCCTTGATTTTCTCTACTGCAGCTTCAATACCGCGCTTGATTTCCATCGGGTTGTGACCAGCCGCAACAAGCTTGGAGCCTTCACGGAAGATAGCTTGCGCTAAAACCGTTGCAGTCGTGGTGCCGTCTCCGGCGTTGTCGGAAGTCTTAGAGGCAACTTCCTTAACCATCTGAGCGCCCATGTTCTCAAATTTGTTTTCGAGTTCGATTTCCTTGGCGACGGTAACGCCGTCCTTGGTGACCGTTGGGGCGCCCCAGGACTTCTCGATAACGACGTTTCGGCCGCGTGGTCCGAGGGTGACTTTGACCGCGTTGGCCAAGGTGTTCACACCCTGAGCAATTTGTGCTCGGGCGTTTTCTTGAAACAGAATTTCTTTACTAGCCATGTTTTGTATTCCTTACTGAGAACTATTCGATAATGCCGAGGACTTCGTCCTCGCGGAGGATGAGATGGTCTTCACCGCCGACGTTGACCTCGGTTCCGGCGTATTTGCCGAAGAGGATTTTGTCGCCAGCCTTAACTTCCAGCTTACTTATGCCACCGTCGTCGAGACGCTTGCCTGAGCCAACTGAAAGGACTTCGCCTTGGAGCGGTCGCTCTTTAGCGCTGTCGGGAATGATAATTCCGCCTTTGGTGGTTTCCGCTTCGTCGAGGCGACGAACCACCATGCGGTCTTGAAGTGGACGAATTTTCATGGGTTCTCCAATTTTGTTAGCACTCACCCCGTGCGAGTGCTGGTTGCGGCGCAGTGTAGTCACGGCTCCGACTTGCGCAACCCTCAACATGAGAATTTCTGACCGTTTTCCCAGATGGGCGCAGCGCGTCAAGCTAGTCGAACCTAGTACTCGAAACTGCGATTGCAACTTGAGTTTTGATGTAGGTGCTAAGTATCCAGACTTGTAAGACCTTTGCGAAGTCCGGATTCCAGGGGATAATTAAAGTTATGGGGGTTTTGCTTGCGGCGTCGGTCGATGCCTTTTTCTGTGAAATGGTTCGCTCGAGTTTGAGTGAACGGGGGTTCGAGGCCAGTGAGACGACTGAGTATTACTTGGTCAGTCTTCTTGGAGAATACGCCAAAGGACGGATTTCAGACGAGCCGTTGTCTCTGCGGTTGGCAGAAGCCAATCGCAGCGATGACCCTTCCATCGAAGTCCAGACGTTGAAGGAAGTCGGCGACACTTCCTTATATGTCGCCGGTTTTTTCAGCGAGTCGCTAGAGCGCAAACTCGTTCAGGTTGACTATTACGTCGGGATTGGCCGGACAGCATACGCTTCGCTCGCCCAACGACTCTCAAGCTCCGGAGCCGGCGATGTCTATGGAGAGCTATCGGATAAATTTCCCCGTTTTGTAGACGTTCTCACGGGCGTCCGCTCGAAAGTGCATCTCTGTACGGACCCGGGGAAGCTCTTTGAGCGCTGGAAGAGGACCGGATCTAAAGCACTGGAAAGCAAGCTCAGGGGGCTTGGCATCGTTCTTCCGAGCAATGGTGAGGCTGCTGTTTGCTAATCGAGCTCCAGAACGGACTAGAGCGACTTTACCGGATAGAGACAGACCTGTGTGTGGAGGACTTCCTACTTGATGAATCAGCAAGGGCAGAGGCGGACGTAGAACGGGCTCCGCGCGAACAACTTCTCTTGGCAGAGGATGTGGATGGTCTCTCGGTGGGGCTGTTTCTGGACCAAAATGTACTTGCCAACCTGGGGCGAGTAATGGTCCTGGAAGATATTGAAGGGGAAGAACTCGAAGCGTTTTTGCTTGCGCTGGAAGGGGTCAGCCATTTTGTTTACGTGACCTGGAAGGCAAAGCGCGATGCATCGGTATCGGCTCTAGAGTTAGAGCTACAAGCAGAGGTAGACAAATTCGTGACCTGTTTGCTCTCGGGAGTAGCTCCCACCAAAGAACTCAGGCGCAGGCTCTATGTTGACGTGGAGTTTCACCAAGACCTAAGTGACGAGGAACGCGAACGCTACCAATTGGCAAATAGGCGTGCGTATCAGTACACGGGGTGGCTGGAACGAAAATATCTAAAATCGAAACAAATTCCAGCGATGTTGCGCGAGGTTCGTTCCTTCTATCGTCTTCCATTGGACGGTAAAATTCTGCGCATACGAGAGTGTTCCTAACCATTCGGGCTTAAAATTACGTTGTCGATTAGGCGGGTGTTCTCGACCCGGGCCGCGACAGCGAGGACACACTCATCGGTGACCTCAGCTACTGTTTCTAGGGAGAGAGAATCGCACAGCTCGAGGTACTCAACGGTAATAACGGGAGGAGATTCAATTATGCTTCTTGCCTTCGCCACCAGAGCAGCAGCAGAGCGTTCCCCTTGCAAAAAAAGCTCTCTGGCTGCAAAGAGGCCCATAGACAGGCTGGTAGCGTCGTCCCTTGCTTCGAGGGAGAGGTAGCCGTTTCGCGAGGACATGGCGAGCCCAGACGGTTCTCGAACGATGGGCAGTCCGATCACTTCGACATCTATGGAAAGATCACGAACCACTCGTTTGATAATTGCCAGTTGTTGGAAGTCTTTTTGGCCGAAGAAAACAGCGTTAGGGGAGACGATGTTTAGAAGTTTGGTAACCACGGTGGCTACTCCGGCGAAATGTCCTTTGCGGCTGCGTCCGCATAAATGATCCGCAAGTTTGCCAACCGCGACCGTTGTTTGAAATCCATCGGGGTACATGTCTTTTGGGGAAGGGCAGAACCCTGCGGTAGCACCCGCTTTCATGGCCAACTCTAGATCTCTCGCTTCGTCTCTAGGGTAGTTGTCGAGATCTTCGTTTGGCCCAAATTGGGTTGGATTTACGAAGATACTTACAACAACCTGGTCGCATCTCTCACTTGCTGTTCGAATCAAAGAGAGATGACCTTCGTGCAAGGAACCCATCGTCGGGACTAGGGCGAGAGTCTCTCGGTTGCCAACATACCGTTGGCACTCTTCGTTCATTGCACTCGGTGTGCGAAAAATGGGAACACGTGTGGTCACAAAGTGTAGAGACTTACGGAAAAACGCAAAAAAGTCCAAGTCATCGTTACTTTACGCTCATTAACTTGAAAAGTGTTTCTGCCTCAGCGCCGGGTGAGAAGAACAGGGCGCTTTTTTTTCGCCGCTTTGACTCCTGAGTTGATAGAAAGAAGCCCACAGAAGGGTTTGCTATTCCTTTCTGTCAACACGAGGCAAGGTTGCCGCTGCAAAGCGCGCTTGCCTTAAAAATTCACACTTTCGTGAAGCAAAAAGGGAGAAACTGGATGAGGATAGGGATTTTTGGATGTGCTGCTTTTTCGCTGTGTTTTGTCGCATGCGATGTCGATCGGCAAAGTCATTCCCAGTTAGAGTGGGAAAATCTGAACAGCAGTTTTAATTGTGTAGGAAGCACGCTGTTCTTTCCGAACGGTGATACTGCTTTTGTGGGTTCATCATGTAGCAGCGCAAAACTCGGTGAGAACTTTGCCTGTGTTGGAACCCGTCTGTACTTCGCAGATGGTGCAGATGAGTTTGTTGGTTCATCTTGTAGCAACGCAACAATCAGTGAAGGGTTCGCCTGTGTAGGGACCCGATTATATTTCGAAGATGGCTCAGATGACTTTGTTGGCTCTTCTTGTAGTAGTGCGAAACTCGACGAGAACTTCGCCTGCGTTGGTACCCGTTTGTATTTTGCTGACGGTTCAGATGAGTTTGTCGGTTCTTCTTGTAGTAGCGCGAAACTCGATGAGAACTTCGCCTGCGTTGGTACCCGTTTGCACTTCACCGATGGAACAGATGATTTTGTCGGCTCATCTTGCAGTAGTGCAAACCTCTCCGATAATTTTGCCTGTGTTGGAACCCGTTTGTACTTCATAGATGGTTCAGACGAATTTGTTGGTTCTTCGTGCAGCAGCGCTCAGCTTGGCGAGGATTTCGCTTGTGTTGGCACGTTCCTTTATCAGGTAGATGGAACCCGGGAATTTGTTGGAAGTAGTTGCGGAAGTGCAAACATTGGTGGCGGCTTTGCCTGTGTGGGTAGTACGTTGACTTTTCCTAATGGCGACGAACAATTCGTAGGCTCATCGTGTAGCAGCGCGAAACTTGATGAAAACTTCGCTTGCGTTGGAGCACGGCTGTATTTTGCCGATGGTTCGGACGAGTTCGTAGGCTCATCGTGTAGCAGTGCGAAACTTGATGAAAACTTCGCTTGCGTTGGTACCCGTTTGCACTTCATTGATGGAACCGATCAGTTTGTCGGGTCCTCATGTACTAGTGGAAAACTTAGTGAGAACTTCGCCTGCGTTGGTTCCCGGTTGTATTTCATAGATGGTTCAGACGCGTTTGTCGGTTCCTCATGCAGCAATGCAATACTTGATGAGGATTTCGCCTGTGTCGGAGGTCGAAAATACGAGGTGGACGGAAGCAGTATTTTTGTTGGTAGTAATTGTTAAGCCCTAGCCCGGGTCACCAGGCTTGTCGTCTGGGCCGGGGCCGCAAGCGCCGACATGTGAAATAGCTGAGACGGTAGCTGGTGGGTTTTTTCGTTTCGGTGCCTTCGCCATAAAAAACGACTCGTCATCGGAAGGGAAAGAACCGTCACGAACATCGGAAACATAAGCGTCTACAGCGGTGCGAATTCGGGTGCCAAGCTGTTCATACCGGCGTACAAAACGCGGTCGAAACGCCTCATTCATTCCCAGCAGATCGTAGATGACCAATACTTGGCCATCACAACCAGCACCGGCTCCAATACCAATTGTCGGGATCGAGACTTTGCCTGTGATTGCTGTGGCGATGCTCTGCGGAATCCCCTCGAGCACGATAGCGTATGCACCAGCTGCCTCTAGCGCTTGCGCGTCGGCGATCAGTCGGTCGGCTTCACCTTCTTTGCGTCCTTGTACTTTGAAGCCGCCCATCTTGTGAACAGATTGCGGTGTGAGACCTAAGTGTCCCATGACGGGAATGCCTGCCTTGGTCAAACGAGCAACCAGACCTACGTATTCTTCTCCGCCTTCGAACTTCACCGCGTGAGCACCACCTTCTTTTATCAGGCGACCCGCATTGGCTAAGGCTTCGTCTACGCTGGCCTGGTAGGACATAAATGGCATATCTGCCACTATGTGCGCGCGCTCTGTTCCTCGAACGACTGCGCGTGTATGGTAGATAATGTCATCTATAGTAACGGGCAGGGTGGTGTCATGACCCTGGGTGACCATTCCTAAGGAATCACCTACCAAAAGAACGTCGACTTGGCTTCCGTCAAGGATTTTCGCAAAGGTCGCGTCGTATGCTGTGAGCATCGATATTCGCTCACCTGAATTTTTCATCGCCTTTAAGGTGTGGATGGTGACCTTTCGGTTCTTCATTCCGCCCTCGCTTTCGTCGCAAGTTTCTATTGTAGAGAGTGCCCAGTCTTTCGATCCGGGCCTACGTTAGACGTTGCCAGTGTACCGTTAATTCACCGAAATTAGAGTAACTGTTCACGGTGGCTCCAGTTTTTTCTTTGTTCTGCTACTGATTTAAGACGGTTACGGATGAACGACCATAAATTCAGTGCGGCTCTTGGTACCTATGCCTCCCTTAGGGCGAGGCAGTTTGATTCTCTGAGCGACTTTTTCTAAACATGAAACTGCTTTTCCAAGTCTGTCTTTAGAGTAATTGAAATGCTCAAGAACGGAAACGCGGGCTCCATTTTTGCTTTTGGTCGTCTTAGAACTTTGCGACACGTGTACTTCAAAAAGAGAAATAGGAACGTCCTCAACGCATTCAATCAGATCTTCTTCGTGTTTTCGCACCGCTTTCGTTGCTAGGCGTACTGGTAAGATAGCTGTTCCTGTCACCTTGACGGTTTCGGAAATTCGGAAGCTGCGGCGCTGCGACATCTTCTTTTTCGCCCACGTGGCCCATGGTCCCGGCGTTGCTCGCGCAATATATCTACGCAAGTGAAACAGGGCGGAGGCTTGGTTTTCTTTTGTTCTGTGAAGCAGCGCGAGGTAGTAGTCGCGGTCAGCGGCGGGGATGAAATGTTTGCTGTTTGCTGTGAGGTTGCGAAAAACAGGATCTCGTTTCAGGGCTCGCTGCAACTTGTCTTTTGACGCTTCTTCTTGTCCTGCTCTCTCAAGGGCAACAGCTAGCGCGAAGTTTGCTTCGGCATTGTAGGGCGACGAGAGTGATAGAACCTTCTCAAAAGAAGAAACCGCTTCTTCAAGACGACCGAGCGCCATATAGACTTGCCCAAGCAGCTGATACCATTTTGGCTTGAGAGTGCCAGTTCGGTTCAGCATTCTGAAAATGAAGTCCTCTGCCGTTTCATAGTCGCCGCCCGCCGCAGCAAAGCGGGCTATTGAGGGAATGAGGTCAAAATCAAATGTGGGAGACTTTTCATACACATCAAGAAAGTGGGCTTTACATTCGTTGGCAATGGGATTGGCCGCCTTTGCATCGGTTGCAGCCTTTCTCCGATATCGTCGGGCGCATAGAGTTGCTAACTGCCAATGGGCATGGGGGGCGTGGGGCTTGTGTTGGACAGCACGAACGAGGAGGGTTTGCGCTTTGGTTTCGGAGTCTGGACCTCCGCGTTCCAATACTTTTTCGGCTTTCACCATTAGTTGGTTGTATCTACGTTCCTCCGGGTGCAATGCCTGCTCCCAGAAGGAGGAGAGACTTTCACGCTTCTTGTCAGGATCTTCTGGCAGGTGCGCAGGTGCCTGAGCCCTGGCTTTCGTTAGGAAGACCATAGCTATAACGGTGGCCAATAAGTACCGGAAGAGCTTCACCTCTTCTTTCCTTTCCGTTTTCTTGAGCGTTTTCTTGAGCGTTTTTTGGGCTTCTCGCTTCGCATTTTGCCCAGCCTTCGCTGCTGTTCACGGGCGGTCCCCGCATAGCGACTGTTTGGAAGTCTCTGTAGAAATATCTGGTTGTGTTCCTTGGCTTCTTTGACTCTACCGAGAACCTCGTATCCAAATGCTAGATAGGCGTGGATCTCACCTTCGGGAACAAAAAAAACGCTGTCGTTTCGCAAAGACCGCAGTTTGTCGGTTTTGGCAGCCTCCTCCATGATTTCTTTCGCTTTGGAAATTTGTTCATCTCGCAAGAGAGCCATAGCGAGGCCGTAGTAGTGAAGATGAGAAGAGCTGTACCGAAGAGCTTCTTTGTAGAGTTCTATAGAACGGGCAAGGTTGCCAGCTGCCATGTGTAACTCTGCCGTGTTTCCCAGAACGGTAGCGGAATCAACAAGACCGTCTGCTCGTATATGTAAAAGGTGTTCGTAGTCGGCGATAGCGAGTTTGAAGTTTTCTTCTCCTCCTAGCTTGGTGTAGGCGAGGGAACGTCTGAACAGTATAGATGCCAGTCTCGAATCATTCGGAGCGAGCTTCTCAAATGCGGCCCAATGGGCGAGTGTACGCTTGACTAACGCTTTTTCTGGGGTTCCAACGTTGAAGATAAAGAACGAATTTAGAGTTTCCGCGGCTCGGTAGTGAGGCTCGGCTTCATGCGGGCGCAGCGCGACCGCATTCTCATATTCGATAACAGCGCTTAGAACCATTTCGCGTAACGAGAGTCCTTGGCCGTAGTCGTGCCGCTGCGACGCTTGAATCACTTTGGCGTTAGCACGCTCCATGGTGCGGGTGTATTTATTTTGCTCGGGCTCCTCCCAGATACTGGATGCAACCGCACTCTGTTGGCAGAGTGCCAAGCAAAGTACGCCAGTAACGAAAAGGAGCCTCACACCGCTTATTATACGGGTGTTCTTGGCCTACACGGTAAATGGGTGTAGGCCACACCTATTTTGAGAGGCTTACACCCCGATAAACTTGTGTAGAGCCTAGCTATTCAATGGGTTTGCGCGTGGCAGGTCATTTGCAATTAGTGTGGGAAGAACCCAGCAAGGCCAGTCGGAGTGACAACCAACTCCCGGCGATTGCTAGTCCGACTGGCCAATCTTTGGGATCAAGAAATCAGACGTCAATGTCGTCAACGTCGCCGGCACCTTCGGAAATAAGCCGATACCTGGCCGAAGCGTCTTTTCCGAGGAGTTCGGCAAGAACTTTATCGGTTGCTAATTCTTCTCCTCGGGGAACAGTCACACGAAGAGTGGAACGGGTTTTCGGATCGAGGGTAGTTTCTTTCAACGCTTTTGGGTTCATTTCACCCAGGCCCTTAAACCGAGTGATATTGGCTTTCGCGTTTCCTTTTGCATGCTCAGCCAAAACACGATCTTTTTCATCGTCGTCAAGTACCCAGTGGGTCTGCTTTCCGATATCGATTCGATACAAGGGGGGCTGGGCTAGGTAGATAAATTGGTTGTCGATAAGAGGCTTCATGTGCCGGTAGAAAAACGCCAGAAGAAGCGTCGCTATGTGGTGCCCGTCTGCATCTGCATCCATCAAGAGAAAGATCTTGTGGTAGCGAAGTTTAGAGAGGTCCATCTTGGGGCCAATACCGCAGCCCAGCGCCGATACAATGTCTCCCAATTCTTTGTTGGCCATCAACTTCGCCATAGAGGCTTGCTGTGCATTAAGCACTTTTCCTCTCAAGGGCAGTATTGCCTGAGTTTTCCTATCTCTGCCTTGTTTGGCCGAGCCACCTGCAGAGTCGCCCTCAACAATGAAGAGTTCGCTCTGTGCAGGGTTAGTAGACGAACAATCTGCGAGTTTGCCTGGGAGATTAAGCCGGTGTGAAACGGCTGTTTTCCGAGTCACCGCTTGAGAAGCGGCCCGACTGGCCGCGCGTGCCCTAGAGGACAAAATTACCCTAGCAACAATAGCTTCAGCGATGCTCTGGTTTTCGTTGAAGTACTTTTCCAATGCTGGTCGGACTGCAGCATCCAACTGCGCTTGTACTTCCGGGTTATTGAGTCGGTCTTTGGTTTGACCTTGGAATTGTGGTTCAGAGACGTACGTAGAAAGAATGGCGACGAACCCTTCGCGAATATCGTCTGCGGTTAGGGAGACTCCCTTTGGCGTGAGTTTATGGACGTTGATGTAATTTCGAACAGCCTTTACGACGGCGCTCTTTAGACCTAGTTCATGGGTTCCGCCGGCCGGTGTAGGTACTCCATTGACGTGAGAGCGAATGTGCTCATCCGTCGCTTCGGTCCATTGCAGTGATAGCTCTAAGGTGACTTCGCCTTTCTTCTCTAAGTAGAAACCCAAGGAATCCTTGGGGACCGTTCCAACCTTTCGCTCGGCAATTACCTTTTTTAGGTAATCAGCAACTCCGTTTTCGTGTTGAAACGTCGTAACATTGGCGGGTTTTTTGGTCTCGTCGCGAAACGAGATCTTGACGCCACGATGAAGAAAGCTCTTCGCTTCCAAACGCTCAGAAATTACTTTGGAATCAAAAGAAAGCTTTTCGCCGAATATTTGCGCGTCTGGTTTAAAGGTGATCTTCGTTCCTGAACCTCGGGCCGCTTTTACTTTCTTGATGGCCGCTTTGGGTTTGCCTTTGGCGTACTTTTGGCTCCAAAGAGCACCATCCCTTTTGATTTCTGCCACCATGGTCGAGGCGAGGGCGTTTACAACTGACGAACCCACCCCGTGAAGTCCACCTGAGTAAGAGTATTTACCTTGTTCGAATTTTCCGCCCGCGTGGAGCGTCGTAAGAATGACTTCGAGTGCAGATTTCTTGAATTTGGGGATCTTCCCAACCGGAATGCCGCGTCCGTTGTCCTCTACGGAGACGGTCTTTCCATCTTTGTTAAGCACCACGTCAATTTTTGATGCATGTCCGTTGATTACTTCGTCAATAGAGTTGTCGACGATTTCCCAGAGGAGGTGGTGGTAGCCGGCTTTTCCGGTTCCACCAATGTACATAGCCGGTCGTTTTCGTACCGGCGCAAGGCCTTCGAGAACGGTAATGTCTTTCGCTGAGTATTCACTCTTCTTGGCCATTATTCCTCTTCCTCTTCCATCTCGGGAATCTCAACGTCGATCGGTGCCATTACAAGCTGGCTCCGTTTGACCAGCTGTTTTCCTTTTCCGCCTCTGGCAACGGCTTTTTTGGGATCAGCCGTCACTTCAAATTTCTTTGTTCCCTTGGCGGTTTGCAATCTTAACGTGTCTTTGCGGCCGCGGCCCGCGATCAGCCCAATGACAGCATCATCGTCGCCGACCTTAATAATTCGAACACCCTTGCCGGCGCCTTCGAGCTTGTTGACTTCTTTGGCCATGCACAAAAGGCTATGTCCTTTCCGGGAAGCAGTTACTACAACATCGTTTTTGTTCACGGGAACGACCGAGACCATTTCGTCTTCTTTGGAAGGGCGCGCATATTTTCGTCCAGAACGAGTTGAGGTCTGAGTGTGCGGCTCTAGCGCAAACCGCATCCCGAAACCATTCTTTGATATCGCCAACATCTCGTCTGGGATAGGCAAACGAGGGTCGAGGGAAAGGGCAAAGATAATGCGCTCTTTATCTTTGAACTTGAATAGTTTTTGTGCTGGGTCTCCATATCCGGTAGTCGCTGGAATGTCATTAATTCGAGAGACGTATGCAGAACCCGCAGTTGTGAAGAACACGACGTTCTCTTTGGTTGACCCTGGGAGAACCGCCAGAACGCTGTCTCCCTCTCGTAGCCGGGTGCTTTTTGGGTCTTTGACCTCTCTTACGCGCTTTATCCACCCGTCCTTGGTAACGACTACATGCGCGTCTTCGTCGAGGATGTAAGCTTCCTCGCTAAATTCAGCGATTTCTTTGACGCCTCCGGTTTTCGTCCTTCGCGGGGTGCCAAATTCTTCAGCAGCTTCTTTAAGTTCTTTTTTAACGACTCCCCAGAGTTTAGCTTTGCTGTTGAGTATCGTTTGGATGCGCTTGGCTTCTTTCTTCTTTTCTTCAAGTTCCTCTCGAATAATATTGATTTCGAGTTTTGCGAGTTTGTAGAGGCGTAGCTCAAGGATTGCATCTACTTGAATTTGATCTAGTTTAAATCGCTTGATCAGTTTTTGAGCCGCGTCCTTCTTTCCGTCGCTGCGACGAATGATCCGAATGGTCTCGTCTAGAGCGTCGAAGATCGTGACGAATCCTTCTAGGATGTGGATACGTTTTTTTAGGGCCCGTAGCTCGAATTCGAAACGTTTCGTTGTGACTTCAAAACGGAAATCGAGAAAGTGTTGGAGAATCGGCTTAAGCCCGAGGCGTTTTGGTTGTCCTATGTCCGGGTTTTGGGTCGGAGTCAGACAGGTCAGGTTTACGTTGAACGCCTGCTCCAACGGTGTGTGTTTGTATAGATAAGCCATCACCATTTCTGGATCGGCATCTTTCTTGGTCTCGAGGACAATTCTAATGTCCTCGGTGGACTCGTCTCGAACATCAACTAGCAATGGCAGTTTGCGGGCAATGATGACGTCGGCGATTTTTTCGATCAGTGTCGACTTATTGACTGCATACGGAATCGACGTGATGACGATAGCGGGCGCGCCGCGTTTCTTGGCCTCGGTTTTGTATTCGCCCCGGACTCGCACGGGGCCACTGCCGGTCTCGTAGATTTTTCGGAGCTCGACTTTGCTATTTAGTAGCTGTCCACCTGTGGGGAAATCGGGGCCTTTGATATGCTTGAGCAAGTTGGTAGTCGTTAACTTCTTGTCGTCCACCAGAGCAACCAGGGCTTCAGTGATTTCCTTTAGGTTGTGAGGCGGAATGTTTGTGGCCATACCAACGGCGATCCCGGTAGAGCCGTTAATAAGCAAATTGGGCAACCTGGCGGGGAGTACGGTGGGCTCTTCCGCTGTGCCGTCGAAGTTTGCTCGGTAAGGGACGGTTTCCTGGCGAATTTCACGGAGTAGCTCCATCGCAGGGGGAGCCATTCTCGCTTCGGTGTACCTGTAAGCGGCGGCGCTGTCGCCGTCTAGAGAACCGAAATTCCCGGAGCCATCGACAAGAGGCATTCGCAGGGAGAACCACTGGGCCATCCGGACCATGGCATCGTAGACGGCTGTATCTCCGTGTGGGTGGTACTTACCAAGGACGGCACCTACTACTTTGGCACTCTTTCGATGTTTGCTTTCCGGGTAGAGACGCTCATCATTGAACATCGCGTAGAGGATACGCCGCTGAACCGGTTTGAGACCGTCACGTACATCGGGCAAAGCGCGAGCGGTGATTACACTGAGCGCGTAATTGAGATAGCGCCTTCTTGATTCCTGCATTAAGGACGCACCGTCTGCCTGTGCATCTGGGTTGCCGAATGGAAGCGCTTCTTGTTTCTTCTTAGATGGTCTTGGTTTTCCGCCCATGATTACCGTCTCGCTAGGGTTTTTTCTGTCTCTTCAATATGTATATTCGCTGGAGGAAGCAGGGTACAAGCCCACTACAAGGTAGTTGGCGTTTTACATTTTTGCCATTTTCTTGAGCGTTGCATTCGCACGTGAGAGTCTAATTGCTGGTTCGGGTTGGAATACCGACCGAAATTGACATCATGGCCACTCGTCGTCGCAAAAGTCGCAAGAAAAAATCGCGAAAACAGAGGAAACGGTCTCGGAGCAGCCTATATCTGGGGCTCGTTATCGCTCTTTTGGTTGGAATTAACCTATATGTTTTTCTTTGGCGTGGCGGCACATCTATCCCTGCGGTGATGGAGAGGGCGGCTGTAGCTACTGGAAACCCACTCTCGAGTACGGAAACTGATGAAACTTCCCCAGCTCTGACGGCGGCTCCGAAATCGACTGTGGTTCGCTCTTTTGATGGCGAAGTCGTTGCCGGAGACAGTATGGGGGCGCTGTTACGCCGTTCTGGCGCCTCAGCTGCTGAGGCAGATCGTCTTATCAGGGCATTGGCGAGCGAGCTTGATCTGAGATCTATCCGGCCCGGGCAAACCTTCACGGCAGATTTTGATCAAAGTGGGTTGCTTCGATTTCGGTACCGCGAAAACCGAATCAGCAGCGTGCGCGCCGTTAGAGACACCAGCGGCAAGAGCTTCGAGGTCGCGCGGGATGACATGGTTCCAGTTTTGAAAAGAGAGTTGATTTTGGGAAAAATCCAGGGCTCTGTTTATCAAACAATAACCAGACTGGGGCATGACACCAGCATCGTGCCCCTCTTCGTTGGCGTTTTCGCTTTTGATCTCAATTTCTTCCTGGATCAGCACCCGGGCGACAGTTTCAGGATCTTAGTCGATACGGAGTACCTTAACGGCGACTTTCTACGGTACAAGAAAATCGTTGCAGCGGAGTATGCAGGTCAGGCGGGAACCTACAGAGCGTTCTTATGGACGCCGCCGGATCGTAACGAAGGGTATTTTAGCGAAGATGGTGAAGCCCTTGAGCGCACGTTTTTGAAGTCTCCGCTAAAATATGCTCGGGTTTCTTCACGCTTTAGTCGGGCGAGAATGCACCCGGTCCTCCACACATCGCGCGGACACTACGGTGTCGACTATGCCGCTCCCACTGGGACACCGGTTTGGGCAGCTGCGCCTGGAAAAGTGGTTTACAAAGGTCCAAAGGGCGGCGGTGGCAACGTGGTTCAGCTTGATCACAGAAACGGCTACCGAACCTCTTACTTGCACTTGTCAAAGTTTGCCGCCGACCTGGAGGTTGGGCAAACCGTGCGACGAAAGGACGTGATCGGCTATGTTGGCACCACTGGTTTGTCCACCGGTCCCCATTTGCACTTCGGCGTGAAGAAAAACGGCCAACATGTGGACCCTTTGAGCATGACGATGGAAAGAGGGCCCGGTATTCAAGACGAGCACAAAAGCAGCTTCTTCGCCGATATTAAGGCACTTATGGTGCAAATGAAGATAGAGACCGACGAACTGGCTCTCTAGGCCTGATCGAGAATAGGGGATCCTAAGCAAATTTGTACCTGGTCCTTGCTGCCTGAGACAAACGCGGCCACACTGGATGTATGTTTCGTCTTCTCCTCGGATTGCTCAAGGGAGCTGTGATTGGTGGCGGCCTCGGCTATGGCGCCTATGAATTAGGCCTTGGCGGCTGGGCAGGCTGGCTTGTCTACTGCTCAATCGGAGCGGTTATTGGTCTTTTGGTTGGGAAGCCTATTTGGAGTCACTTACGCGACAAAGGAGCGACCCTCTGGACACCGGCCCTCAAGGCGGTTTTCGGCGCCGGGATAGGAGCAGGCCTCTATGCGTTGGTCAAATACTTCGCAAGTGGCATGGAGCTAGAACTCCTTGGAGAAACTAGAGCAATTCCCAATTGGCAGTTCATTGTCGGTGCGGGAATCGGAGCGGTTTACGGTGCGTTTACCGAGCTTGACGACTCTATTGGCAACAAGAACCCGGACAGCAAGTCGTAACGTTACGGCTAAGATGCTAGCGAACGCATCATTGTGCCAATGATCGGGTAACAAGCGGGAGCCATCTCGTGACCGAGACCGGAAATCTCCAGATAGTATGCTCCTGGAATGGCGTTGGCCGTGGCGCGGCCCGCAGACGGCAGGATGAGTCGATCATCTGAGCCGTGGATAACCAAAGCCGGTGCCTTGATCGACGCGAGTCGTTGTAGCCGCGATCGGGTGGCCAAGATTGCGAGGAATTGCCGAGCTGTTCCTGTCTTGTCTTGATCGCGCTCCCAAGCTCGCTCGGCCTGAGAAATGATAAACGCCTCATCGTGACGATACACCGAGCCACGTGTCGCTTTCCAAAACGCCAAAGCC
>CAYPIX010000060.1:0-24119 GCA_964410875.1 uncultured Kofleriaceae bacterium
ATATACACACCTATGGCTCGTAGCTCCAGCTGCGAGCCATTTTTCTATTTGCCTGCGGGCCCTGAGCGACTGTTGCCCAGATAAAGCCCCACTAGAACTAAAACCGCTCCGCAACATTGGAGAGCAGTGAGTTCTTCGCGAAAAAACAAAACGCCCCACACTGTGGCCAAAAGAGGTTGCGAAAGCAAAATCAACGCCCCCACTGAGGCTTGGACCTTGGGAAGTGCCAATGAAATAAACATCCAACCAAGAACGTGAGGCCCAATTGCTAGCAAAAGACAAAACACAAATGCTTGGGTTGAAGGCGGCGCCAACTGGGAAGATTCAAGCGTCGCCAAGACCAAGAGGCCAACAGTGGATGCGAGGGTGCTGTAGGCCAAAATTCCGGTGGTACGCGTCAGTTTCGAGCCGGCTTGAACCGGTTCCCGAGCCGCAAAAAGCTCGAATTCAATGCTCGCTTGCCGGATGCTGAGTATGTAGCCTGCGTAAGAAACGCCGGTCGCAAAACCGAATCCAAGGCCGAAAACATACTCGGGTGTAAAGCTGATCTGAGAACCTATACCCACGAGAAAGGTAACCCCGAGAAGGCCGATCAAAGCTCCAAGTAGTAGGCGCGGCGACAAGTTGTCGCCGAGAACAAACTTAGCGACCAGAGCCGACCAGAACACCTGCGTAGAAGCGAGCATCGTCGCCATGCCGACGCCTACCGCAAGTATGGACTTGTGCCAGAAGAACAGATCGGCAGCGAAACAGAGGCCGGCAAACAAAGCCATCCGCCTCGCTTTGCGAGGTAGAGCCAGCTGCTTTGCGCCAAAGAAGAAAAGTCCCCAACAGACGACAGACGCGACCCCGACTCGCCACAACCCGATCGAAGTCGGCGCCATCCCTGACGCCGCGGCCAGCTTGACCAGTACCGCGGCAAAGCTGATAAACCCAGCACCAGCGGCGACGCCCCATTCCCCCTTGCCGAAATTGTTACGGAGGGTTGTCAACGGAAAGACCTACCGCTGCGCGCGAATAAATCTAATGTGGACGGTTGGCAACGATTTGTCCCGCGTCCAGCGCTTGGTAAGTTCGCCATAAGTAAGTATAAAATTGAACGGGTACTCGTCGAGGTGGAGCGAATAATGTTGCTCTGCGAAGCCTACAAGGGCATTAAATGCATCTTCCTCTTCAACCTCATCGAGAATGGCCTCCAGCGGCACGGTATGCCCAGCAAACTCACCTTCAAGCCGTCTTTGGGTTTGGTGATCGAGAAGACCCGACGCAAATTCGTTATTTACGCCTTCGTAGATTCCGTCTACGGCAAGGAACAGCTTACGGTTTTTCTTTGGGCTCTTTGAGAATGCTTTTAGTATGTCGCGAACCGATTGCTTGTGACAGTTAGAGAACCAGCCTCCCATCGAGACGACCCGTTTGCTCTTTACTTCAAAAGAAAATTCTCCAGCACTGGAAAGTACAATGTGGTCTGGTGTCTGAACCGACGGATAGTAGCTAAGGGTGTCCAGCTCTGCCTGGAGATAGACAGTGGGCCAACTTTTCTTCTTCGCGAACTCCACCGCAAAATCGATTCCCTTTTTAGCGACCTTCTGGACGTCCCACTCAGTGCCGGGATGGGTGACAATCATGGAGGTCTTGCCCTCGAGTTTTACTTCGGAGGGCGGCGAAAACTCCTGGGCGCTATCTGAAATTTGGTTCTGTCCGTAAGCAACGCTAAGTGTAAGAATAGCGGTAAAAACAGAGGCCAGAGCAGTGACGCGAGCGATGAACATGGCGGCCAGCCTGCCACGAAAACAGGTATTTGCAAGCTGATATAGCGGAGAGCAATGGCCCGGTGGGGTGGCAAGACCTCGGCAATTTAGACGAGCAGGACCTTCCAAGTGCACATAATCACGAACGTAAAAAGTGGTGCACAGGTTGCAACTTGTAGAGAGGTGGAGGGAAAAGCAGGTAAGGGACAGCGCTGTGACGTAGCAATTCTGGGTGGAAGTATCACGGGCATGCTCACTGGGATTTATCTTAAGCAGCAGTTCCCCGGTCTTTCAGTGGTCGTGTTGGACAAACCTGGCGCAAAGCCACCTGTTGTTGGCGAGTCCCTAACCGAAGCAAGTACTTTGTTTCTTTATGAGATCGGACTCGCCCACAAACTAGAGGAAAACCATCTCCCCAAGCACGGGCTCACCTACTATTTCAAAGAAGATCTGGAAAACCCGGAAGACCGTACCTATGCAGTTCACGGGACCGATCGTCTTTTGCCAATCCCTTCCCATCAGGTCAACCGTTTCACTCTTGTTGACGAACTTGCCGAACGCGCTGCTGAGTTAGGGGTGATCGTCCGAGAGGGCATCGCCCGACGCGTAGAGATCAAGCGTCATGCCCACCAAATTCTATGCAAAGGTAGTGATGGGGAGTCATCCTCTTTCGTGGCCCGCTGGGTCGTCGACGCCACAGGCCGGAGTGGAGTATTGGCAAAACAGCTAGGTCTTCGTAAACGAAAAGAAGAGCAGCGGAGCTCGTTTTGGTTTCGCCTCAAAGATTTTGATCCCAGCATTATCGACAACCTCGATCCGAGAAATGTAAACGACTCATTTCCGCACAGACTCGCTACCCACCATTTCTTTGGAAAGAATTGTTGGAACTGGGTCATACCGTTGCGCGAAGAAGGCAAAGCTTCGCTTATGAGTATAGGAACTGTGTACCGGTCCGATCTTGGAGCGGGCGAAGTTCGCAATATGGAGGAGTTTCTTGCCTACGCTGACAAGGAACATCCAGTACTGGCCGAGCTTGTACGCAGCGGAACGGTTCTTGATACCAATGTGTATCGGAATTACATGTATGACGCGAAGCAGGTGTATTCCGACGAGGGTTGGTTTCTGGTAGGGGATGCCGCCAATTCTGTTGACCCTCTTTACAGTATGGGTCTGGCCATCACATCCGTTCAAATCAAGCAAGTTGCAGCCATGGTCGGAAAAGATCTTGTAGGTGAACTAACACAAGAGTTTGCTGAAAACCTTGACTACTGCCACCGGTCGGTTTTCGCGATGATTCAGGATAACATCACCGACTTTTACAAGTGCATGCACGATCCACTGCAAGCACATCTGCACGTACATTTTGATACCGCGGCCTATTTCTTCTTTTTGTTGCCGCACTGGATGAAAGACTACGCCTCGGATCTGCACGGTTCGCGCTGGCTGGGTTTTTGTATGAACGTAGGCAAGAAACACATTCGCTCCCTACAAGAACTGTTTGCGAGCGCGTCGGCGCGCAAGGGTAAGATCAAAAGCCGTGAGCTATTTAATTTTTACGAAGACGCCACAAACTGGGATGGCGGACGCTTCTCAGAGTCCGATCTGCAACGTTTCCTGTCGTCGCTTGCTATTTCTGCCGGGGCCATGCGCTTGCAATACCTCGTTGCAGCAAGAGGAAAACGTTTTTGGTACCACCTGCCCATTGCGACGCTTGCAGTGATGTTTGGCTGCGGGATTCGATTCATGCCGCAGGGCAAAACAATCACGCGTGTACGCCGTGGGATAACCAGCGTTTTCACGGCACCGTTTAGGGCGCTCCGCTCGAGCAAAACGGCACCGCAATTGGCAACGGCCAACCCTGCGACCGAACAGTTTTAGCCTAAACTCAGTACTACTCCCCAACAGGAGTTGGCCCAGCTTCGCCAGTCAATACCCCATTGCCCGATTCTGCCCCGGGGTGAGCGTGGCAATAAAACAGGTATGCCCCTGGGGCGGAAAGAACCACCTCATGAGTCCCGCCAACTGCGCCAGGGCCCTCGGAAGGGAGCATGGAGTCTGGCTGGTGAGGGAAGCCAGCGTCTCCGTAACTGGCATGGATTCTATGGGCAATCGTATCGTAGTTCTCAAAACGTACCGTGGTCCCAAGGCGAACCGTCGGCGATAAAAAATTATGTTCGCCGCCTGCAGTGCCGGGGGCAATAGGGACTAGGACCGTATCTTCAACAGACATTTCTATGTCACTTGTAAGAAACAAGTCCCCCGCATCTACCTCCACATTAAGCTCAAAACTTCCTGCGCTTCCATTGGAGGGCACGGTCACAGTCAGCGTTGACGCGAAACTGTCTCCGTCAGCGAGTGCAGTTGTTGGCGGGTCAAACTGAGCCTCCCAGCTTTCTGGAAGGTTCCCGACACTAAACGTCAACACCCCATCGTAGTCTTCCGAATCAACATCTATTACAAACTCGGCACTCTCGCCCAGATTCATCGCCTGGGAGGAAGGGGTGACGTTCATCGTTATCTCCGGATCTAGTTCGATAACATCGATCCCGCCTTTGCCTGCACGCTCCTTCGGCAGGCAGGCTGCGAGCGGGAGTAAAAGAAGCAGGCAGAATTTGTTCATAGCCCATTATAGGTAGCAAACCCGGAGTTTGCTGCTCCTATTACCCAGAACATAACTGTCGAACCGGCAAAGAGGGGCCGAGGTCGGCAAGCCTACATCCAGACAAAGAAAGAGCGTGTTTTTGCGGTATGAACAGCGTTCCCGCTCCAATAACTGGCCGTGGGCAACCCGAAATGAGACTGTTTGGGCCTTATTTGTTTGTACTTAGCTGTCGTCGTACCTATTTCTTAGATTAAGGAAATCTTATGAGTAATCAAGTTGACCGGGTGGTGACCCTTCGGGGTGCGCGAAGTCGGATTCAGGAAAAAACGGGTGGGGTAGAGGAAGCCCGGGACGTCTTTCAACAGCAAGCGCAGGCACTCCAACAAGCGGGTGAGCGCCTTGGCGATTCCTTTGAGAAAGCGTTGGAGCTCATTCTCAACGCCAAAGGGAAAATTGCTTTTATTGGGCTAGGAAAATCAGGGCTAGTTGCCAACAAGATGGCTTCAACTTTCGCGTCAACCGGGACCCCGGCTCTCTTCGTCCATGCCGCAGAAGCTCATCACGGCGACCTGGGTATGATTAGCCCAGGAGACGTTGCGGTCCTGGTATCTGCAAGTGGTGAGACCAAGGAAGTCATAGCTCTCACAAGTCACCTTGACAGTATTGGCGTGCCTTCAATCGCGTTCACAGGGAAGAATGAATCGACACTGGCAAGGGAGTCAACCGTTGTACTTGACTGTAGTGTCGAGCGAGAAGCTTGCCCTAACGATCTGGCTCCGACCACGTCATCAACGGTGACAATGGCAATGGGGGATGCGTTGTCGGTTTGCCTGATTCGCAAACGTCAATTTTCCTCCGAAGATTTTGCCCGTCTCCATCCCGGTGGACGCTTAGGCAAAAGGCTCACAGCGAGGGTCCGTGATGTAATGCGTACGCAAGACTTACCGTGTGTCGACCCGAACTCAACTGTCGAGGAGTCGTTGGTGGTAGTTAACCAGGGCCAGCTTGGACTTTGCCTTGTGATGGAAGACAGGAAGCTGCTCGGGCTCGTGACAGACGGAGATTTGCGGCGAGCCATGCAAAGGTATGAAGGCCTAAAATGCATGCCTGTTTCTTCCATAATGACCGACTATCCGGTCACCGTGGGACAAGACGAGCTCTTGCGAGTTGCCCGTCAACGAATGCAGCACATGAAGCTTGGCGCGTTAATCGCCGTGGATGAGCAAAAAAGGGTTGTTGGCGTTGTCGACGTGTTCAAGTAGTTACGCGCCGTTCTGCCCCCCATTGGTAATCCAACGTTCCGGAAGAAACCCAGCATCAAAAGGGCCAGGGTGATATGAATACGCCCATCGTTCGAGCAACATGGAACAGAATATCAAAAAGCTAACTGTGCCTGCGGCGCAGCGCCATGCAGTGAGACCGTTAAAAAAATTCGTCGAGTCGACAGGTTCTTTGTTGAGCGGCGTCCGGGAGGCTATCGGTCGCCGAACTGCGATTAACTTGCACGAACGGTTAGAAAAAGCCGAACGAGCAAACAAGCTGCTCGAAAAAGAAATCAAGGGAATGAAAACCGGCGCCCTACAATTCTTTTCCAAGAGCACCGTTGCAGACGCTGTCTGTCCCGCCTGCGACGGAACCAGTCTTTGGGTCAGCGCCTATCCGTACAGTACCTCCCCGCGTTTTTCCAGACTCTTATGTTTGTTTTGCGAGGACTGCGGCTTGGGATGGGTTCCCGACGTGCCGTTTGATTTGAATACGTACTACCAACGCGAGTACGGCAAGCAAAACCGGGGCGATCGCCATCAGGTCGACCCAGCGCTCTATTTCAGCAAAGAGAATCCGCTACTAAACCGGAAGCGCGTAAGACGCTATTTTCAGAGAAGCGAGAATCAGCTTATTCGGGCCAAGAAATATGTTTCCAATATCGACGCCATGCTCGATTTTGGAGGTGGCCCGGGGTACGCGCTCTACGCGAGCGGTGCTCGGGTGAAACATGCAGTCGAACATGATGAAAACAGTAAGAAGTATCTGGATTTTCTCGGCGCTACGCGTGTCGACATCCGCGGACTGGCTCCTAAGAGTTACGACCTCGTACTTTCGTCCCACTCCCTAGAACACCTTCATCCCGACGACCTTTATCCAACGCTTGATTATTTAAGACGGTCATTGAAGCCTGGGGGTGTTTTTTACGTTGAGGTCCCCGGCGGTGCTCTTTCTAGGTACCGGCTCGTTACTAAACACGAGCCACATACTCTGTTTTTTACTCCGGGCTCCCTAGTCGCAATACTGGAGAAGGCAGGCTTTGAAATTGTATTTGCCGACACTGTTAGCAAAATTGACAATTTGCTGCTCACGGATCCTGTCTTCGAGCCCGAGGATGCAGATGTTTTCACCCTTTCATCGAGGGGGCAGCTGACGGTCATCGCGAAGGTAGCAACGAACCGCACCCCCGTGGTTGCAGGACAGCCGCAAAAAGGGACAGCGAAGCTGGCGACTACGTACCCAGAAGTGCGGCAACAAAAGGCCAAGGCGGTAGAGAAAGAGCTCCCAGAACTCTTCAACAAAAACGGATTTGTTCTCCTTCGCGGTTTTTTTGAAAAAGAAAAATCGCTGGAACTAGCCGCCAGACTACGAGAAGAGGTCGGCGAGGCTCGTTTTGGCGACAGCCTCTGTGACGCGCTCAACCTTCTCGACAGTGCGAGTGCCGAGCTATTCAACCAAGACTTGATTGCCACCGTGGAAGGCGTCCTTCAGGCTCCCATGAAATTTCTGCAGGTCTGCGATGTTCAGACTGACCATAACCGGGACAACTGGCACCGCGATTCAGCATGCCGCAAATTCGGTACGGCAGACTGGGATGAGACCAAGGAACGTTATCGTACGGCGAAGGCAATCATCTATCTGGACATCCAGCGAGCAGGTTTAGCAGTCGTGCCTGGGAGCCACAAAATTGAAACACGCCTCGGGCACGTCTCCAATGAACTGAAGGCATACGACTTAGTCCGTCAGTCGGATAATTGTCGGCGTGCTCTTTTTGCTGAGCGCCCCGAACGACCCGCAATGTTGGAGATGGGCCCGGGCGATGTGCTTCTGTTTGATGAAAGGCTTCTCCATTGCGGAAGGCGTCTGAACGCCTCGGGGCAGGAATTCAGCGAGTCATTTTCGTACCCCAAGACAACTCTTGCTTACGTGTTCGGAGCCGAGAACAGGCACTCTTGGCGATTCCACTCTTTCTTTCGCCATCAGAGACCAGAGCTTGGGTACAAGCCGCTCAGCCCAAAGCTAGTTCGAGAGCTGCGGACCCACGGCCTTCTACCCAAGTTTTACGGCAAAGATTTGTTTGCCGAACATCCAGAGGAAATCACCACCCTAACTTCTGACAGAGGTGCTGACCTTAAGTCTAGATAGGTCTGGCGCTAGCTCGGCGTTTCTTGGCCCGATTCGATCTTGCGTCCACAAAGAAGCGGCGGGGACGCCAGACCAACTTCTTCGACTTGCGTACAAAAGCCTGAATTCTGGTTTCTTCCGGTCTAGGGCCTGACAATTCGATGATTCGCTTGTGCTGGTAAGGCATTTTTTTGGGGCCGCAAGCAGTCTGAAGAAATGCGCTCTCTTGTACAGGGGGAGTGCCTCGTAACGATTTTTTCAATTCGGCTACAAGGTTCGAAAACCCTACATCTCCTCCCAGACCGTGTGTGGCGAACCAGTTTTCGTCCGCCTCTGGGATCCGATCTGCCATCAGGTCTGCCATGGTCGTAAATAGACCGCTGCCCGCGAAAAAATGGTTCCCCATGGCCTCTTTTATGCCCAGGTCCGTAAGGATTGCAGTGCGAACGCCGAAGGCAGCGGCTTCAAGTATGGCTGTGGAGCTGACAGATACCACCAGGTCGGTTTTAGGTAGGTATGTTTCGAACCCATCGTATACAAACTCGAGATTTGGAGGACCGTTTTTTCGGAACTCTTCATTATAAATGTGTTGATAGTGATGACGTTGTCGGTGAAACGTTTCTTCGCCGGGGACGGTTCGAGGCTTCACTAGAATTTTTCGTGTCGGATGTCGCCTTGCGTACTCTACGAACTTCTTGAGCAAGTATCGGCGTTCGATACGCACCTTAGGGACGGCCGCCTGACAGGCAAAAAGCACTTGTTTGATTGGCTCGGAAGCTTTTTGTTTCAACAGAGTTACGCAACTCTCTTTGCCTTGGGCAAGGAGCAGGCCCGTCACCACCAAAGGGTGCGTTGGAAAGTTAAAATCATTTAAGTGTCGGGTAAACAAATCCAAGTCATGCTGGGAATTTACCGTGATGAAATCGTAACCAACCCGCCACAACAAACCTTCAAGGTGCTTTTCATAGACCACGCCGTTGTACCCGGTAACGATCAAGGGGCGGATCGCGAGGTTTCTGCGTTTTCTGTGCTCCGATAGTGCAGCCTGAAGAAGGTAGAGCTTGCTACCCGGCAAGAAAGCCACCACCACGGTATGGGAGCTGACGTACGGAGCCAGTTCGTCTAGCTCTAGATTGTGAAGGGGGCACTCCACACCAACAGTCTCAATCTGTCTTTTGGACGCTTGAACTCGTCCAGGTAAAAGGTTCCCCGACATCGACCAGCCCATCTGGTCTGCGACGTACTTGGTAAGCCGGTAAGCGGGCTTCAGCTGACTGTCGGAGTCGGCCACGAAGAAAATGCTGCCGGAACTTTCTTCGGTGTCATTCTCCAAGTTTTCGTTTTTACTCACTAAAGGCCTCTTTTGGGGTTCGCAGTATGGTCGCGAAAATCGTGAGTTGTCAAGAGATTCACGAAGGGCACAAAAGAGGGCAACAGCCCACAACATGCCCTACAATGCAGCCCTACTGCTTAACTTAGACTGAGGGATAGAATGACCAAAGAACCAGTGATCGTCGCCGAGATAGGTTGCAACCATAAAGGCGATATGGAGGTTGCTAAAGAGCTCATCGGGGTAGCTGCGTCGTTTTGCAAGGCTGGATTCGTAAAGTTCCAAAAGCGGACCAATAAAGAGCTTCTTACAAAAGAGCAGTACAACTCGCCTCATCCAAATCCCGTTAACTCATACGGGGATACCTATGGCGCCCATAGAGAGTTCCTGGAGTTCTCGCAAGATCAGCATCGGGAGCTGATGCAGTATTGCGAAACAATGGGTGTCGGATACGCGGTGTCGGTATGGGACGTGACAAGCGCCAAAGAGATGGCTGCTCTCAACCCGTCATACATAAAAATTCCCTCAGCAACCAACCAGCATTTCGACGTGTTGGGTTATCTCTGCGACGAGTTTCGCGGCGATATACACGTTTCACTTGGGATGACAACTCGCGAGGAGGAAGCTCGAGTTGTTGAGTTCTTCGAATCAAAAAAACGGGCAAAGGACTTGGTTCTTTACTCATGCACCTCCGGCTACCCTGTTCCATTTGCGGATTTATGCATTCGGGAAATTACCCGGCTGATTGAGACCTACAAAGGGCGGGTCAAGGACATCGGTTTCTCTGGCCACCATTTAGGCATAGCAGTCGATATCGCTGCACAAGCGCTCGGTGCCACTTGGATCGAAAGGCATTACACTCTCGACCGAACTTGGAAGGGGACTGATCATGCGGCTTCGCTTGAACCCGACGGGATTCGACGCTTAGTGCGAAACACGAAGGCAGTTGCCCAGTCGCTGACCTACCGGAGCAAAGAACTTCTCGACATTGAGTTGCCACAGAGACAGAAACTCAAGTGGGGTGAGTTTAATAAACAGGCTGAAAGCCGGCCCGCGTTAGTGAAATGACGACGACTACCTGCCTTGCGGTCATTCCGGCTAGGGGAGGGTCCAAGGGAATCAAGAACAAGAACCTGAGGCCAGTCGGCGGGATTCCCCTCGTTGGCCGCAGCATCAGGGCTTGCTTGGCTTCAAGCAAGATAGACAGAGTGGTCGTAAGCACCGATCACCCCGAGATCGCAAAAGTGAGTCGAGGTCTGGGCGCGGAGGTCATCGAACGTCCGATTGACTTGAGCGGAGACACGGCAACCTCTGAGAGTGCTGTTTTGCACGCCTTGGACGTCTTACAAAAAAATGAGTCATATCAACCCGACATTACCGTTTTGGTTCAGTGCACCTCACCGCTGACGACCAGTGCGGAATTGGATGGCCTTATCAGTACGCTCTGCACTCAGAGCGCAGACAGTTGTTTCATGGCTGTACCTCACCACAGATTTCTTTGGAAGCGTTCGGATGATTCTGTTGTAGGAGTGAATCACTCAGGGAAAAAGCGTCAACGGCGGCAAGATCTCGAGGAGGAGCTCTTGGAAACTGGCGCCGCTTACGCGATGCAGACGGCCATCTTCAAGAGAGAACGAGAACGGTTCTGCGGTCGCGTAACTGCCTACGTAACGCCAACCGGACATGCGATAGAGATAGATGAGCCGGAGGACCTTACGGTAGCCCGAGCGCTTGTCGGTCCAGGAGATATCAACCATTCGCTGCCGACGCCGTTGGATGCCGTCGTTTTCGACTTTGACGGGGTGTTCACAGACAACCGGGTGCTGGTATCGCAGGAAGGGCTGGAATCTGTTTTTTGTAGCCGCGGGGACGGCATGGGCTTAGAGCTACTAAGAGATTCCGGTGTAAGGATTCTGGTTCTCTCTAAAGAGAAGAATCCCGTCGTCTTAGCCCGTACCAAGAAGTTATCTCTTGAAACCCTTCACGGAGTTGACGACAAACCTACGATTCTAGCCAGGTGGATGAAGGAAAACGACACGCGTGCCAGCCATACCGTTTACGTCGGCAACGATGTCAACGATCTGGGCTGCATGGAAATGTGTGGGTGCTCGGTTGCGCCCGCCGACGCGCATGCCTCTGCTCTATCTGTTGCCGATATCGTACTCAGTGCTAGAGGGGGACACGGAGCTGTTCGCGAAATCTGCGACGCTATCATGACGGCAAGAAAAGAGAATGTCGGTGCCTAACACGGCGTTGAAGGTACTGGTTGTCGGAGATTTCGACTCCTTTTTGCGGGCAGGGCAATCGCTCGCCACGACGCTGGAAACCAAGGGCGCTCAGATCGACTACGCGTTAGTTTTTCGCTGGTTCAAACAGATTAGCGAAACACAGCTTAGAGGTTTTGGACTACCAACTGACTTGGTTCCTGAGAAGCTCTCTTCGGTACTAACTAAGAAGCGGTTGACGGCCTACGACGTCGTCATTGTCTCGCTAAATGGAACACCGACGCGAAAATTCATGGCTAAATTTCATGAGCTTTGGAAAGAGGGCGACGCCAAAAGGCCTGTTGCAGTTTCCCTGTATCCGGGGCTGATTTTCCGATTCCACCTAGAAGGAATGATGAGCCGGTCTTCCTGCGACCTTGTTATGTTGAATTCGCGGTACGACTTGAAACTCTACCAAGATGCCGCGCGGTCTCTTGGTCTGCCCGGTGATAACGCTGTCTGGTCAGGCTTATCTTTTTTGCCTCAAAAACCCCGCAAAAAAAACAGAACAGGGGGAGCGTTTTTGTTTGCCGGTCAACCCACCGCGCCGGTTGGTCGGTACGAACGTGAATATGTTGTAGAGAGCCTGGCAAAGATTGCGGCTAGCAACCCGCAAAGCGAAGTTATTCTCAAGCCGAGACATAGGCCAAGCGAAACGACTCTTCATAGAATCCGCTATCATTACGAAGAACTCTTGTTACAAAAAGACGTTCCGGCGAACTTGATCGTGAGCTATGAGCCTATTGCCAAACTCTTTGAGCGGACCAAAGTCTGCATGACGTTTAGCTCCACGGCTGCCTTGGAAGCGCTAGCTCTCGGTATACCAACACGCGTTATTACCGACCTTGGTATTCACGAAAACCTTGGGAACCACTTCTTTGTTGGAAGCGGGCTCCTTGGTGACTTCTCAACCGTCACTGCGGAACTGCCATTCCAGTTCGAGTCTGATTGGTATGAGCGGTATGCCGCACCGCCAGAGCAAGGCACGGAGGAAGCAATCTCCAAGATCTTTCGGTTACTGGAGGAGCAGGCCAGTACTGGAAAGGCGCTTCCTCCACCACAGAGTCGACTATTTGGTCGAGCAAAAGCTTTTAATTCATATGTTTCTCGTCGCGATCCTAAGAGTCTTTGGCGCTTTGGTGACTCAACGCAAGGCATGATCAAACGAGTTGTGGCCTTAGAAGTTTCTCGATTAGGTAACCGGGCCCAAGGCCGCATTCGGCGGGCACTTCGCAGGTCTTCCGATGCAGAGACCTAGCAACAGAAAAACAAGGATAGCATTCTTAGTTTGCGCCGCTATGGTGTCCACTGCTGGCTACCTAGCACTGCGTGGTGGGCAATCAGAGGAGTCGAAAGAGGTTGCTCTTCCTGTAGAAGCGATTGCAGAAAAATCGGTTTCTCCACGTACTCCACGGCCGGCTTTCAAAAACAAAACCGTTCTGCGTGCCAAAGAACTTCTTACCTCTGGCCAACCTGGGCTGGTTATCGGCAAGGTCGTTTCAATTAAAAACGACGAACCAGTTCCCGGAGTTGATGTTTTCTTTTTTAAACGCGGAGTGGAACTTGCCGAAACGACAGATCCGAACGGTGAATTCACTATCAAGCTAGAGCGCGGAACGTACCGCGTGTCGGCACAAGGTCGAGGGCTGGTCGCTGTCGGCCAGCCCGTGGTTCAGGTCGGAAACCAAACAAAGCCGATCCAGATCGTATTGAAGGTCTCAGAGATGCTCGAGGTAACCGGGACCGTCTTTACCGACGCCGAGGCGCCATCCCCGGGAGCGACTGTTCTATATGCTTCGGCATCTTCTTCTAGTCAGAAAGACGCGGAAATGGGCTTTTTCGAAGATCGAACCCAGTCCGATAGCAGCGGACGATACTCTCTTTTCGTTCCGATGGAGGAAGGGACGGTAACTCTCGAAGCACAACAAGGGGTTTTGCGCGGCCGACGTGATTTCAGAGTCGTGCCGGGCGAGAAACTGGCAGACGTGGACATCGTATTAAGTGGATCGGTCCGCGTTTTCGGCAGGGTTTTGAACCCCACTGGAACTGGGGCGGAAAACGCTGATGTGTTTGTGACCGTTGTCACCCAAGGCAAGTCGGTTAGTTCTACAAACGTCACCACAGATACCAGCGGCAATTTTACATTTGAAGAGCTACCAACGGGGGTGGCAGTCTTTGAAGCCCGCGCCGAGGGTGTTGCGCCGTCTATACCACTAGAAAAAGATCTCGGTTCCAGCCGCAGACACAGCTTGAAACTGTCTCTCTCTAGCCCGCAGGAACTGTTGGGAAGGGTGGTTGATGTCAATGGCGAACCCGTACCCGATGCTGGAGTGCATGTTAGAAGAGGTGGCTCAAAGGCAAAAGCCATTGGTACCCGGACTGACGAATCTGGAAATTTCGCAATAGAAAATATAGACAATGGACCACATTGGGTCAGTGCACAGAAGCGAGGCTTTGCAAAGACCATCATACACAGCGTTCGAGCCCCCACCCGCGATTTAGAATTGGTATTGGCGGAAAATGGAGTACTTGAAGGCACCGTTCTTGGCGCTGACAAAAGGCCTATTGGAAGTTTTATTGTGAGGTTTGACCGCTTTAAACAGCTTGGGCTTCGCGGGTTCAAAAAACACCGAAAGTCATCCCGGGAGAGCGATGGCGCTTTTGCCATTTCAAGCTTGGCTCCAGGGGTTTACGATCTGACCATTGAGGCAAGCGGCTACAAACCCAAGCGAGTCAAAAACGTGAAGGTCCCTCCTGGGGAGACCGCTAAGATTCGTGCAAGCTTAGCCAGGTAGACGTTAAATTCTCGCGTGCTCGCGAATCGCGCCGCCCAACATTGAGACAATGCTTAGCAACGCAAGCGAAACAACAAAGACCGTGGCTGTCGACCAAAGCCTTTTGGGATAAGACGCCTGCGTGGGTGTAGACGGTGCGGAAAGAAGAACGAGTTTTGGCGGCATCGCAATTCGTCTTTCAAGCTGCTTCTGCTCCCGCACAGCCGCTCTCCAGCCTTCCACCGCTTCTTCTCGCTCTAGGGCTGCAGTCGGAAATGCCCCCGTGGCTTCCTTTGGAGCCTCATTGAACATCCCTTCCGCTACTTGTCTTGCTCGCGCGGTTTGTCTTGTCCGAACTTCTAGCTCTGCTTGAAGCGGTTCAAGCGTGAGTTTAGCGAAGGCTGCCTGCGTGTGTGTGATTACCTCTGTTGCGATGGAATGAGCCATTTGTGGCGAAAACGCACCGACTCGCAAAACTATGGACTGAGGATGCTGTTTCACTTTGACTTTGCCACGATAGAAATCCAATGCGTCTTCGCTCCCTGTATCCTCTCCGAGCCGAGAGAGAAAATCGGCGTTTGCGAAGTGACCACGAAAGGGAACAGCAGCATTGATCTTCTCAAACAACTCTCGCGAGGAAACAATTTCGCCGACAATTTCGGCGTTTTTCTGATCTGGAGCTCCGTTTTCCGTGTGCACAACAATTGTGGCGTGCGACTCAAAAACTGGGGTCGCCCAAAAACTATAATAGAGAGCGGCAAGAGCCGTAGGGGCAACCACCCAAATAAGCGCAGAACGCAACCATTTGCGCACTCGTTGTAATCGCATCTGACGCGCTAGTTCACCTGGGGACATTTTTTCTCGCATGAATCGTTAAGCCTCATTGATCTTTTCGTACACTTCCGCAGCTTCGTCGACAGAGTCATATACCGTGAGCTTCCCGTTATGCAGCACAGAAGCGATATCACAATAACGTTTCACAGCTACAACGTTGTGGGAAACCATGACAATGCTTGAGCGATCGCGGCGTTCACGAAACGCCTTTAGGCATTTACTGCGGAAGTTCGCGTCACCCACAGCAGCAACCTCGTCAACCAGGTAGACGTCAAAATCAACGGCCATACTCACGCCAAAAGCGAACCTGGCTCGCATACCAGAAGAATAGGTTTGGACCGGTGCATAGAAGTATGGACCGATGTCGGCGAACTCTTTTGCTTTGTGAACCGTATCGTCGATATCTTGGTTGTAAATCCGGGCGATAAAGCGACAGTTCTCTTCTCCGCTCAACGCTTTGCTAAAACCACCTGTAAAGCCGATGGGCCAAGAAACACGACCGCCTCTTTCTATGGTTCCCGAATCGGGCAATTCAGCCCCCCCGATAATTCGAAGGAGAGTCGACTTACCCGCGCCATTCCGGCCGAGGATACCCAGTCCCGAATTCGTTGGTAGACGTACGCTGATGCTGTCTAAGACCAACTGCTTATGACGCGTGGTCTTGTAGTACTTGCTAACATTGTTTAGTTCGATCACGTGACGCCGATCCTTTTTCGAACCAATTTTTCGAGCAGAAGGCTTGTGACGGCCAACGCCAGTATCCACTTGCCAACGTAAGCAAAGTCGATAAACGAGGAGCTGTAGTGTTCGTACCAGCCACTACGGACCGTGCTAACTGCATGGAGTACGGGGTTATAGATAAGTAGCTCACGGGCATCTGAGGGTAGGGCTTCCGGAATGAAGAAAATACCCGAGATCCAAAACAACGGACGAATCAGCGGTCCTCGTGCCCGATTCGCGACCTTATTGACCTGAGAAAGGGTTCCAAAGATGAGACCTAGGAAGGAACCGAGCATAGAGGCTGAAACCATGCCAGCAATAACAAGCAATGGCGAACCTATAGCGAATTCTTGCCGGTACAGCGCGCCCCCTCCGAGTAATACGATGAACACGCCGAAGAACGTCATCAGCTCCAACCAGCTACGCGCCCAGAAGAAGTCAATGGGCTGAACCTGGGGATAGTAGAGTAGAGCTCGATTGTCCTGGATACAACCTGCCGCCCGGGCGACGGAGTTAGAAAACAACGCGTACGGGATAACTCCGGTACCTACGTAACCCCAGACATCGAACCCCTGCGGGCTGTGTTTAGCCACTGCAAACAGGGCGTAGAACGTCACGATCATCAGAGTTGGCTCTAAGAGAGCCCAAAGGTAGCCCAGCTGGTGTACGCCAAACCTAGTCCGGGTCTCTCGCAGTGCCAGTGCGTGAACGACTTCGATCTGAGTGAAAAGTCCCTTGGCGATACTCAAAAACTGCCCTCTTTCGCAGTGCGAATCATGCACACCGTACGGTCCCAGCGACTCTTGCACAAACGGACAGACCTCGCCAGGGCACGCGTTTTGCGAGAGAAAAGTTCCAGATGAATTGTAGTCGACCTTGTATTGGCGACAAAACGGGCAAATCTGATAGCCTCCGCGCTTCTTGATGACCGTACCTTGGCCTCATCTCCGCATTGGAATCATTGGCGGGGGCCAGCTCGCCAGAATGATGACCCAGAAGGCGAAGAAGCTCGGTTTCACTGTCGTCATCTTGGATCCGGTTCGCGGGTCACCTGCCGGTCAAATTGCCGACGAGGAAATTATCGGCGGATACCATGACGAAGCTGCCTTGAACTGGCTATGTAAGTCGGTCGATGTTGTGACCTACGATCTGGAAAACGTAAACGTCGAAACGCTGCAGAACCAAGCTCGTTCAGGAATGGAAGTTCATCCATCACCTGATGTTCTGGCAATTCTTCAAGATAAGCTTAAACAACGAGATTTTTTGGCGAAGCAGAACATCGAGCAACCGAGATACTCCGCGGCCACTCCAACACTCGCGGAAATCGACTCTTTCGGGTTTCCTTTGGTCCAGAAATTACGCACCGGCGGCTATGACGGGCGCGGGGTTCAGGTAATTGCCGATAGTGGTTCTGCAGGGGAGATGCTTGAGGGGCCCAGTATTCTCGAGGAAAAAATTGATATCGAAAAAGAACTAGCCGTGATGGTGGCCAGATCAAAAACGGGAGAAATACGGGCCTACCCGGTGGTCGAAATGGAATTCGACTCCAACGCCAACGTTCTCGATCTTCTTCTCGCGCCCGCTCGGCTAAGTCCGGATATCGCCGAGTCTGCCCGGGCTATTGCGGTCCGCGCTGTGGACGCACTTGGCGCGGCCGGAATTTTTGGCGTTGAGCTATTCTTAGATACCAGCGGAAAAATTTTGGTAAATGAAATCGCTCCCCGCCCACATAACTCGGGTCATTATACGTTCGAGGCCTGTGTAACCAGCCAGTTTGAGCAGCATATCCGCGCGGTGGCCGGTCTCCCACTCGGCGCAACGACACAACTATCACCAGCGGTAGTCGTTAATTTGCTCGGACGGGGCAAGGACGCTGGCCCCCTTCGCATCGATGGATTTTCAGAAGCCCTCGCAATTGACGGTGTTTGCATGCATGTCTATGGAAAAAGTGAAGCGCGGCCGTTACGAAAAATGGGTCATGTCACGATCCTTGACCCCGATATCGACCGGGCGCGAGACAAAGCCATTCAGGTGAGGAAGATGCTAGAACTCGGCGTTCAGACGGAGAAACAATGACAGACAAGCAAATTCCATTGGTGGCAATCGTAATGGGTAGCGACTCAGACCTGCCCGTTATGCAGCAAGCAGCGGATGTTCTAGAAGAGCTTGGCCTAGCTTACAAAATGTCAATTCTATCGGCCCACCGGACCCCGAAAGCGATGATGGAGTTCGCGGAAAACGCTTCGAGTCGCGGATTTCGTGTAATCGTTGCCGGGGCAGGCGGGGCTGCACACCTACCGGGTATGGTTGCAGCTGGAACTGAGCTACCAGTCGTTGGCGTTCCGATTAATGCAACACCGTTGAACGGCCTTGATGCACTTATGTCTGTGGCTCAAATGCCAGGAGGCGTTCCGGTCGCGACGGTCGCAATCAATGGTGCAAAAAACGCAGGCATCCTGGCCGCACAAATCTTAGGCGCGGGGGATGCTGGCATTCGGAATAAAGTCCTCGAGCACAAAAAGCGCATGGAAATGGCGGTTCAGGAAAAGGCGCAAAAACTAGCGTCCAAGCAGGGTTAAAGCCGCACCCCTGCGGAGACCTCCAGGGTATCAATATGCTGGCTAGCGCTCACCCCATCCTGAGAAGAGCGCCTTCGCCTATGGGTATATCGAGCTTCAACAAATGACTGTTTCCAGGGCGAAAGAAGGACCCAGCTCGACACTTCAGTCAGGCGGTCGTCGTGATCGACATCTGCCGTAATTCGGTCTTGGTTTCGATCTTGGCCTTCGTGAGAGTCATAGCGGCTGTGGGAAAAAGCCGCCCCTAATTCCAAACGAGGCATCGAAACCTGCAAACTCCCCCTCGCAGTGAGTCCCCAGCCAAAGTAATACGACTGCCGTTCCAATGCAGTCTTTGTCGTCTCATCTGGGTTCTGCTCTCGCCACTCCGCGTGGGAAAGCGCATGCACTCCGGCAAAATCTGGATGAAACCGCCCGGTTCCAGTGACGCGAAAATTGGAGGCAGGCAAGTAGTGCCATTCGGCAGCAAGCCCCGGGAGGTGTGCAGCGGCTATTTTGTCCTGCCATCCTCCTCGTAGCCCTTCTTGCCAATAGTCCACCCCCATAGCGAGGGCCACCACGCCAGCCGAGCCTGTTCCGTGCGTAGAGATACTTTGGCCATAAAATCCCGCGAGCAGGGTATCCGCTCGAAAGGAAGCCTGACCTTGGCTGGGCGTAAAACGTAGCCGCAAGTCCACGGAATTAAAATTCCCTTCTCCGAACTTTCTCGAAAAGGTGCCTGGCGCAAGATATCCCGGCATTGCCACAATTTCGCCGCGAGCATGAAAGCTTGGCAACAACGTGCTCTCACCGTCGGAGCGTTGCAGTGACGACACTCCTGCGGTCAGCGTGAGCCGGTGGCGAATATCTGGCACCCAGTTAGGGTCGTAGGTGCCGTCGATGGTCTGATGAAGAGAGTAGGGTATCGCGCCTACCCACCGCATCTTATGTCCCAGCGTCCCCGCCTCGCGCGTCGAAAGATAGCGCCCTAACCAGTGAAAATACTCTCCGATTGGCAGCCCTGAGCCAGTAGTGAAAACGGTGTCATTTATGCTGACACTTTCTTTGAACTCCGCGCCAAATTCCCACGCCATTGAAGCAGCAAAGCCCCAGCCTGCAGAGGCAAGGAGCCCAAAATTGTTGGAGCGTGCAACCAGGTGATAGTAACCGCCCGCCAACGAGTGCCAGATGAAATTGATGGAGAAGGGGTTCGCATCGTAAATCCACGCATCGAGTTGAAAGCGTTCTCCAAGACTTGGAAAATCCCAATCGGCGACCTGGCGGTCCCTGTCAATCCAGTACCACGTGACCCCGCTGAGAAGCGCAAGGCTGATCTCAAGTCCAGTTCGAAGATAGTGCGGTTTTTCTTTTGGGAATAAATTTACGTAGGCCTGCTCCTGCGAAACAATCTTCCCCTTTTGATCTAGATAGCAACCTGTCTCCAAGGAGAAACAGTCGTTCGGAGGTGCAGACTGCGCGCGAGCTTGACCGCCTTGGATCAAAGCAATGAACTGCAAGACCAAGAGCAGGTGAAGCAAAGCACGAATAGGGAAATTAAAATGGGGGGGGGTCACTTCTCGAACGACCTCTGTTTACCGGAAATCTGTAGAAGGAACTTTCCTTTTCGGGGGCCATTCTGTCACAAGTCTGATGGCTTGAGCGCGCGCCACCCCTTTGCTTGACGAGAGCAACCAAGGCAACAGAGCTCATTGTTTCGAGCACTTGGGCGAAGTGTGGTCCCGGTACGCCACTTGCTTTTTTAGGATCCATGCGGATTCTTGCCCTATCTATCGTGCTCCTATTCCCGTCCCTTCTGGTGGCTGGGAACACCCCTGGAAAAGGAAAAGGAAAGCACCCATGGAAGAATCGAGTTGCGAAATACTTCAAAAAATTCGGTGGAAAACCCCTGCCGTCAAAACCCCTTACTTCCTCTTTGCAGGCGCGCCTGCAACACAAGATTGCGCTTCCCAAAAAGGTACCAAACAAGACCGCACTTACCCTTGCAGCTAAACAAGGAACGCTAAAGCCGAAGCTGGTTGCTGGCCTCGTTCAGTTGGTTGGCGGAACCGCCGTCCGGTTCGGAGATAAGGCTCAGGGGGCCATAGCCGTAATTGCTGCAGGAATCCCAGCAAAGGCTGTGCTGGCTGGCACACTTAACAGCGACGGGACGAGTGATTTTTTCGTTGTGGACGTCTCGGAGTTGAAGGCCGAGTGGGACCTGTTTACCAAGAGCCAATTCGTAAAGGTGTCTGAACTCAAAAGAGTGCTCGATTCTGCTGAGAACGACGGCCATGGGACGATTGTTCTCGTTGCCGAGAATGCCAGCCAAGATTCTCTAAGAGAGCTCGGCCAAATCTTCCGTCTCTGGTAACTCGCGCCAGCGTCAAACAGCAGAGCGGGTCGAAGCTGGCTGGTAATCACCAATCTCTTCTTGGTGCCCCTCGCTGAGCGCGGGGACGCGGGCGCCGACTCCTGTAGGAGTCTCAATGCCCGGCATACGGCGGTGAAAACTGCCGTTTAGCTGGTTGGTGCCGAGAAGCGTTTTGATAAACGCATCACAAAGCTCCAAATCAACACGTCCCGGTTTCTCCAGGAACTCTTCCAGGGGACCCTGAAACGTCAACCCGGGGATGTCATAAACCGACCGTCCCATAACCTTCACTGGAGTCCCTTTTTGCAGGGACGCAATGCCGACCGTACTGTTCATGGTGATAGTGCAGCGCGCGTGAGAAAGCAGGGTGTCTAGGTCCAGGTCATGCACATAGACCAGTCTGTTGCCCAGTTCGTACTGGGTCGCCAATGACTCAATAAAGGTAGTGTAGTTACGGTACGCACGATCGCGAGGGTGATGTTTTAGAATCAATCGCTGGCTAGGAGGAGAGTGTTTGGCGAAAGAGGCGACTGTGTTTTCAATAAACTCCTCAATGGATCCATAAGAAGAGTGAGAAAGCTGGCTGTCGCAGTGTACCTGCAGAGGAACAAGGTCGTAGTTCCCAGACCAATCTGACTTCGCAAGGTCGAGGATTGGAGCTTGACGGGAAAGATAAGCGTACTTGCGAACAGCTCCCCAGATTTGGATACACATTTGCTTTAGGAAATTAATATTCCTGTGATGTTTGTAGTGAGGGTACCGCCAAGACAAAAGGGTTGCGGCAATGGCGTAAAAAGTCGTGTACCAAGCACACGCGCCAAACGTTCTTCTTACGGTATGGACCGGAAGAAGTCTCGGTATCCGAGCAGCAGTCTTTAAGAAATAGTCCGCAGTCTTGGGCATGGGTGAGTTGCCGTTAACCCCACCTAGCTCGCAGGTAATGTGGTCTGGGCGAACATAGCCTTCCTCAAACACCCAAACAGGAATGCCCGCTTTCTTAGCTACGACTTTGGCGTCGCTGTGTTGTGGACGACAGCCGCCAAATAAATAGATGACGTCGATGTTTTTTTCGTCGCAGAGCCGAGAGAGAAACTCAGGCCACTTATCCATCGGTGACCTGAACCCAATGGCGTCTGGGCCAGGGTAGAAAAAGCTGTCTCCGCCGTTAAAGTTTACCTTTGTGACTTTTGCGCCCTGTTCTCTGAACTCCTGTCCGAGTCGAGCGAAAAATGGGCCGTTTGGTCCCTGAAGAAGCAATACGTTCTTCCCCTTGGGATCTAACAAAGGCACTAGCGATTCCTCGTCAGTGGTTTGTAGGAGCAGGCCACGAGCGAATCATATACGAAGAGCCCTTCTCAGGTCTTCTTCTGTGTCTACTCCAGGTGCGCTGTGTTCAACCGTGGCGACGGCGATCTTAATGCCGCACGAAAGCGCGCGAAGCTGCTCAAGCTTTTCAGCACTCTCGAGGCGTGATGCATGTTCAGCCGTCAGTTTACGCAAGGTTTTCGTTCGGTACGCGTACATCCCGACGTGAGCCCAAAATGGAACGTTCGGCGGAAGAGCCTTTTGTTGCTGCCCATCCTGAAACAGCCCTCTAACCCACGGGATCGGGGCGCGGCTGAAGTAGAGGGCCAGGTAGTTGCTGTCAAACACGACTTTGACCACGTTGGGATCAAAAACGGGCGATGGATCACGGATTGGTGTGGCGAGGGTAGCCATGTCGGCAATGCCTGATAGTAGTGATTTGGCGCACAGCGAAATGTGGTCTGGATCGACGAAGGGTTCATCCCCTTGAAGGTTGACCACAACAGTGTCGTCTGTCCATTTCTCTCGGACTGCAACCTCTGCGATTCGATCCGTTCCGCTCTCGTGATTAGGATCTGTCAGTCGAGTTTTTCCACCCACGGCTTCCACCGCGTCGCATATTTCTTTGGTATCGGCCGCTACGATTACCTCGTCCGCACCGGACTTCATAGCTCGCCTCCACGTGTGAACAATCATGGGAGAATCCCCAATCATCCGAAGTGGTTTTCCGGGCAAACGAGTCGCGGCGTAACGAGCCGGTATGACGACTTTGAAAGGTGCCTCCACGTCAGTGACTTGTTTTGGTGCCTACTTCCTCGAGGTAGGGCGCTTTTTTTGTGGCTCGATCAATATCAAGCAGTCTTTCTAGGAGAGGCTCCATCTTTTTTAGGGGCCACTGGTTAGCGGCATCACTCCATGCTTCTTCTGGCTTCGGATGAGTTTCCATAAAAACGCCGGCAATACCAGCTGCTACAGCAGCTCTCGCAAGAACGGGAACCATTTCGCGGTTTCCTCCAGTGGCATTGCCAAGACCACCCGGTTGCTGCACCGAATGCGTGGCGTCAAAGACAACGGGGCATCCCGTTCTGCGCATGATTGCGAGGCTTGACATGTCCACAACGAGATTATTGTAGCCAAACGACGCCCCTCGCTCACAGAGCAAAACATCGCTATTCCCAACGGCACGACACTTCTCAACGACATGCTCCATGTCCCAGGGCGCGAGAAATTGCCCTTTTTTGACGTGGACCGGTTTGCCGGCCCGAGCCACACGCTGCATAAAATCCGTCTGCCGCACAAGAAAGGCAGGGGTTTGCAAGATGTCCACAACATCCGCCACTTCATCTACGGGTGTGTTTTCGTGAACGTCTGTAAGAACAGGCACGCCGACGGTTTCTTTCACCTTCCTCAGAATCGCGAGCCCCTCCGCGATACCAGGGCCCCGGCGAGCACCTGCCGAGGTTCGGTTGGCCTTGTCAAAGCTCGCCTTAAAGACGTAATGAATGCCGAGACGGCTAGCTGTGGCTGCCATAATCTCAGCCGTAGACATCACCATAGTCTCGCTCTCAATGACGCAAGGGCCCGCTATCAAGAACAATGGTCTCTGGTTGCCAACCTCGAAATCACAAATCCGCATGGAAAGCAGGACTCTTCCATAGATTCGGTTAGGTATCTAGACCAGGCGAAAAACCGCCGGCCCGCTAGAGGGACTGGCAGCTGGGCGCTACTTCCACCGGCTCACTAGAGTCGTCCGAGTCGAGCGCTAGGCCGAATATTTCAAGCTCTGTGATTGGGTAGATATGGGAGAAGCCTGAGCAGGTTCCTGGCCAGAGGACAACAGAAACCCATTTTGCATGGGGTCGAAAGCCTTCTGGGACGAAGTTACGGACCGTACCGTCGGTGGAAGAGTTAGGCATGAAGGTCCAACCGTCCGAACCGCCAAGTCCACCTTCAATGTAGTTTACGTCGTCGTTTTCCGAGAAATAAAGAGAGTGGTTCGCTGTGCATCCATCGTTAGTCGTGACGCGGCCGGAGTAAATCTGCGCGCCGGCTCCGGGCAGCTTTATTACAAGCTGGGGACGGATACTTCCGAAGTCAAAAGCGCTCTTGTATTGGTATTCGACGCCAGCGTCAAAGGCACCATCGGTAACGTTAGCGCCATCACCATTTCCGCGCACTTCAATATTGCTGGGAATGATTACGCTGGTGCCCTCTGCAACATTG
>CAYPIX010000061.1:0-24086 GCA_964410875.1 uncultured Kofleriaceae bacterium
CGATTGAGGGAGGAGAACAGCACACAACTTGGATGGGCGGCGGAGAATCTCCACGGGCTCGGTAGAGTACCGAGGCCGGCGCGTCTAGAAGCTTTGCTATTTGCGGATATATAGTGGTGGCTCGGAATTGAGTCGTTTTCCCTATTCTCGCTCCGGTCGCTTCGTTGCGCTCGAGTGCAGTTTTTGCGTTCGACCAAAGGAATGGGGCTGCTGGCCAAAGAATATTTAACAGAGCGGCGACAGGGGATTCTTCGAGCTCCGCAAATACTTTCTTTCGCACCTTACTCGGGATAGAAAAAGCATAAGCTGCGTCATCGGCCAGGCTTGCTGGGCGCTGAGCCTCTACAAAATCACTTTCCTCTTGGGACAGGTTCTCACCCATAGCGTAAGCAAGTTCGTAAACGATTCTGGCGCTATCGTCTTTCCCGTCTCTGCTTAGCTGCTTCGCATAGTCTAGGATGTCTCGCGCATCGGCGGTCGCGAGCGCCAATATTCGGCAGTGCTCAACGACACTCATAGTTCGTTCTGGTAGTTCAGCCCACATCTCTACTAGGTGTCTGCGTGCAGTCAACGCACCATCAGAGTCTGGTGCGACTCCAATCGCTGACTCAAGTGCAGCTACCGCTCCCTTGGCATCACCGCGCTGGCGACGGGCATCGCCAAGTCGACTCCAGAGATAGGCTTGCCGAATTGTGTCTTCTTTATCTACTTCTCCTTTGTAACTGAGGGCACGACCCAGTGTTGCGGCAACCTGTTCGTATTCCCCTGCAGCCAGATTCAGGTCTGATGCGATTGCGGCAGCGGTCAAATCGTATGGGTTTGTTGCGAGCGCAGCCTCGGCCGCCGACTTTGCTCTTAGTTCATCGCCATCTGCGAGGAAGTGTTCTGCAGCTTGCTTGTATCTTGCTGACTTTTCGGTTGGTGTCTTGCTCACACGTCCCAAATGTTGGCAGGTAACCCCCATACCCTCACGGTTTTGTACTGACTCTTGTGCCGCCAAGAGCTTTTCAAGAAGAGGGATGTGTTCTGCGGTCAAGGGGTCTGCGGAACCAACGGCCGATTCGTAATAAGAACTGGCTCGTTTTGCATCATTGAGAGACTCGATAGCCTTATCACCAAGCCCCTCAAGAAGCCGAAGTCTCTCACGAGAGTCATCCGTTGCTTGAGCGTGCCGCGCCAAAAGGTCGGACGCTACTTCGAAGTTTCCTCTCGACATTGCCAACTCCGCCAAGGCACGTAGTGCTGGAGCGCACTCGGGCCAAAGAGAAACGGCTTTCTTGTAAAGGGGCTCCGCTGCCTCTGGTTGTAGTGCTCGTGTCTCGGCTACCCCAGCCATATAAAGGCCAGTGGCAACCTGACGTGGATATTTTTCGGTTTGTGCGTTGTCGACAAGCGCAGATAGGTGAAGCGCAGCTTCTTTCCATCGCTTGGCTTCAAAACGATTCTCGCCAAGCGCGAGCTTGATCTGCAAATTTCCACGTTGAATACGGTCTGCATCCGACAACACCTGATATGCGTCATCTAGTCTGTTAGACTTTGTATACGTTTCAGCCAGGCGTCGTCTTAGCTCGGCCTGGGTAGCGTTCTTTTCGGAGGAAACGGTTTCCATGCATTCCTCAAGGAAGGTGGAAAGCCTGTCATTCGCTTCTTGTTCCTCCAGGAGGTCGGCAAGTGCCCAGATACACGGGTTGTATTCTGGTGCTCGAGTCACGGCATCACGGTAATGGGATTCCGCTACATCGTACTCTTCCATCTTCTCGGCATAAGAGCCAAGTCTGGTTACTGCTTGCGCGTGTTCTATCGCGTCGAGAGAGGCTTCTGAGAGGTGTTGGTTGAGTATTTGAGTTGCTTCCGCGATGTCTTCGTTAGACTCGGCAATTTCGACTAGCCCCCAAGTCGCCTCTTCGTTATGCGGTACAAGCTCAAGAATCTTTTCGTAAAGAGATCTGGCTTCTTCAGGAGCACCACAACGTTGCCGAAGGGTCTCTGCGGCAACTAGCATACCTTTGACCTTGTCCGTCGTGCTCGTTTGCGCTTCTGCTTCTCTCAGTTTGGCATTGGCAAAGGACCTAGGATCTTTCGATTTACCAGCGAAAAGAGCGGAAGCTGCTAGCGCTGCAGGAGAGCTAGGGGCCAGGGTGAGCGCTTTCTCTATGCTTCTTATGGCCCCATCATTATCGTTTAGGTGGTCAAAACGAACGAAGGCGAGCTGCGTCAGCCACTCGGCCCGTTGGTCATCGGGGTTAGATTCATCTTCTAGGAGTTCGGCCAGTACAAGCGTGGCTTCGTTTGCCGATCCATTTGCGACCAGGGCTTTTGCGAGGGGAACTGCTGTCCTGCTATCTCTGCCGTCCGCGTTCGCTTCAGTTAGATCGGCGACTGCAGCTTCGGGATCGTCTAGGCGCTCAAGCATTAGAACACCTCGCTCAAGTCGTATAGAGCGCAATTCGTCTAGATCTGTTGTCGACTCAGCCCGCGCCCCAAGTACTTCGGCCAACTCGTTCCATTTCTCGTAGCGACGGTATAGCCGCGTGAGCCTCTCGAAAATTTCTTTATCCTTCGGGTCGAGTTGTTGTAGCCGCTCGTATGTTTCAAGCGCCTTGTCTGGAAGGTTGAGCTTGTCAGTATAGAGGGCGGCGATCTGCTTCACAGCTTCGGAGGAAGCCTTTTTCCCATCCGACAAGGACGAGACTCTATTTAATGCGCCAATGGCCTGAGTCCAGCTTCCCATTTTCAGATATTGAGATGCCAATAACTGTATAGGTTCTAAATTTCGAGGGTGCGTGTCTACGAGCCTCTCCAATACTTCGGCCGACTCTTTGGGACGCTCTAGTTTCTCATTGTAGATTGTTGCAAGTTCTTCACTCTTTTCCAGGGCGTCAGCAAAAGGCAGGTTCGATAGGTCTTTTCTACCGATGCGCTCTTCCAAGAGTTGAGCTAAGGCATTCCAATCTTTTCTGTCCCTACAAATCTGCGCCAGTTCATCGCGTGCGTTTTTGTTCTGCGGATCTATACCGAGAACTCGTCGTAGCGTTCTTTCAAGTTTCTCTTCCTTTTCTTGAGTTCGGTAGAGGCGTGCAACCTCCATGAGAATACTAGTGGCAGAAGACGCACTTGCCGCCTGATCTGCCGTTCGTTCGAGTAGTTCCTCTAAGGAAGTGCTGAGATTGTGCTTTTCCGCTAACGCGTGGAGGCGTTGCCTTGCCTCTTGGTTCTCTGGTTCGCGCTCTAGACTTCGCGAGAGAACATCAAAAGCCCGCTCAGGGTCATCCGCTCCATCCTCCCAGACCTCGGCCGCTTTAAAGAGCCACTCTACACTTCCGCTGGGGTCGGCAGAAAGAACCATGTTGTATGCTGCGACCAATTCTGCCCACGGGGAATCATGGCTATGCGTCGGAAGGCTTGGCGGTGGAGCGGTTTTCTTAGCGCCTCTGCTCTTAGTTTTTGTTGGAGGAAGTGGTGGCGGCAGCACTGTGCTTTCCTCGGAAGGGAGTTCCGACAAGCCGGGTATGGGGGGGGGAAGTGTCGACTTTGGTCCTAAGGCCGTTACGAGGTCACTAACCCTAATTTCCATGGTCGGCTCGCCTTGATGGCCAAATTCAATCTCATCTAAATGGATCGGTGCGGTACCACTGTTGCGAAATGATCCAACTTCGGATGGATCGATAAAGTCGTCCATCAAGATCTCTTCGGTTGCCGCCCGCTTAAAGCGGACCGACCTGGTTCCCAAGCGAGGTTGCTCCTCGAGGATTTCTGCCGGTGGCGGTTCGGGTTGCGGGATTTGGTCCTCGTCTTTATACGGGCCGATTTTCTCTGCAACTCGCCACAGCCCTTCTAAAGTATCTTTCCTCCTAGGTAAGAGTAGGAAAGAAACCAAGAACGTTCGAAAGGCGCGCACAGGGTTATTGGTTTCGTTCTCCAGAACGGTCGCCTTGCGGTTGAGTGCTTCGACTCGCTCGTTTGTATCTTCGTATCGAAGAGCGAGCGCCGCCTCCATCGCAATGACTGAATCCCAGTAGCCTGCGGACTTGGCCAGACCGTATAGTGCGGTGTGAATCTCCGGCGAGTCTGGTGAACGAGCAAAGCCGGCAAGAAGGTCTGCTAGCGCACCGTCGGGGTTGTCAAGTTGGGAAACCTGGATTTCGCTTTGACGAATGGCGAGAGCTGCGACGTCGTCGGGGCGAGCTTTCGCGGAAACTACCTGTAGAGACGACAGTAGCGACTCCCATGCCGCTGTTGAATTTTCACTCTCCGCTAGTTGCTCACACTTTTTCAGTAGGTCAGCTTGGTTGGGGGCTTCTGCTATCGCTGCCTGGTACGATTTTATTGCGTCGAGTGGACTCGAAAGCTCTGTTTCATAAATAGTAGCAATTTCTTCGCAAGTTTGGACATAGCCTTTGCTGTCGCCCTTCGCTAATTGGGTGCTCCTCACAAAGTTCAACGTCTCAATGAGGTTCTCCCAACGTCCTGACTCTTTTGCTACACGACGAGTTCCATCGAGGGCAACTTCGTCCAAATTGACTCGTATGGCCTCGTCTAACCATGTGTGAGCCGATTCAAAGTCTTTCAAACGCCAAGCGGCAACTTCCCCAAGTTCAAGAAGTAGAGCTCTCCTCTCGTTTTCTTCGTCCGCTTGTTGTAACTGGTTCTCCAGCGAGCTGGCATAACGTGGCCAGTTCTCTTGCGCCTTATATAATCGTGAGGACGCTTGGAGTGCCTCCGAGTGATTTGGGTCGAGCTTGAGGACGCGTTCAAATCCATGTAGCGCACGACCTTTGTCCTCTAGAGAATTCTGGCAAATTTGTCCAATCTGAAGACTTAAAGCGAGCTTGTCATCTCTGTTTGAAGTTAGAAACAGTTCTCGTTCTGCAGTTCTGACGGCAGATTCAAAGTCGTTTTCTTCAAGTTGGAGAGCTTTGAGTTCGCGATGCGCATCTAGGTTGGTGGGATCTAGGTTCGTTACGATTTGTTCTAGGGTCTGTTTGGCTTCTGACTTGTCACCAAGATGGTCTTGGAGAATCGTGAAACGCTTGAGAGCCAGTTTGGTCGCAAAATCTCTATCGCCTTGGTTTTGGTCTATTTGGCGCGCCAAAGTCTGAGATAGCTCGGCCCAATCTTCTTCCGCTCCTTGTCTTTCAGCGAGAGCTGCGAGCGCATTTTTGTCGTTCGGCGCGATTTCGAGTAGTCGGCGCAATGCATCTTCGCCGCTTGGACTCTCGGGAAGATGGGTGTGTACTAAGTCTGCGCGTGTTCTAAGAAGAGAGTCGAGAGAGTCTTTGTCTTCTGCAAGTTCTATCATTTTTGATAGTAGATGTTCGGCTTCTCCCCAACGCCCAGCTGCTTGGTAAAGAGGCAGCAGAGCTGATAGAGCTTCCTCATCCTCGGGCATGAGAGCTAGTAAACGCTCCCAGCGATCCAACGCCAAATCGTCACGGTTCTCCGCCAACCGACCAAGTCTCCGAAGGAGTTCGATCTTTTCTGCAGGCCCCGAACTTACAGCGACGTGGTATTCAAGAGTTTGCTCCAAGCGAACGACGTCTCCAGCTTGTTCGAGAACGGTTGCCATTCTTTTTAAAACCTTTACATCGCTAGGTTCCAGCTCGAGAAGTCCGTTGCAAGCGAGGAGAACACCTTCCACGTCGGAAAGTCGTTCTTGAGACAGATTAGCGAGTGCAAGTAACGTCTCTTCTCGTTGTTTTTTTATTTCCTGTGGCCATTCTGCGGGGGAATTTTGACTCCCTTGAGCTCGGATTTGCAGTCCGAGTTTGTGCCGTAGGGCCATAGAAAGCCGGCTGTCGTCGCCTCTCTGTTCGTACAGTTTAATTAGCGAATCAACCGCTTCCATGTCGCCCGGTGTTAGCTTGACGATATCTTCGTAGACGGCTACGAGAACATGAAGCGGAGCTTCGTGTTCTCTGTAAACGGAACCCATGCGGTGCATGACCGAAGCGCGACTTTTTGCATCATGGGCGTTTTCTGCTTCTTTTCTAAGGACACCCACGAGTTGTTCCCAATTGCGAGGGTTGCCAAGGCGAGCAAGTGAGTCGTTAGAATGAAGATCGTCGGGCGTTATTTTGATGACCCTTCTGTGGGTTCCTCTAGCTCGGTCCTTCTCCCCAAGCTGCATTTCGTAAACATCCGCCAGTTCCTTTAGCGCATCTTTGGCTTTCTCCTTGTCTTCCCTGATGGAAAATTGTTCCGCAGAGTATTCGAGGAGGTTGGCCAACCCGCGCCAATCTTTCCGGTTGCGAAAGTGAGCGGAGTACTCAGAAAGTGCCCGTGGATTTACAGGATCAACCGATAAGACTTTGTGAACTTGTTCAGCAGCCCGTTCTTTGTTGTCGAGCTTTTCCCCTAGGATAGATATGATTTCCAACAGCTCATCCACGTAGCTCTTGGTGCTTTCTTTTAAGAAGCCGACCTCTCGCTCCATAAGAGCGACCAGTTCTTCCCAGTCTTGGTCTGCTCGGTAGAGTTCTCGGATTTCGTTTGAATACTTGTTGGGTGGCTCGTGTAGAGCAGCAAGCTGAGAAAGGTATCGCTTCCGTTGCGTCCGATCTTCAATTTGATTTTCGTAGAGCTCTGAAAGTTTGATGAGAGTCTCTCGTTTTTTGTCACTGCTATCGGTGGCTCTTAGGGCGTCTTGGTAAAATCTAGAAAGCTCTTGCCATTCTTCGGCCCGTCTAAGTGCCGCTTCAATTCCAACTTGGCTGTCGTGGTCGGGGGGGGTTATCTCTTGAGCGCGCCGAACTAATTCGGCTCTTCTGGGATCGTCTGCTTTCTTCTCGCCAACAAGCCCGATTAAAATTTCGCCGGCTCTGCGCCTTGCTTCTACGTCGCCTTCAAAATCAGTGGAGGAGTAGATGTCCACTAATGTTTGTCGGGCTTCAATCGAGTTTGGAGCGAGTTCTGTAGCCTTCTCCACATGTTCTGCTGCAACAACATGGCGCCCAAACTCTGCGAGGAGTCTGCCGGCCTCAAGTCTTAGCTTTGCGCGATCCTCTGTGGTGTCTTCGGGAAGCGCAGCGAGATGTTGAAGCTGGGCACGGTATAAATTCTCGGCCATGTCGATGTCGCCGAGAGACAGGTAAAGTACCCTTGCTGATTCTAGGGCTTGAGTACGGGCTTGGTCGAATTGCCAGGAACGTTGATAGTGGTACAGAGCGCGATCAACGCGTCCCAGTCTATCCTCGTAGAGCTGTGCGAGAACAAAGTGTTGCGTTGCCCGCTCCTCGTCTTCCTCTGATGCAGAATGTTGGGATTCTGCTCTTTCGGCGAGTTCGTCGGCGTCCATCTCCGTGAGGTTCTGCTCGTCTCTTAAGGCCAGCGTAGCTAATTGCCCCTCAGAGACGTCTGCGGCTTCTGCAAAACGGTTATTGTCTGAGAAGTAACGATGGAGGAATTCACAAGCCGTTGGCTCCGCGCCATCTGCTTGTAGCGCTTGACGGAAAAATGCTAAGGCTTGACCGTCTTGATCTAGATCCAAAGCTGTTCGGCCGGCGAGAGCCCATGCTTCAGCAGCTTTGCCAAGGTCAGCCATTGCGTTTGCACGCGCCGAGGCGAGCGCCAAAACTTCCTCCATTTTATCCTGAGCAGTTAGAGTCTCTACAGCTTGGCCAAAGAGAGAGTCGTTGCCTGGATCGGCCATGGAGGCAGCGAAGAGTTTTTTCCACTCTTTTGATTTCGGATTGGCCATCTGGACTTCGACGCGCCCAAGGCGCGGATGCAACAAAGGACGAAAAACCGTCCAAGCTTATAATATCATGGCAGATCCAGAGGGGTTGCCGAACAACGCTCTCTAAATTTCACTTGAAGGGATGCATGCACCACTTTTGTGGTCGGCCTTACTCTTCTTCTTTGCATCGAAGAGCAGAATGCCACACATGGTCTTAGGGTTTCCCACAGCGACCGATACACGTCGCCAACCTTTAGAAAACTGAGAACTTTCTAGTAGTAGGTATGCAAATTCTCAATGAGAATTTTCGGTCAAGGCACAGAAGAGAAGATGTGAGTCGCTTTAGCTACTTTTCCAGGTTGCGGTATGGAAGCGGGTTTGACGCCAGCTTGCTCGAGTACAAATTGCACAGCCCGCACACGTTCTTGCATGGACACCGACTCGATAGGCAGGTATTTAATTCGGTATTGCTCTAAAAGCAGTTTTACCATTCCGTCGATTCGAAGTACCGATTCCCAACTTACCCCGGCGCGTACACCGTCTTCTCTAAGAAGAGATTTATGGGGGCGAAGAAAAAAGACGAGGCCTTCTGAGACCCATTTCATGTAGTCTTGAAAACGGGTTTCGTGGAGGAGGTCGGCTGCGATCGTCGTATGCTCTGCGGCGTACGCGAGATTGTCAAATGCACGATCGCTCACGAAGGTGTTCCCCTGAGCGTGTTCAATCTGAACTTGCCTTGCGAAGACATCACGTTGGTATTCCGCGACCAAGTCCATGTCTGTACGCATGGCGTCGAAGCTTGCCTCCATCTCCGCAAGGACAGCTCGTGCAACCTCGGAAATCATGGGAAGTCCATACTCGTGTCCGATGTATCGGCAGAGAGTGGTTTTGCCTGTTGCATGACTGCCGACGAAATAGATGCGCATGACTCCTGATATCTCCCGGCTCTGACACATTGGGAAAAATAGAACTTGCTACATTCCGGATTTCGAGGTGGGACTGGGATTCACGTGGATTGATTTAGCTGAGCGCAGGCTTGCCGTCGCTTCGCAACTCCCGCATGATGGTCGCGTTTTGAAAAAAATTACCGGATTCGTTTTCTGCTTTCTTGTTTTTAGTTTCTTGGGAAGGACTGCTGTGGCTGAGCCAGAGATTGGCTTTGGCGTACGAGGCGGTTTAGTCATCGATCCGGATGGCATTTTCGCAGGGGGCCATTTGAGCCTCGAGCAAGTCATCCCGAAGGTCCCAGATCTTAGATTCGAAGTAGCCGGAGAATTGGGATTTGGTTTTGGAGATTTCGACTACTTCATGATTCGAGTACTCGGTCATGCCAAGTATTTGTTTCCGCTCTCTGACGTACCAGTTACCCCTTTTGCTCTCGGCGGATTGCAGTTGGCATACTTCAATTTTGATTTCGGCAGCAACACGGAGTTGGGGTTAGATCTCGGCGGCGGTGTCGAGTATCAGCAATTTGGGGTACAGCTCGCTTTTGGCTTGGGAGACATTCCGGACCTCTCACTTACTGGATACTATCGGTTCTAAGGAGTTGGAAAAATGACTGTCAATCTCATGAAAGTAGCTTTTGTCGCCGTCTTTGCTCTGGCGCTTGGTGGCCAACCGGGTTGCAAAAAAGCCAACAATGGAACCCCTGAGGCAAAACGGGCGGCAAGACAAGAGGCTGCAACGAGTCTCGGTTCCGGTGCTTTCTTTAAACACATTCCGAAAGAGTCACCCTACGTATTCGCTAGCTTTAAATCGATCCCCGAAGAGATTTTCGTCGACATGCTCGAGCCCATGGGGACTTTCTGGGAGATTGTCGCAGAGAGAATCGAAGACGACATCAAGGGCAATTCCAAAGAGGACAAGGTTGGTCGGGCGGTCATGAAAGAACTGCGGGGGAAGATCAATAAGGAAGGGCTTTTGTCTCTCGGGATCTCCACCAGCCCAGAGTTTGCAATATACGGGATGGGACCTCTTCCTGTTGTTCGCCTGGAAATAAAAGATGGAACCAAATTTAGAGCGGCTCTTGATCGAATTGCGAAAGATGCAGACGATAAGATTCCCTGGAAGAGCTCTGGGGACATTCGGTACCTGAGCACAATCGAGAAAGATGCAGCTTTTGTCTTTGCTCCCCTGGACGAGTCGCTAGTTTTTGCTGTGGTCCCAACAGAAACTCTCGAGGAATCTCTCCCGCTACTATTCGGTACCCAAACGCCCAAAGAGTCGATGGCAGATGGCGCATACATGCGCGAACTAGCTGCAAGACATGGTTTCGGTCCATACGGACTCGGGTATGTTGATTTTGGGCGGCTCTATGAAGCGGCCACTGGGAAGTTGTCCGGTGAGACAATGAAATATTGGCAAGCCCTGACCAAGGGCGAATGGCTAAAGCCACCCCAGGGATGTGTTCCCCACATCGAGAAACTCACCGGGGAGTTGATTCCGCGGGTCGTGTTTGGATATGGCGACCTGGATAGGACCACGATGAGCTTTTCTTTCTTGGTCGAACTGGCTCCAGCTCTCGGTTTAGGACTGAGAGCTTTAACCGTTGGGATGCCGGGCCTTACAGATGCCACCATTGAAAATTCCATGTTTAGTCTTGGAGGGGGGCTGCAGATAAAAAATGCGCAAAACACGGCAAAATTGGTCGCTTGGTACTTAGAAAAAATCGGTAACCAATGCGAGGCCAAGGAACTGAAAAGGGTTGCTAAGGATCTAGTCGATTTTTCAAGGCTTCCGATCCCCAAAGAAATTGGAGACGAATTAGGTATCTTGCTTTCGGTTATCGATGGCGACTTTGACCTCAATGGGAAAGATGTGAAGAACGTGAATGCCTTTGCCCTTATTGAGTTGGGCGATCCTGCTCACTGGATTGAGATGGCCAACCAATCATCTGGGGGCATGGTGACGCTAACGGTTCCTGCGGACGGGAAATTTCACAAACAAAACTTCCCATTCATACCGCCGGAGGCAACCGACGGTATTTTTCTCGCGATTAAGGACAAGATCCTGATGTTTGCGGCAGGGGAGAAGGGCAAGAGCGCAGCTCTTGCTGCTTTGAAAGATATACCCAAACATCCTCCATTCGGCCTCATTCGGTACGACATGTCAAAGCTCGCAGACATTGTCGATGAGGTGGCTAGCTTAGAAGAAAGCCCGAGCGCTCGTGAGGCTGCCAATCTTCTTATGGATGCTTGGAGTCAATGGAGCCACGTCGGAATTAAACTTCACGCGACCGACAACGCATTTGGTTTAACTTTCACGAGCGAGAAAAAACTCTAGTCCACATTCGTCAGGTAATTACGTGGCGCTGGATTGCGCGCTAGTTGAAATATCTTTGTTAAGAGGGGACGTGCAGTTTTTGGAAGGCCTTGGGCGCGACTTTGGCGTGGACCCGCAACATTAAGCACTCTCACTCTGTTTGAACAAAGCCACTCTACACAAATTGGCACCGGGTCAATAAGTGCAAGTGTGCTTGTATCGATATGGTAAAGCGGTTTTTCCAACCGTTTCGCAAGCCTAACCGTTAGCGCACTACCACCACGCGGGGGGCCAAGAGTAACTAGAAGTGAACCATCGGAGTCGGCAATATTTCTCTCGGTGCGAACTTGGTAGTTCCGCGAAGGAGTCTCGACCAACGGATACCTAAGAGGAATTACGCCTTCTTCGGAACGCCGGCCGAGAGGGCAGTAGCCCCCAAGGGGGATGGCCAACTCTAATGCAATGTCCAGAGCCAGTCTGTCGATTCCGGTTTGGCCGCCCGATATGATTTTCTCAAGCAGTTTCAGTTGGCGAGACCCGTCCGTGCAAACTCTTCCACTTGTTTCCATACTCGGATGACATTGCCAGAGCAAATTTTCTTGATCGACTCTTCTGTGTAGCCCCGTTCCAAGAGAACCTTGATCAGGCTGGGGTAGTAAGAGACATCTTTCAAACCGGTTGGCAGTGTGTCGCCAACTCCATCGAAGTCCGACCCAAAGCCAACATGATCGTCTCCCACAAGTTTAACGACGTGGTCTATATGATTGGCTACGTCCTCTACACTTGCGAAGGGAAACGGGTTTTTTCTTCGGTACTCTGCTTTGAGCTGCTCTTTTTCTACTTCTGAGAGCTTGTTGTTCTCTTCTATTGCTCGGAGGGCCTCCCATTCAATTTTTCCTTTTTGTTGCGCCTCCGATTTGATGAACGAGGAGCCGAAGTTGATCATGATAACGCCGCCGGCCTTCGCAAGTTTCAAAATCATCTCGTCGGACATGTTTCGTTCGAAGCCCGGCGTGAAATGACGAACTGAAGAGTGCGAGGCAATGACCGGCACTTGGCTGATTGCTAGAACTTGATGAAAGGTGTCATCAGAGACATGGGAGATATCCACCATGATCCCTTCTTGATTCATTTCCTTCACTACTTTTCGGCCTGTGGGGCTCAGTCCTTTCCACGATCGGGAATCGTCGTAGGAGGAGTCACCAAGTTCGTTGTCTTTTGAGTGAGTAAGAGTGATGTAGCGGACGCCACGCCTTGCAAAGTGTTTTACGTTCTCTACTTTGCCTTCAAGGGCTGCGCCATTTTCAATGCCGAGTGGCAAAGAGATTAGTCCGGCTTTAGCATTCGCTTCCAGTTGGGACGTGCTATGGGCGAGGGCAAACCTATCAGGGGCTCGTCGGACTATTTCTTCGACCATATCGATTAGCCGATCGGCTACTTTTTTTGCGCCTCCCGATTCTTGAAAGGAGGCAGGCACATAAATGGACATGAAGGGAGCATCTAGCCCTCCTTCTTTTGCGCGCGGGTAGTCGAAGTCACCCTTGACTGTTTTGTCGGCAATATCTTCCGAAAGGCGCCCATTCTCGTTCTTTGAGTTATCCAACCGATATGGAACATCAATGTGTCCGTCGATGATAATGAAACGCTTTGCGAGTTCTGTGGCTCGCTCTTCGGTGCTGGGTTTGGTTTCGGCAATGGCGGTAGGGTTTTGCGGTGGTAGCGGTGCAGGTTGGGAGCACGCTGCAAATAGTCCCGTAACCGCTACGAGGTGAAAAAAATAGTTTGTTTTCATTTGGTTCCCTTTGGGAAGCGTTACTTTGTGGGCTCGTCTTTTTTGGCCTTGAAACTTCCGAGTAGGAAAAGTCCTGCGGCGATGCATAGACAGACGTCAGCAATATTGAAAACCGGCCAAGTCTTCTCGTAGTAACGCCATAGAATGAAGTCAGTCACTTTTCCGGTTGCAATGCGATCTATCAGGTTGCCGATTGCTCCGCCCACCATCAAGCCGAAAGCTGACAGCATAAGGGTCTGGTTGTCCTCGGACTTGTGCACGAGCCAAAGGACTGCAAGCACGGCAGCTACTCCGATTACGCTTAGAAAGACCCGCGCCCCGTCAGTTCCAGAAAACATGCTGAATGCGCTGCCTGTATTGTAGGCAAGGACCCAGTCGAAATAGTTTTCTACAACCGAGACACGAACACCTGGTCCAGGCAGCTTAGCCAAGGCATATGCTTTGGTGAGCTGGTCAGCGAGAATGGAGAGTACGGCTACGGGAAGAAAAATCCGCCATCGGCGAGGCATGGCATGAGTGTACTCAAAATGGAAGAAAGGGCGAGGTTTGGCTGCGATGTCCGGGAAGAATAGACTACCTTTCAAGCATGAGCGGTCGTCTTAAGGCGCTAAAAGCCTTCGGTCCGGGCATCCTTTTCGCAGGGGCAGCCATAGGTGTGTCGCATTTGGTTCAATCGACACGGGCTGGGGCTCTTTTCGGTCTTGGGTTGGTACCCGTCATTCTGATTGCTCTTGCGATCAAGTACCCGGCCTTTCAGTTTGGCCCTAGGTACGCCGCCGCGACAGGTACAAGCCTCCTAGAGGGGTACCGCCGCCGTGGGAAGCCTGCTTTGATTCTGTACGCGGCGCTTACATTGGGAACGCTTTTTACCGTCCAAGCAGCCGTGACACTCGTTACGGCAGGGTTGCTTCTTTCTCTTATTGGTCCGGTGATGTCTGCTACTTCGATGTCGGCTGTGCTTCTGGCCGTTTGTGGAGCCGCCACACTTGTCGGCGGTTTTCGGTTGCTGGACGGGCTCGTGAAAATTGCAGTGCTTTTTTTGACTGTTGCAACTTTCATAGCGACAGCGCTCGTCTTGCCTCAGGTAGACTGGGGTAGCTTTTTCTCGGTTTTTGGCGGGACCAATATAGATTGGGCTCCCACACTTCCTTTTATCGTTGCACTAGCCGGCTGGATGCCGACCGCAGTAGACATCTCGGTTTGGCACTCCCTTTGGACTCTTGCCCGCGGAAGAGACACGGGACATGCCCCGAGTCTGCGTGAGTCGGTTGTTGACTTTAATATTGGGTATTGGGGTACTGGTGTGCTTTCCATTTGCTTTGTTTTTCTTGGTGCGGCTCTTATGTTTGGAGCTGGCAAGGAAATACCCAATCAAGCGACTGCGTTTGCTGCTTTCGTCGTTGGTTTGTACACCGACGTTTTGGGGGATTGGAGCCGCGTGCTAATCGGTGGCGCATCGTTCCTGGTGATGTTCTCTACAACCATCACAGTCCTAGATGGTTTCCCGAGGGCCATTTCCTGTCTGATTCGGCGGTTTCGCAAGCCCGAGCCGAACGGAGGCGATGAAACGCCATCTCTGGACCGTTTGTATTTAGCCGCGTTGGTAATCTTGGCGGTGGGATCGGTCTTGGTAATAGGTGTGTTTCGAGGCCAGTTGCGTCAACTCGTCGACTTAGCCACTCGGATTTCGTTTCTCACAGCCCCGATGTTGGCTCTTCTGAACCACAAAGCAATGACAGGAGCGGAAGTTCCCTTGGAATGCCAGCCGAATGCACCGCTTCGAATGTTTAGTCTGTTTTGTATCGTCCTTCTGTTTGCCTTTGCGGCCCTGGATATTTGGGTTCAGTTCTTCTAGGTAATTTTTTGGGCTGGCTCAAATCCGCCAGGGATATACCTTCCGGCCATGCCTAGAATTCTTGCTGCCATCGCTCTCGTTGCTCTTTTTTCCACCACCATTTATGCCCAGGACGATGACGCTCCAATTGAGATGGAGGTCGAAAAAAAATTGGTTGTCGATGTTCCATCCGCCCAGTTTGCTTCTGACCACGCTTCCACTGTTGGTCATTGGGGTGTTCAAGTTGCTTCTCTAGATGGTGCACCTGGTTTGGGGTTATTGCCCTTCGTTGGTTTTCGTAAGTGGACGAGTCAAAATCAGGGCTTCGAGGGAGGCATTGCCTTGTCGCTCAACCACGAGGGTCAGCCGGAACCCCTTTCGGATACCTCTATCGTTTCCTTAGGTGTCACAGGGGGCTGGATGCGGACCCTCTCAGTCCACAAACACCTTGCTATTTTCTGGGAGCCTCAAGCCACACTTATAGTAGTGATACCCGATTCAGATAGCGGCGCCGAAAACGGTTTCGTTTTTGATGGTCGTGTGAATATTGGCGGTGAGTTGCGCTTAGGTATGCTTGGGTTAAAAGAGATCGGTTTAACAACCAAGTTTTCGGGTGGCTTTAGGGTAGCCCATGATGGTGAAACCGATTTTTTCTTGGGTACCTTTGGTGGTTCCGGGAACAGTGTTGAAGGGCTACTTCAGGCGACTGTTGGCTTCGTCCTCTACTTGTAGAACTGCGTTTTTGAGCGCTCTCTCGTCGAATTCAAATTCGCAGTTTTTTTGGTCGGGGTTCCAAGGCCGATTAAGCTCTTGGGACTTTGATGGGCGTGGGAGAAGTCCAATCGACAGTTTTGCAAAACGGCGTTTCGCTGCACTGTACGCAAGGTGAGTCGACAACTGGAATTAGAGTGCAAGTGTGGGTCGGTTGCGGCGCAGCAGATACCAAGGACGGGACCGCGCATCTTTGTGAACACTTAATTTGCCACGGGCGAGAACCAGGGCAGCGCTCACTCGCGGAAACGGTTCATCTAATGGATGGCAGATTGGACGCGTGGACCGGTCACGATGAAACTGTTTTTGAGGCGGTCTCTCCTCGTAAGAATCTAGCAAACGTTTTGGAAGCTCTTGCTAGAAGAATTCGTAGTCTCAAGTTTAGTGAAGAGGAGCTTAAGGCTGAAAGAGACGCAGTCCTGTCGGAAAGCGAGGCTCGAGAACAGAGAGTCCTTGCTACAAGGGGGGTGTTTGCATCTGCGTTTGCTGGTCACGGCTACTCTCATTCGTGTGCTGGAGAACCTGCCGCTATCCCGAACATTTCTAGGAAAAAAATCCTCGACTTCTATGAGGGATTTTATCGCGGGCCCAATATCGCCGTTGTCTGTTTTGCACCCCCCGATTTCTTTGCCGAGTTCAATGAAATGGCGGCCAGGGTTTTTGGCCATGGTTTGGCAACGGTAGGTGCAATCTCGAAGCGGAGACGTCTCCCATCCCAGAAAGGCCCAGGGCTGCGAGTTAGATGGCAAGGAAGATCGTCAAGCTTTGTTGTTTTAGGTTTCCGCGTTCCTTCTATTCTTCGTGAGTCCTCGGCTCTGGCCTCTCAGTTTGCTTCGGTTCTTGGAAGCAGCGAAAGTGGGCTACTACGGGATATCCAGCGCCACAGCTTCGGAATAGAATCTGTCGGGGCGACTGTTTGTCTCCTCCGTGCTTCTGGGCTGCTTTTGGTCTCTGCGAAAATTCGCAATGGCATGGTTTTGACTGGTATTGGTGCGATTGCCAAGACGATCGCAGGCGCGCGTAAGGATTTCAAAGACGGACACCCTACAATTGGGAGAAAAGACTGGAAGGTTCGGCATCGAATTTTTCAAAGCCTCTGGTCCGAGGTGAGTGCAGATAGACTTCAGAACTGGGAAAAATTACGGTTTGCGGAAGATACCTTTCGCGGATCGAATATGACCATTTCTGCAGTACTGGGGCCTAGGGATGCGCCGTCGGTCGACCGTTTGGTACCTCAGGCACTTTCTGGATTTGACGAATGCGAGGGCGCCCTTGCCAGCTAGGCGACGCAAGAAGAGGCTCTCTGTCGGCTATGGTGATTTGGCGTTAAGCCTTCTATTTATTTTTCCGCTCTTTCTCGCCTATCACACAGGAGTTGCTTTTACTCAGTCTTTGAATGGGGTTGACTTCGTTACCCGAGTACTGCTTGAAGTCTTGGAGGGGAATCACGAGCTTTATTTGGCGTTTCAAGGTGGGCTTGGAATGGCCTACGCATTTATTTTGTGGCTAATTTGGCACGAAGACCGCCTTCCGCTTCAGGAATGGGTTCCTCTGGTTCTGGAATCAACGATCTATGCCTTAACTCTTGGCAGTGTGATTGTATTGGTAATGGACCCTGTTTTCGGCCTGAGTATCTCGGAGCACTCCTTGAGCGATGTCTTTCAGGCTGTTGTTATTTCTCTCGGTGCTGGCGTCTATGAAGAATTGGTGTTTCGGCTTGGAATCATGGGCGGTTTATTTCTCGTTTTGTGCAAGCTTGACTGTTCCCGGGCGGTCGCCGTTGGAGTTTCTCTCCTTGTGTCATCGGTTCTATTCTCCTTTGCGCACCATCTTGGCGCGAACGGAGAGCTTTTCCGCGTGGAGAGCTTCTTTTATCGCATTGTGGCGGGTGCGGCTTTCGGTCTCATCTTCTACTTCCGATCCCTGGCACATGCGGTCTACGCTCACGTTTTTTACGATCTGTACGTGTTTTTGCTTCGCGCATAGCAGTGTACAGGGACCTACATAAAAGTGCGGGCTATAAGGCGATTTACAATGCGATAGAAGCGCTAGCGTCTTTTCTAAGCTATGCTTGGAAAGGGTGCGTAGTAGGCTTACAGCGAAAAAGTCGTACGGTAGTTTCTGTTTAGCCGGCTTCTTGTTTCTGCTTCCTTTCTCGGTAAGCGCGGAAACTGTTAGAACAAAACGAGATACCAAGGTGTTTTCCGACATGGGAGAGCAGTCTCGGGTAGTTACCAAGGCAAGACGAGGGGCCGAGCTCCTTGTGCTTCGCAAGGAAGGCCGTTGGTACAAGGTGCGGGTCAATGGTCGCACCGGGTGGATAACTCGTTCCAACTTAGCGGTTTCCAAGGAACGTAGACCTTCTAGGGGGCGCGAAGTTTCTTTTGTAGAAGGAAGAGATCGAAAAGATAGTGCAAAAGAGGCGCCGAGAGATCGGGCGGGGGCCGACACCGTACGGGATGGCGCCGGTGACTTTCTCGAAGGCCCAGAAGAACGGGGCGAAAAATTGAAGCCTATCGACAGAGCTCCTCGCGAGTCTCAACCAGCTCGAAAGAGTGTCGAAGTTAGAGTGTCGGAAACGGATCTATTCGCGAAAGCCAGTGAGAATTCTGAACCGATTGAGATTGTCTCAAAAGGAGAAGTCCTTGCGATTTTTAAGGAGAAGCGCAAATGGTATCTGGTTGAGCATAGGTCTGGAAAGAAAGGTTGGATTTATGCTGAGGACGTTCGGATAGTCCGAACTCGAGAGCCCGCCCGGTCAAGCCGACCTACCAGTTCCACTTCTGCGAGCAGAGATAATGAGCGTTTTGATGAACTGGAAATAGATATTGGGTCTTCGGAAGCTTACCGGTACCAGAAAGTCACTAAGTCGGCTTTCGCAAATCTCGGACTAAGTACGTTGTCCCAAAAATTCTCCAGCGCAAGCCAGCAACCTCTTGGTAATTACGTCATAGGCGCGAACGCCGCAACACTGGGGCTCGGTGGTGATTTTCTTTACGACTTCAGTGAAAAGATCCTGTTAGGGGCAGACGCTCGCGTAGCACTTGGCAAGGCTATTCCTGGCATCAGATTCATGGACGAGACGATTGGCTTTACCAACATCAATGTGGATGTCATGGGAAAGGTTGGCTATAAATTCGGATCGGCTACTGGTCTTGCCGCCTATGGCCGTTTGGGAGCATATTTAGGTCAAATGTCAGTGGATAGAAGTACGGTTGAGCCAGCGCAGCTCAATGCGGCTCGCTTACCTTCTGAAGCTCTTTTTGGCCCCAAGCTGGGCTTTGGAGTTGAAGCTCCTCGACTAGGTTCAGGAAAAACGGCTAGAAAAATCTCTGCTCGGGCAAAGTTGGATTTTATGCTCCCGTTTCTGGGTACTACCAGAAAACAAACTGCTGGTTTAGAGGACGGAGCTAGCTCATCGGCGAACGCGATCTTCTTGGCTTTGAATGGAAATTACCAGTGGAAGAAATCTCTGCACTTCACTGCGGACTACCAGTTTTATCGAGCTGCAACCAACTGGAATGGTGTCTTGGCGTCGCAGCGCGGGCATGACGCAGCCAATGCAAGTCGAGTAGATATGTCGCATTCACTTCTCTTCGGACTCGGTGCGTATTTTTAGCGCGTAAGGCTTGGCCTTAGAGACCGCAATCGCTGGGAGTTAGGCCGTGGCGTTGGTAACAGGAGTCCCGGTCTCCAAAACATTCTTTACATACGCGTCTCCTGTTTTCGCGAGCCGCTTTTTCACCGCGCGCTTTCGTTTTTTGCAGTACGTCTTTGATCTCTGCCTTTGTTGCCTGTTTCGAAAACACCTGGACAGCTGCGCGGGCTTGCAATTCGGTCCGAGGGTAGTGGGGGTTTGCTCGTTCAGCGATAACAGAGAGCGCTAACTCTTTAGACCAGCCATTCGCGCATTGAGCGTCACTTAGGAGTACACCCTTTTTGTTATCCCACTTCATGGGCATGCGCTTAGATCCCAACGACGCGCGTCCCGCGAGGGCATCCTTGTAGTCCACAGCGGCGGCAACCACAAAACAACGTTTAGGCTTCGTTTTCAAGGTCGAGTTGACCTCTGTGGTATCTGAATACTGTCTGAGAACTCCGATTGAGGGAGCGCCTTGAGGCTTGAACCCCCGAATAGACACATTCTTAAGAGTGGAAGTAAGCTCCTTGTCGCTCTTATTCTTAACTCGCGGTCCCTCTCCGTATGTGAAGGAACCGCAGGAAAGTATCTGGTCGTACTTTCCGGTCTTGCTGTTGGCGGATTTCCCGTAGACGGATACGTAAACGGTATGGGTTTGACCGTTTTCTTTTGGAAGCATGATGTTTACCTCCTTTGTCTTAGTCGACATTCCCGGGGCGTACTTCATGACCGACGCATCAATCTTCACAAAATCTCGGCGATCCACAGACCAATGAAATTCAATAGCTCCATCTAAACCACGTTTGGTCAACATCGCTGCTAGGGGTTCTTGAAAAAACGGGCGTACAAACACACGGTCCCCCACGCGAAAGGCTGTTTTTCGCTCCGAAGGGGGCTTTTCGTAGTCACGTATATCTGTAGTTGAAAACACTACGGGCGCTGCTTTCTCCCCACCCACACAATCTGCCGATTCTTGGGATACCCATTCAGCATCACCGGCGAGCTGTGGAATGCTTTCGGCGAACCCCGGCTCTGACATAAAAAAGAGGAAAGCTGTTGCTCCTATGAAAGTGCCTAGTAACTTTGGATTGAGCAAAAATGCCGAAATGGTTTTCATGTCTTTAATAACCCCTCAGTAGCTCGAAATGTGAAAGCAAATAAACGCTATCTTGAACAGTGTACTGGTTTCCTTTTGTAACTTGGTGCGGGCTAGAATGCACCGCATGGCATCGTTAAAAGAGCAGTTGGACGAGTACAAAGCGGGCTTCCTCAAGAAAGTGCCCAAAGAAGCACTCGAAATCGTCGGTGCTTCTACTAAGGCACTAATTGATTCGATTCCTTCGCGGAAGGTGCCTAAAGTTGGTGATAAATGGCCTGAGTTTTCCTTGCCCGACTCCAAGGGCAAAACTGTCAATTCGAGTCAATTGCTTCAGCAGGGCCCGTTAATTATTAGTTTGTTTCGAGGCAAGTGGTGACCCTACTGTAACTTAGAGCTGGATGCTCTAAACGTCATCAATAGCGAGTTTCAGAAGTTATCGGCAACGATGGTGGCAATTTCGCCAGAAATTAGTGCGAATAGCCGCCAGTTAATCTCGGAGAAAAACCTGGAATTCGAAATTCTTTTCGACAAGGAAAATGAGTTTGCCGATCGCTTAGATCTCAAACAGACTCTTCCTGAAGACCTCCAGAAACTTTACGGGTCTTTTGGGATAAATTTGGAATCGGCGAACGGATCGAAGAAGTGGGAGCTTCCTCTTCCCGGCCGCTTTGTAGTCGACAAAGGTGGAATTATTCGCGCCGCAGAGTTCAGCGCCGACTACACTTCTCGTCCAGAGCCTGTGGAAACGCTGAATATGGTCAAGTCTCTGACAGCCTGACCGTCGAAGCTTGACGGTTTCTTTGTCGATATTGGGCCCCGAAAAATTGAAAACCCAGCCTCGAGAGGCTGGGTCAAAAAGATATATACAACATTTACAACTACATCCTTTTACAACTTACTGCGGTACTACTTAGTTAATTCGGTGTCTCTACGGGTGAGGTGGAGGCAGCCGATCTAGATCGAGTTGATCGAGTGCAAAACGAATCAATTGGGATTTGTTTGCACGCGTATAGCCACGTTTTTTTAATTCCGCGACCTTCTCTTCAAGACTCTCTATGTCTTTAGTATAGAGAGAGATACAAACCACCTTGTAATGGGTGGGTTTTGGTTTTTTAGTACGCCGAGGCGCTGCAGCAGTTGGGTTGCTTATTGGTCGCTCATCATTTTCACTCGGTTTACCGTAGTACTCCTCGCGAAGTATGGCGTCTGTATCGCTCAAGGGATCATGCTTGAGGATTCTTGCTTCTGACATAGGTCCAGGCTCCTTTGTGCCGCGCGTACCCATTACGCGGCCTTTGGGTTGGTTGGTTGTTGATGGTTCGAATGAACGTTTCCGCTCATCCAATTGACGACTGCACCGTAATCCTCGGCACCATTCGAATAGGGGGCATACTCGAATATCGTCTTCTTATGGCTCGGGGCCTCAGCCAATCTAGTATTGAGGCGGATAGGTGACAGACACTTTTCCTGAAAGTGCTCTCTCAACGTGCCTAGAACTTCGCGACCCAGCCTGGTGCGCCCATCAAAGAAGGTGGGCAATACGGCTGTGACTTCGACTTTGTGATTTAGGTGTCTTTCTACATCTCGAATGGTTTTGAGCACCTGTTTCACTCCGACGAGGGCTAGGTAATCGCACGCTACTGGTACGACTACTTCATCCACAAAGTTCAACGCATTTTGATTAAGTAAGTTCAGAGACGGTCCGCAATCCAGTAAGACATAGTCATACCGGGCTCCAACCATCATGCGGTTAAAACGCCGCGTGAGGATTTTGGAACGCGCATCGCCGTTCTGTCGTGCCAACCAGATCTCCGCTGCTGCAAGCGTAGCTCCGGCTGTAATAACGTCGAAATCCTGGCGAACCGGGACAGCGACATCATCTATATCCGCTCCTTCTACTAGACAATGATAGAGGGTCTTCTCACCCGAGATTCCGAGAGAGACCCCAACGTTGCCTTGCGCGTCAGTATCGACGAGCAAGACCTTGTTTCCTTTCTCCGCCAAACCGGCAGATAGATTGACTGAGGTTGTTGTTTTCCCAGTTCCTCCCTTTTGATTTAAAATCGCTACTTTACGTGCCTTCTGCCCCCGCGATGGTTCCCCCAAACCTGCTTTTCGACACTCTAGAGTGCAGAAGTAATGACGTTCCCGATCAGGGGTCACGGCGACCTGAAAGACGAAAGCCGGCGAGAACGAATTGCCACAGCTTGAACAGGCCTTGTGCATGTACTTATAAAACTCGTTCCCGCTCCCGCGGGCAAGTTTTTGCCCAAAAAGGATAATGGAAAATTTGCGTGTTGATCAGAGGTGATCAGGTTTGTTGAGGGCGGGGGAACACCGTCATAGAGTCGACATGTGCATGCACCGTTCTCTTTAGCCTTAGGTGGCGCGTTGGCCATCCTCTACATTTGCTTAAGCCTAGCTGTGATCGGCATTCGTCGCAGAGAACAGATTGGGTTTGGCTCGGGCGGGAATGAACGCTTGGCACGTCGAGTACGGGGGCACGCAAACTTTTCCGAATACGTGCCGTTTGTGATTTTGCTACTTTTTATGGTCGAGGTTACACAGGACCAGCCGGGAATCTGGTGGTACCTGGCGATGATTTTTCTTCCCCTTGGCAGACTGCTCCACGCAGTCGCGTTTTTTGGTTCGAAACACAGAGTGGGGCCCAGAACCCTTGGAACAGTCTTGACCATCACTTCCCTTAGCTTTGCGAGCTTAGAGTGTTTGATTATTGGCTTGTCGCAGTTTAATGCCGGGTAGCCCGCGCCTGCATAAAGGCGTACATGAATACTGCATTGGGGTCGTGACGAACGGTTTCTAGTTCCTCGCGTGTTTTTTCTATAGTTTCGCTGTCCACTGCACCCGCGCTCAGCAGCTGACCGGCAGCTGACAGAAGTAGGTCCGACCAATATTCAAGAAAGCGCTTTCGCTTATTGGGCTCACGGTTGTCCCAGTGCCACTGCCGGACATTGGTTTCGATGTTGCCGAAGCCCGAAGCTGAAAGCAGATTACCCAGTTTTGCTCCAACAAAAGGATCACCGGCTTGTTCGTGCTGAAAATCATTAAAAGCCTGCCAGTACTTCCAAGTGTTGGGCGAGTAGGGTTCGAGGAAGAAGGTGTGGTTCATTACCTCTGTTACGCATATTTGTCCGCCTGGACTAAGGACCCGACGTGCTTCGCTTAGAACTCGCAATGGTTCTGGGACATGCTCGAGTAGCCAGCAAATAAACGCGGCGTCGAAGGTTCCGGTTAGATTTAGCTTTGCCGCGTCCATCTCATGAATTTCGACCTGCTTTCGACCAATGGCATCGCTTAGGTTTATTTTCGCCGCCTCGAGCTGGCGCACGCTGCTGTCAATCCCAACGATTGAAAGCTCTGGGAACCGTCGCAATAGAATTTCGGTCTGAGCACCGACCCCGCAACCAATTTCGAGCAACCGCTTCACCTCGCTAAAGTCGAGGTTTTGGTAGACAGCATGCTCAGCAAACGCAGCCTGTTCCCGCAGCCGAACTTGTTCCTCTTTGGAGAAACCGTGGAGGTACGGAAAATCTGACGTGGTCATGTTCTCAGCATGCCCTAGCTTAGAAAGGGAGTCTAGCGTTTGGCCTTGCGCTTGGACGCAGGCTTACGTTTCTTGGAAGCAGTAGCTCGCTTTTTTGTGGTTTTTTTCCGAGCTGATGGAACCGACTTCTTGCCACCGGTTCGTCGAGTCGAGGCAACGGACTTTTTACCACCCGTACGCCTAAGTCTTTCGCGCTCTTTCTTCTCACGAGCACGTTCGCGTTCACGTGCTTTCTTTTCTCGTTCACGCTGCTTTTTGAGCTGTGCCTTTTCCCGCTCACGCTGTTTGCGTTCGCGCTCCCGCTCTTTCTGCTTTCGAATCTTTTCTCGCTCGCGCTCTTTTTTGGCGCGGGCCTTCTCTCGCTCGCGCTCTTTCTTCAATCGCGCTTTTTCTTTTTCTGCTTCTTTTTGCAGGCGCGCTTTTTCTTTAGCGTCTTCTTTCGCTTGACG
>CAYPIX010000062.1:0-24035 GCA_964410875.1 uncultured Kofleriaceae bacterium
GTCCTTCAGGAAGAAGGTCGAATGCAGCGTTGGTAGGAGCGAAAACAGTAAAAGGTCCTTCGCCTTGCAATGCTTCATCTAAACCTGTTGCAGCAAGGGCGCCAGCTAGTGTGCTGAAATCCGCATTGTTAGCGGCAATATCGGCAATCGTGTTGGTTTCCTTTTCTGCTGGAGTCGGCTGAGTGTTCACGGACGAAGCGTCAGGGTTCACTTCGGTTGCGCCATCAGAATCGCAAGCAATTGAGAGTACAAGGGACATAGACAGAAGGGTTCGTGTAAGATGTTTCATGGTTTTTCTTTCTTTTGGTTGATTGATGATTGTTGGTGATTTCTGGGCGAAGCTCTCCCGTGCGGCGCCGGCCCATTTCTTGAAAATTGCCGGAGTCGCGTTTGGTATGAAGCGTTGCCTCTGCTTCGACTATGTAATTACCAACGCTGTTGCCTCGCCGGTAGACGGCTAAAACCTAACGGGTGTATCGAAAACGATGACACTGCCTCTCGGCCTTGGAAACCGCGCCTTCTTTTGAAATTAAAGCGGCCCTCGATAAACGCTCGCTATTGCTCTTCTGAGGGGAAACTGTGCCTTTCTTTGTAAGGTGCCGAAAACTATACGCTTTTGCGTTGTCCTTAACGCTGGGCGGAATGAGACGCCTCACCAATCTTGGTTCATTCTTTTGAATCAAAAAGTAGTTTTGATAGACACGGGCTACCAGTGCCCTCGATTGCTCAACTTCAGTACGTACTCGCTGTTCATCAGACTGGCCATTTTGGGCGCGCCGCGGCGCTTGCCGGCGTTTCCCAACCGACCTTGAGCACACAGATTCAAAAGGTCGAGTCCGAGCTTGGATTAACCATTTTTGATCGCCTAGCAAAGCCTGTGGCTCCAACGGAGCGAGGTAGGGCAGTAATTGAACAAGCACGTGCGGTCGTCAGTGCGCATGACAATCTGTTGCGTATGGCGGCGGGCGATTTGTCAGAAGTCGCGAGCAACTTTGCCCTCGGAATCATTCCAACACTCGCTCCCTATGTGCTGCCCTGGTTTTTGTCCTCATTCGTAGAAGCGTATCCCAAAGTTGAGTTGGCAATTTTCGAACGACCAACCGATGAGATTATAGCGGAAATTGGGCAAGGTCGTCTTGATGCGGCAATTCTGGCAACTCCTTTAGGAGAGGGAAACCTGGTAGAGGAGGTCTTGTTCTATGATCCTTTCTATCTTTACTCGAACCCCCGAGAGCTGCCGGACTCTGGCGAGAGTGTAGAGGTTGCCGATCTAGAGTCTTCAAAAATGTGGTTATTGGAGGACGGGCACTGTGTTCGGACGCAAGTGGTAAATTTCTGCGGCTTCCAAGATCGAACACATATGGGATCTGTGCGCTTCGCAGCGGGAAGTTTTGAGACAATTCGTCATTTAATTGATTCTTCTGAGGGATACACGCTTATTCCCGAGAGTTATGCGCGAACGTTACCTAAATCGATTCGTCAAAGTTCTGTACGTGCATTTGAAAATCGAACGCCAACGCGGGAGGTCAGCCTGGTTCATCATCGAAGATCCGCTAAGAAAGATCTTGTTGAGGCCGTCTTTTCTGTAGTGGTGGCCTCTATCCCTAGAGCTCTCAAGCAAGTTGCTGCCGACGGAGAAATCTTGCCGGTCGTTTAATGAAAGGCCTCCAATGACAAAGAGCCCCCGATGAGGAGGCTCTCAGAGATTGGTAGTATCGGTTTTTCTATCAGCGCTTCTTGCCGGAGAGCGGGAATCCACGTTTGCGCATTAGTGCATCAATTTTCGCGTCTCGTCCTCGGAAGGCTTTGTAGCCTTCTTCTGGCGGAACGGTGTTTCCGACCGAGAACACGTTGTCGTAGAGACGTTTAGCGACGGCTTTATCGTAAGGGCCTTTTCCTTCGGTAAACGCTTCAAATGCATCGGCGGTTAACGTGTCAGACCACAGATAGCTGTAGTAGCCCGCTGAGTATCCATCGCCAGCGAAAATATGGCTGAATTGCGGCGTCCTGTGACGCATTACGATTTCCTTCGGCATATTCATCGCTTCAAGAGTAATTTTTTCAAATCGGTCCGGATCGATTCGGTTGCCGCCAGCCAGATGGAGTTTCATGTCAATTAGAGCGCTGGCTAGGTACTCGACTGTGTCGAAACCTTGATTGAAAGTCGCAGCTTTCTCAATTTTCTTGATCAGCGCTTTGGGAATTGGTTTGTCGGTTTTGTAGTGAAGTGCGAAGCGGTTCAATACCTCAGGTGTAGACAGCCAATGCTCGAGGAGCTGGGAAGGAAACTCAACGTAGTCGCGAACCACTGAAGTTCCAGAGAGCGACGGATATGTAACATTTGAGCTCAGTCCGTGGAGGGCGTGACCAAACTCGTGAAAAAGCGTCTCCGCATCAGTCCAACTGATTAGGACTGGTTCACCCGGTTTTCCTTTTTGGAAGTTAGAATTGTTGGACACGATGGTCGTAACGTTTCCGTTGAGCCTGTGCTGATCTCGATACGCGTTCATCCAAGCGCCAGAGCGCTTGCCTTCGCGGGCGTAGGGATCAAAGTACCAGAGGCCGACATGGTCACCTTTTTCGTTCTTCACCTCGTAGACAGTTACGTCGGGGTGATGAACCGGTACGCCATCGATTTTGGAGAACGACAGTCCAAGGAGCTCACCCGCTACCCAAAACATGCCCTCACGAAGTTTGGCGAGTTGAAGGTAGGGTTTGACCTCCGAGGCATCCAAGTCGTACTTCGCTTTGCGGACTTTTTCCGCGTAGTAGCGGTAATCCCAAGGGGCGATTTTGTGCTTCTTGCCAGACTTGTTGGCGAGGCGTTGCATGTCTTTCACTTCAAGAGCGACTCGGGCTGTTGCTGGCTTCCATACCGCCTCAAGGAGTTCCATTGCGCGCTCTGGCGTTTTTGCCATGGTGTTTTCAAGGCGCCAGTGGGCATGAGTTTCGTAGCCCAATAATTTGGCTCGCTCTGCTCGGAGCGTAAGAATTTCGGCGATAATGTCGTTGTTGTCGTTCTTATCGCCGTTGTCACCACGGTTGTAGTAGGTGCGCCATACAGTCTCTCGTAGGTCTCGTTTGTCTGAGTACGTTAGGAAAGGCTCCATGCTGGAGCGGGTATTCAAAATGGCCCATTTTCCGTCTTTGCCCTTTGCCTTTGCAGCTTCTGCAGCGGCGGTCGTAAAGGAAGGGGGAAGCCCTGCAAGGTCGGACTTCTTTTCCAAGAGCAACATGTGGTCGTTTTCGTCGGCGAGAACGTGCTGGGAAAATTCTGTGTAAAGGGTCGCCAGACGTTGGTTGAGCTCACGCATTCGCTGTTTGGCTTGCTCGTTTAATTTCGCTCCGGCCCTTGTAAATCCTTGGTAATGGTCCCAAGTGAGTCGTTTCTGCTCCGGGTTTAGCTTTTCTTTGCCTTCGTACACCGTGTTTACTCGGTCGAAGAGCTTCTTATTCTGGGTAATTTTGTCGGAAAATGCGGCCAGCTTTGGCGCCATGTCGCGCTCGATCTCTTGAAACTCTGGTGTGTTCATAGTCGAGGCGAATACGCCGTAAACCGTAAAGACCTGTTCTAGGGGTTTGCCTGCTAGCTCCAGTGCAGCAATCGTGTTGTCAAACGTTGCAGGTTCGTTTGAGTTCGCAATGATATCGATTTCTTCGAGTTGCATAGCCATAGCTGCTTCTAGGGCCGGCTTGAAGTGTTCGTTCTTCGCCTTGGCAAATGGAGGCAACCCACCGTAGGGGCCGACCCATTCTGCGAGGAGGGGGTTGTTCGGTAGAGGGTTCTCTACTGGCATATCTGCTTGCTCCTGTGAGTTGGTCGCAGTTTGCGTTCCAGTGTTGCTGCCGCCACAACCGAAACCAAAAAGCGCGATTCCAAGTAAAAACTTACGGCTAAATCTCATAGGCGGGTTGGTAGCGCGAAGCAGGCGCAAAAACCACCGCAGCATGAGCGTTTCCGGTTAAGTGATTAAGAATACGGGCGTTCACACTTTTTTTAGTAAATCGGCGAAGGTTCCCAAGGTCTTTGGAGTCTGGCCTTTGTGGCCAGCTATCGCTTCTGCTTCTTCGCGCGCGGCAGCGTCTCGTCCAGCCGCATCCATAGACAGGGAAATACGCCGCTCCTTGGAGTCGATAGAGAGGATGGTTACGTTGACAGCTTGCCCAACGCGAACAACGTCACGCGGCGTCTGGAGTCGTTTCCCTTCGCCCATTTCACTGATGTGCACTAGGCCCTCCAGTCCCGGTGACAATTCGACAAACGCGCCGAATGGTTGAATCCTAACAACCGGTCCATCTACTTGTGAACCAACCGAGAAACGTTCCTCGACCTCGGACCATGGGTCTTGGGCCAGGGACTTTAGCGACAGACTGATCTTTTCCGGTCGCTTTGGGTTGTCGGTTTTCTCTACTTTAAGTACGGCTACCTGAAGCTCTTGCCCCACTTGAAGTAAGTCGGCTGGATCTTCGACTCGTGTGTGCCCGAGTTCGCTGATATGAAGCATTCCTTCGAGGCCACCAATGTCGACGAATGCACCGTAGGGCTTTAGAGAAATCACACGTCCGGTGATTACAGCTCCAGGCGCTAAGTTTTCTCGTGTCACTCTGGCGGCTTTGGCCCGTTCAGCGTCGAGTAGCGCTCTACGTGACAGAACAATATTGGGCCCCTTGGGTCCGTCGGCTTCCAGACGCGTAATTTGGAACGAGAAACTTTTCCCGACAAATGCCGCTCCATCTTCCACGAACTGATTGTCGATTTGAGAAATGGGGCAGAAGGCTCGAGTGCCCGCGACTTCTACCTCGAACCCGCCTTTGTTGACTGCCTTTACTGTGCCGTCAACCGGCATCTTTGCTGCGTAAGCTTGGCTGAGGGCCAGATTTAGATCGGGACCTTTGCTAACGCCGCGTTGAAGAATGATGGTACCTGAACGATCTCCGTCATTGACTACTCTGGCGGTTACTTGTTCGCCGACCGCTACGAGAACTTTTCCCTCGGGATCGGAGACTTGGGATTTGGCTAATACACCTTCAGACTTCGCTCCGATATCAACGAAAACGTTCTCTGCTCCGATGGAAATAACTGTGCCTGAAACTTCCTGACCAACGGATATCTTGCGGTTCCGCTTGTTTTTGGAACCGTCTGCGGAGCTCTCGAATTCGGCGAGCATCGATGCAAAATCTTCTCCGTCTGTCGACATCCGCTGAGTCTACTACTGGCGGGCCCCAACTTCGCAACCGCTTCTTTAGATAGGTTCTCATGCCTGTGGCCCAAGGGAAGGGAAACAGCCTTGAAAATCTTCCCAGCACGTGCAAAGGAGCCTTACCACCGTGATAACTGCACAAGATGTTTCTCTCTCATTCGGCAGCCGGATCCTTTTTGAGAATGTGAACCTAAAATTCACCTCGGGGAATTGCTACGGCCTAATCGGAGCGAATGGCGCCGGTAAATCGACGTTCCTCAAAATGCTCTCGGGCGAAATAGAGACCAGCACTGGGACCATCAGTATTCCTCAGAAGTACCGTATGAGTGTTCTAAAGCAAGACCACTTTGCTTACGACGATTCCGATGCCTTGACGACTGTTATGATGGGGCACGAGCGTCTTTTTAAAGTCAAGAACGACAAGGACGCACTTTACAATAAGCCGGATTTCTCAGAAGAGGATGGTGTCCTTGCAGGCGAGCTGGAATCGGAGTTTGCCGATTTGGGTGGTTGGGAAGCGGAATCTCAGGTTGGCGAACTTCTCTGTGGTCTGGGAATACCTGTCGACGTCCATACAAAAAAAATGAGTGATCTTGACGACAATGACAAGATCAAGGTGTTACTTGCGCAAGCACTGTTTGGCGATCCGGATATTCTGCTCTTAGATGAGCCGACAAACCACCTCGACGTTAGCTCTATTTTGTGGCTTGAGGATTTTCTCGCAGATTTCAAGAATACCGTGATCGTCGTGTCCCACGATAGGCACTTCTTAAATCACGTTTGTACCCATACGGCCGATATCGATTTCCAAAACATTACGCTGTACACTGGGAATTACGATTTTTGGCAACAGGCAAGCGAGTTAAATTTACGCCTAAAGAGAGAACAGAGTCGCAAAACCGAAGACAAGGCAAAGGAACTCAAAGCTTTCATTCGGCGCTTTTCCGCCAATGCGTCTAAGTCTAAACAAGCGACCGCTCGCAAAAACATGTTGGACAAACTGGATATTTCCTCCATCAAACCGAGCACACGAAAACACCCTCATATTGTGTTTGAACCGGAAAAGATGAAGAGCAAAGATCTCTTGACGATTGATAAGCTCAGCGTCGAAAAAGGAGGGGAAGTTCTTTTCGAAAACCTTTCTCTGCAAGTCGGACGTGAAGAGAAGATCGTTTTTGTTTCCGACGACTCACGCCTTGTTACTGCGTTTCTAGAAGTTGTGGCGGGGGAAGCGAAACCAGCAAAGGGAAAGGTCTTATGGGGAAGCTCGGCTCGGCATTCCTATTTCCCTAAAGAAAACACTGACTACTTCTCGCGGGACACTGATTTGGTCGACTGGCTTCGAGAATATTCAGAAGATAAATCTGAGTCGTTTATTCGTACATTCCTAGGCAGGATGCTCTTCACCGGTGATGAGACCAAGAAGTCGGTCTCTGTGCTCTCTGGTGGAGAGAAAGTCCGTTGCATGCTTTCTAAACTGATGTTGGAGAACCGGAATACGATGATCTTGGACGGTCCAACCAACCACCTCGATCTGGAGTCGATCACCGCACTGAACCGGTCACTTATTAAATTTCCGGGTACGCTTTTGTTTTCCTCCCACGACGTGGAATTCAACCAGACGATTGCGACTCGAGTAATTGACATCGGTCCCAAGGGCATTGTTCCCAGGCCCAGTTCCTATGAAGACTATCTTGCTGACCGAGCTGAGCAGCGCGGCATCGCCTAGAGCGTAGTCGGGCGGACAGAGGTCATCCCCATAACCTCTGCCGCCCTCGTACATGTCCTAGATTAAATACAACTTGGTGTGGTGCCTCTCGGTGTGCCTGTCTCGGTCGGTGTACCCCCGCCGTTGCCGGGTGGCACAGTGGAGGGCGGAAAAGTGTTTGGGCCTGGGCCGTCGTAGATTTGGGCGACGCCTAAAATGTCGCCATCGGTAATGCCTCCATGGCGCCCAGTCTCACCAACGGAGTTGACACTAATGGACCTGTCAACTGGTACGATGATTGGTTGGCCTGTGGGACTTCCCGCACGTGAGGGGTAGTGCATAATGGAGAACAAATCGTAGGGAGTTGTGGTGGTGGAATACTCGACCACCTCCCAGGAGTAGCGAATTTCTGGGGGTAGGAGTTGGAAATTAATATTGACGTATTGGGAGCGGTCCGGCCTCTGGTGCTCGTGTGCGAGGCCAATAGCGTGACCTAGCTCATGAGCAGCAGTTTTTACGTCCTCGCAGCCCGGGCCCAGATTGACCGGTTGCGCGCCTCTCACTCGGCCAAAAACAGCAAAACAACCAGGCTCAGAGCTTCCAATACGAACCCTATCTTGCTCACCATTCCTCGGCACGAAACGGAGGCCGGTTTGAGCGGAGAGACTGTTCCAAAGATCGATGGCCTCTGTGCCGGCTTGTTGAGCCCTGAACGAAGTGCCTTGGGCAAACTCATATGGGACTTCGCCGTTGTTCCAGGTTCCAATCCAGTCCGCACTGGTAGACAAGAAAACGGTGTCTTCGTCTACGGGGGGCGGCATAAGCATGTCACCTCCGACAAGGGCGTATTCCCCTTTGCGTTGGTATGAAGCTTTTATGATTCCTTGGGGAGTTTGGAAACTACCCAACTGCGCATCTGCCACCCGACAGAAATCCTGAGACCCGTTATGTCCAGATTGAGGTAAGCAGCCCCCGGCGGTTGGGAAAAGAAAGCAAGCCAAGAGACAAACTACCCCTCGTCTCCTGGCTCGCTCTACCAACCTCACGCCCCTACTAAGAGCAACCAGAAGGCCAAGAAAAGTGAGACTAACCTCAGTTGCGCATTGGTTTTATCGTTAGGGGCTTAGCTCAGAAGGCTCTGTTGTACTTTGGTTCGATTCGAACTTTCCGTCTGGGGTATGCAACACCCTGTTGAAGACAGGACGCCCAGTGAAAAAGTTGCGAAAAAGCTAGAGCTTCGCTTCGGGAACGCACTTGTCTTCCGGACAACGACCCGTGATGCGTAGACGGTTTTTGGCGAACCACCGATAGCCGATGTTTAGCAAATGGGAAAGGCCTGGCAGACGCGTGATAGCGACAACCCATCCGAACCCGACTGCTGAGTAAAGCTGCCGAAAAACTTCGACACCTTCGATAAAAGTGCCGTCGGGCATGCGGCCTTTTATTTTCGCCATGAAGTCTTCATGGGCAATATCGTATTCTGCTGCCTTAAAGTTAGGCTGCGAGATGTCAGTGAACCGAATAAGATTGCTCCTCTTACGTCGCTTTAGGAAATTGATTTCCCGCATGCACAGGGGGCAATCTCCGTCGTAGAAAACTTCTATTTGGTGGTTTACGTCCATGCCGCGTTGTCTCGCAGGTAATAACCTAAACGACACACGAACACGCCGCAAGCGTGATTACTTGGCCGGTACACTAAACCCGTATTGGCGCAGGATTTTCGCACTTCGGTCGGAACCGAGGAATCTCACAAATTCCCTTCCTGCGGACGCCTTTTCGCCTAAAACCACCGCGATTGGGTACGAGGCAACGATATTAATGTCGTCGGGGATTTCAATCGCCACAATTTCGGACTTAGAGGCAATAGCGTCGGTCGCGTACACGATGGCAGCATCCGCTTCGCCAAGAACCACCTTTTGAAGTGTTTGCCGTACATGATTCTCCCGAGAAACGATGTGCCTATTTACTGTCTGGGAGAAGTTCTTCCCGTATGCAGCCCCAGCGCGAGCCAGAACTTGGTCGGCATAGGCACCAGCCGGGACTTCGCTTCCAGCTAGGACCAGTCGCTTAACTTTTTCCAAATCTCTTATGCTTTTTAATCCGAGTGGATTTCCCTTTGGAACCACGAGAACGAGTTTGTTCTGAGCAAAGATGACCGGCGCCTCGACGAGATTCTGGTTCTGGAGGACGTCCATATGTTTGCTGTTGGCGGATGCAAAGACCTGCGGCTGTGCGCCATTTTGGATTTGTGTGCGAAGGCTTTGGCTTCCAGAGAAATTCAGCAAGGTTTTTGTTGTCGGATTTGCCGTTTCAAAATCGGCGACGATGGCTTTAAACGCGTCGGTGAGCGACGCTGCTGCGAAAACCGTGAGCTCGTTTTTGTTACTGGATTTGCTTGAGCACGCTGGCACAAGGGCGAGGGCTAGAAAAGCAAACGAAGCGAATCTGGCGATGAAACTCATATCGTTAGGACCAGCTGGGTATAGAAAAGTAACGCAGTTTCAGTGGGGGAAGTGGCTGCATTTTTCGCGAAACTACCCGGTATGAAATACGCAGCGCCAGTTTCCAGCCTTACATTTCCTGGGACAATCTGAAAACGTGCCCGCCCCTCGATTTGTTGGCCGATAAACCGCCCCGATTCTCCGGTTGGATCTTGGAGGCCAGACGTTGTCCAGGTGTCTCGTTTTGCCGCCAGCCAAAACAGTCGATGAGCTACGAAGCCGTCTATCGCTGAGGTAGGGGCTAGTCGAACGCGGAGTCCGGGCGTGTTGATATTTGTCCTGGCGAAAGCTCCGTAAATTCCGGTGGGGCCGAAGTCAAAGCGCCTCGCGCCGAACAGGGTGTCGAAACGGTTGCTCTTGCCGTCGTTGGGGTTGCGATCACCGCTTGCGAAGTCGTATTGGAAAGCTAGGCGCGGTTGCCATGGGGCGCTAAACGTATAGCCGACTTCGGCGTGGGCAAAGTAGGCCAGGTGGTCGAGATCATCGGTGTCGTTATCCAAAGCCGATGCGCGAGAGGTGCCAACCTGAAGCATGGCTTCGAGCTGGCCGTCGACGTGGCCCGCTTTCGGCTTTTTCATGAGACGGAAACCTGGGGTGTAGATCCGTCGGTTGCGGGAGGGTTGGTCGCCGTCGGTTTCAGTGAGAGAAACCAAGAAGGCTTCCACGTCGAAGCCTTCTTCGAGGAAATCGGGTACCGAGTAGAAGAGTCCCGCCAGAAACGCGTTGATGTTTTCTTTGTCGAATTTGAATTGGTTGCTCTCGATCGCTGCTGGATCATCTGGTCGGCGGCGGACCGGTACGACTGCGAAAAAACGGGCCGTGTGTTTTTTGGGGCTGGTCCACTCCACGTCCACGCCGGTGAACGAGTTGATGGTGTTTCTGTAACGGTTACGTGCGACGAGACGACGGCTTCCCACATCCATTGTAAGCCGTCCTGCGCGGAGGTTGAGCTCATCCCCATAACTGATGAAGTTATTGGTTTGGACACCCATGTACGCCTGTAGAACGTCCACTGGGTTGCCGTGGGTCGTGTTTAGCGGGGTGTCGCTATTCGCGTACACTCTGGAGTCGAGAAGTTCGAGACCGGCTCGAAATGCATTGGTAGATATCTGTGCGGATAGACGAGTACGAAAGGACAGTGCTGTGGGGTTGCCGTCCGAGCCTGAGCGGAACTGGTCGGTAAGATGCGCAATCCGAATTCGGGATTCTGCCTCGAGCGTCAGCCAGGTGGGGAGCTCCAATGCTGAACCTACCCGCCATGGGGTTTTCTCCGCGACTGTTGCTGATTCAAGCGTAACCAAGCAAGCGATAAATGCCAAGATACGGGAGACCGCGAACATGGAAAGTTGGTATCTCTAAGTAGCACTGGTGCGCAACCTATCAGCGTTAGATTCTGGTTGGAGTGGCCGGTTGGTTATCTAGGGTGTACAGGCATCGCCAATATCGTCACCGTCAGAGTCGGCTTGGTCTTCGTTGTCGTCTAATGGGCAGTTGTCACACGCATCACCGTGGGAATCACCATCGCTATTGGCCTGGTCTAAATTTGCGACGAGGTTACAGTTGTCGGGGCCGTCTAGGATCGTGTCGTTGTCATCGTCCGGATCACATGGGTCGCCCATACCGTCGCTGTCACTATCACGCTGGCCGGGGTTGAAGTTAACTGGGCAGTTGTCGTCAACATCGAGAAAGTCGTCGTCGTCATCATCGGCGTCGCATTCATCGCCGATACTGTCGCCGTCGAGGTCGTCTTGCGAACTCACGTCCATTGGGCATAGGTCAACGTCATTGGTGAACCCGTCGCCGTCGATATCGTCGTCGCATTCGTCGCCTGTTCCGTCGCCGTCGAGGTCGTCTTGCGAACTCACGTCCATTGGGCATAGGTCAACGTCATTGGTGAACCCGTCGCCGTCGATATCGTCGTCGCATTCGTCGCCAGTGTCGTCGCCGTCAAGGTCACCTTGTGAACTCACGACTATCGGGCATAGGTCTACATCGTTGCTGAACCCGTCGCCATCTATGTCGTCGTCGCATTCATCGCCGATACCGTCGCCATCAATATCGCTTTGGGTACTTGGCACTGACGGGCATAGATCTACGTCGTCGTTAAAACCGTCTCCGTCTAAATCTTCGTCGCATTCATCGCCTATGCCATCGCCGTCAACGTCGTTTTGAGAGCTCGTAACCGACGGGCAGAGGTCCACGTCGTTATTAAATCCGTCGCCGTCTTTGTCGTCGTCGCATTCATCGCCCGTTCCGTCACCGTCGATGTCGTTTTGAGAACTAGCAACTGACGGACAGAGGTCTACATCGTTGTTGTGCCCATCTCCATCAATATCTTCGTCGCATTCATCGCCGATACCGTCTTCGTCAAGGTCGACCTGAGAGCTCACATCAAACTGGCAGAGATCATCGACATCAAGAAAACCGTCGTTGTCGTCGTCGTCATCACATTCATCGCCGATGCCGTCGCCTTCGTTATCAATCTGGTCGCTTGGCGTATCGGGGCAGAGGTCTACATCATCGCTGTGGCCATCACCGTCTCTGTCGCCTTCGCATGCATCGCCTACTCCGTCCTGATTAAGATCGTCTTGGTCGGGGTTTGGGACGAAATCGCAGTTGTCTGTGTCGTTGGGAACTGTGTCGTTATCGATATCGTCGTCGCACTCGTCGCCCATCCCATCGCCGTCTGTGTCGATGTTGTCGATGTTACTGGTGTGCGGGCAGGTATCTTGGCTATTGGGAACCGAGTCGCCATCAATATCGGTGTCGCAGGAGTCACCAATTTCGTCGCGATCTAAATCGAGCTGGTCTGGATTCGGAATATTGGGACAGTTGTCTTCTGTGTTGATGATGCCATCGCCGTCGATATCAAGGCCACGGACCGAAATGCCGCCGCCATCATCAGCTGGCTTTTCATCAAAGTTGCACCCGGTCGCAATAAATCCGAGAACAAGACACCACTGTGCGTATTTTCGAAACCCCACGCTCTAGATGGTAGCAACTTAAACGCCAACCTAGAAACGCCCGATTATTCAATCGTTAGGTTGGCAGCAAAACGCCTTTATCAGGGCATTTTCACCACACCTAGCGGCGTTCGTTTGCCACGGGCCATGCTTGGAAGCCGCCCTTTGTGAGCGCTTTGATCATGGCGTCCGGATTCGCCGGATCGTTGTACGAAACGATCGCTTTCTGAGCGTTGAAGTCGATAGTGACATCAGAAACGCCCGGTAGTTGCTCAAGTGAAACTCGCGCCCGGCGAGTGCAGGACTCGGGTCAGGTCATGCCGAGGACACGTAGCTCGATGCTAGCTACGTCATGACCCGATTGCTCTTTGGCTGGCTGGTTCTGCTGAGCCTTAGGAGTCTCAGTTTCGACCGCAGAGGAGCTTCGTTTCTCACAGCCGAGAATGGTCAGTATTGCTATGCAACCTAGAAGAGAGCGAACCATTGAACTCAAGTGTACCTCAGAGTCACGGCGCGGCAAGTCGAAGACAGTGCTAGTAGACGATGCGAACGGCGTCGGCTACCCTCCAGGCGCTTGGATAAAACTGTTCTAGAACCCAAACTCTCTGCGCCTCAGGCGAAGAAACACGTATCGGTAGCGAGTTTACCGAAGAATTGGTACGTCGCCTGCCGGTCTAAAGAACTGAAACGCGGCTCGGTTCGAGCCGTCGTGATTCATGGAATTCCTATGGTTCTGTTTCGCAATCGGGATGGCCAGCTGGGCGCTTTTCTCGATAGGTGCCCCCATCGCAACATACCCCTCTCACAAGGGCGTGTTGAAGGGGACAGGTTACAGTGCGCCTATCACGGCTGGGAGTTCGCGACCGACGGACGTTGCGCGCACATACCTGGATTGGTCGCTGAGACAGACGCCCGAGCTAGAAACGCGACTGCCTTCCGCGTCGTCGAGCAGCAGTCGTATATATGGGTCTTTGCAGAGGCAGGCGTTGAACCTTCCGCCCCTCCTTATACAATTCCTTTGCTGGACGATGATAGATACAGCCATTCTCATCGACGAGCCGAGGCCGAGGGCACGCTTCACGCAACGATTGAAAACGCTCTCGACGTTCCACATACGGCCTTCCTTCATAAAGGGCTATTTCGAGGCGGGGAACCAAACGAGATCGAGGTTGTGGTGCGACGAAGCCCAGGGCAGGTGGAAGCCGAATACATTGGAGAGCCGCGGCCACCTGGCTTGATTGGAAGTTTACTCGCACCTGGAGGCGGGAAAGTGAAACACTTCGACCGGTTTCTGCTCCCTTCCATCGCGCAGGTTGAATACTCGATGGGAGATGACACACACTTTCTGGTGACGTCTCTTTGCACGCCCGTCTCTGATTTTTTTACAGTCCTCCACGCTGTGGTTAGTTTCCGATTGGGCCGGGTTCCAACATCCGTCGTAAAACCGTTCTTGGAGCCTTTGGCGCGGAAAATTTTCGCCCAGGATGCGCGAATCTTGAAATTGCAAACAAATGCGGTCAAACAGTTTGGCGGCGAGCAATTTGTCTCCACTGAGGTTGACGTCCTCGGTCCTGAGATTTGGCGGTTGATGAAATCTGCCCAAGGCGGGGGTGGACTGGTTGAGGGGGAAAACTCGGAAAAACGCTTGCGTATGCGCGTCTAGACTGAATTTCAGAAACCATCGATGCGCTTTGGGAGTTCGTTACCCAAAAAACGTCGCAACAACGCGAAAATCAGAAGTTAATGCTGGCGTGTTGGCGCGCATTAGGTCAAGTAGTGTTCTCACCGACGTCGCTGAAGAGCCTCCCCCCTCCATGTTCGAAGACAAAGTTACGGTCGCTCACGACGCCGAAAAAGAAGAGCCTGCGGTCGAAGTTACGTTCGACGCTATGGCACTGCTGCCGGAGTTAAAAGTGACGGTGGCCAAATTGGGTTACGTCACGCCATCTCCAATTCAAGCGGAGATGATTCCGCATGTACTTGATGGGAAAGACGTCCTCGGCCAAGCGCAGACTGGAACGGGCAAGACCGCCGCTTTCGCTCTGCCTATCCTGTCTCGCATCGATTTACAGTCTCGTTGTCCTCAGGTGGTTGTCCTTGCTCCCACCCGAGAGTTGGCAATTCAAGTAGCGACCAGCTTTAAACAGTATGGCGCCGGGTTGAAAGGGTTTAGCGTCGCCACGATTTACGGTGGCCAGGACTACGAGGTTCAGCTGCGACAGCTTCGAAAGGGCGTGCAAGTCGTCGTCGGAACACCAGGGCGGACTATCGACCACATTAAACGCCGCACTCTCGATACTTCCGGGATTAACTGCGTCGTTCTCGATGAAGCCGACGAAATGCTCAATATGGGCTTTGTTGAAGATGTCGAGTTCGTGCTGGAACAGACGTCGGAGAACCGGCAAGTCTGTCTTTTCTCGGCCACCATGCCCCGTGGAATTCGCTCGATTGCTAAACGGTACTTAAAAGACCCGGTTGAGATCAGAATCAAGAACAAGACGCAAACGGTCACCTCGATTCGCCAGCGGTGTTTGATGGTTCTCGCCCGCGAGAAACCTGATGCCCTCATTCGGATCCTTGAGACGGAGGAAACCGATGGGGTTATCGTCTTTGCCAAAACCAGAGGTTCGACTGTTGAGATTGCTGAAGGGTTGGCCCGGCGCGGCTACTCGTCTGCAGCTCTTAATGGAGACGTGCCGCAAAGACAGCGTGAAAGAACTGTCGAGGCGTTAAAGTCTGGTCGCATCGATATCGTGGTTGCGACCGATGTCGCAGCGCGGGGGTTAGACGTTCAGCGGATCAGCCATGTCTTCAATTACGACATGCCCCCAGACAGCGAGGTATACGTTCACCGGATTGGACGGACCGGGCGCGCGGGACGAAGTGGCGAGGCAATCCTGTTCGTGACGAGATCCGAGCGAGGTAAACTGGGGCAAATAGAAAAACGTACGCGGCAACCCATTGAGCGTATGGATCTCCCAACAATTGACGCTGTCAACGAGCGGCGTATCTTGAAGTTCAAACAAAAAATTGTTCAGAAGATCGAAGCTGCCGACGAATTGGAATTTTTCACAGAGCTACTCGCCTCTTTTCAGAAAGAACACAACCACCCACCCGAGGTTGTGGCGGCCGCGTTGGCAAACCTGGCACAAGGAAGCGATCCTCTATTACTGAAAGAACTCCCTAAATCAAAGCAAGCTCGCCCAGGGAAAAGAGCGCGGGATAGAGATCGAGGCAGTGATCGCAACGACCGGAGTTCCAGACCTCCTCGGCGGGGATTTACGCCGCCAGAAGAGGGGATGGAACGGTTCCGACTAGAACTTGGGCACAAACATAGAGTGGGTCCAGGGAACCTAGTCGGTGTAATTACCAACGAAGCCAAAATCAACGGGTCCAACATCGGTCGGATCTTTATCTATGACTCTCACAGTACCGTGGACATTCGATCGGACGTCTCAAAAGATGTTGTGAAGAAACTAAAAGGTCTATCCATTGCTGGTACTCAACTGGATCTTGTTCGAGACACTGGTGAGGGAAATCCGGCCCCCGTGAAACGCCGGGGAGAAAAAACTCAGTTGAGTGCAAAGCCAAGACCTCCACGGGATGCAAAGAAAAGGACGTTTTCCAAACCGCCAGCGGGAGAGAAATCCAAGCCAAACAAAAACACAGCCCCAAAGGGTTCACCGGTAAAGGCGGATACCCAAAAGACTTCGAGATCCAAGCCGAAGCCTCAGAGCAATTCTCGTAAGACTCCGAAGAAAAAAAATGCGAAAAAAGGAGCCCTTGCGACGTTCAATCCCCCCCCAGGGAAAAAGGGGAAACCCGCAAAGAGGAAACCTACGCAGGCTGCTAAACCCAAAGCGGGAAAAGTAAAAAAGGCTCAGAAAAAGCGGAAACGCGGTTCTGCTGTTTCGCGACCGGCTTGGTAATTTAAGCTTCTAGCGCAAACGCTACTTCAAGGAGACGACGCTCTTCACCCACGGGGGCAGCGAACTGCGCGCCGATGGGAAGGCCTGCCTTTGTCTTTCCTGCCGGAACAGAAATGGCGGGACCACCGGAGGTGTTCTGAACCGCAGTAAAAGGAACCACGCGATAAAGGCGTTCTAGTTTCTCTTTATAGGAAAGAGAAGGGGACAAATAACCGAGCGGTGGTGCGGGGGTCGCTGTTGTTGGGCAGAGGAGAATGTCACAGTTCCAGAAGGCTTTAGCGTAGGTGTGCTCAAACTGTCGGAGCCGCCAGATCGCACCTGGAAGGCGCCAAAATTTTCGTCTCAACTCCCTGGCTAGCCCACGACTCCAGGGTTCGAGGTCGTTCACGTCACCGAGTCGCCCAATGAGAACCGCCGCTTCCACGGACGAAGCCATCAATCCCCAATGAAGTAGAAAGTCGTCGGCGAGTTTCGTAGAAAACGGGGAGGGAATCTCGAACAAGTTGTGACCCATTCCCTCCAGGCGCTTTGCTAGGGCAGAAATGGCGCCCTCGGTCTCGGGGTCAGTCGGAAACCCGAATGGCCCTTGCGTGAAAAATCCGATGCGAAATTTACGGTTACCTGGTCCTTCGACCCGGCCGATAGGGGGGAGATTCGAGCCGGGCACGTCTCTAACCTCAGCATAGAAGTTCGCCGTGTCGCGTACGGTTCGGGTAAGGACGCCGTAGGTCGTAATTTTGACCAACATGATTTTTGCGCTGGCCAGGTCTACAAGGCGACCGCGGGTTGGTTTAAGGCCAACGAGACCACAAAACGAGGCCGGGATACGAATGGAACCACCTCCGTCGCTTGCATGGGCGATAGGGACGACACGGTCAGCCACCAGCGCTGCTGCGCCTCCCGACGAGCCACCGGAGGAGTGTTCGAGGTTCGTCGGATTTCGCGTCGGCTCTCCGTTCACTGGTTCAGTGGTTGCAGTGAGGCCAAATTCCGCGGCGGTACTTTTTCCTAGCGGAATACAGCCGGTCGATAGGAACTGCCGCACACTACCGTCGGATTCTTCGGGAATTCGACCCCGCACGGCACGAGATCCCATACCGGTTGGTACGCCTTTTAGATTCTCGAGATCTTTGATGAAGGTCGGGACCCCCGAGAAGACTCCTGGACTTGGGCCAGACGCTTTTGACTTGGCTGTTTCGTAGCACTCTGCGGCGATGGCATGGATGCGAGGTTGCGACTCGGTCGCTCGTGCGATGGCAGATTCAATCACCTCTGCGGCCGAGACTTCTTTTTTAGCGATCAGCTCGGCCGTTTCAGTCGCATCCCAGTTCCGTGCTTCTGAAATCATGGGCCGGAGCCTAGCACCCGATGAGTGGTTAATAGGGGTTCCAACTCTTCGATTTTCAAGGACCCAGGCTTAGCTATGTGCCCAGAAAAACGTAATTCGCCGGCGGAACTAGCTTTGCACGTGTAGAAGGCTATGCGAATCGCGTGTACGGCTTTCTCAGTTTTCCTTGTTGCTGCTATGGCGGCCCCACTTGCCACTGCAGGTGCTCCTCGGACAAAAGCTCGTCCGCCGGCAGCGAAACAGGCCCCAAAGTCCGCGCAGTCTTCCTCTATCCGCGTTTCTCGGACTCCTAAGAAAAGGAATTCAATTAGTTCAAGAATTTCTAAGTTGACGCTGCCAAGATTTCTACGGCGCTCCAGTGCAAAACCCGCGAAGCATAAAATGTCGAAAGAGCACAAGGCGGCGATAGCCCAAGGCCTCGTTGTAAAACCAAAACGGCGGACAATGAACGAGGGGTGGAAAAGAAAGACTGCCATCCTTATGACCTCGGTCAGCTTGGGGTTAATCGGGTCGACTCAGATTTCAAATCGTCTTGACTCGGTAGATTCTGATTCGGCGCCGACAGTTTTACAGCCAGCCGAAGCGGACTCTTCTCCAAAGGCAGTTGAGGATTCGGGGCGCTGGCCTGACGCCACAGAAGAATAACAGGTAGTATCTGCCGCTAAGGTAACAAGCCGTCGGCGCGGTATGCTTCGGCCGCGCGTTTAACCCCGTCCGTAAAAGAGATCGACGGAGTCCAATTTGTTAGCGAGCGGAATGCGCTGGATTCACAGAGCCAGTGGCCCTGTGTCATCTCTAACACCTTGTCACGGGTAAAGAACGCAGGCTGTCTTCGCAATTTCCCCCACCCCTCAGAGACTGTTGCAGCAACAGACAGTATGGAACGCGGAACCCGTACGAGTTTTGGTGAGGTCCCTAGTGCGCTACCTATTGTTGCGATGATCTCCTGTGTGGTTCTGGGAACACCATCTTCCACGTAATGCGGTTCCTTGGAATCGGGACAGTCTAGTGCCGATACGATCGCCGCGGCGCAGTCGTCAACGTATACAAAAGAAGTCGACTTTGCATCTCGAGGCAAAGGAACCACGAGCCCTTTTGCGACGGCTCGATAAACTCCCAGCATACGGAAGTCTCCTGGGCCGTAGATTGCCGGAGGACGGAGGATGAAAACGCTGGTGTCGTTTCGAAGCTTTTCGAGTTCTTTTTCTGCAACGAGTTTCGCTTTTCCGTAGAGCGTCACAGGACTGTCATCAGTCTTCGGTGTAGCAACCTCCTTTGAGGGGGAAGGGCCACGCGCAGCTAGGGACGATACAAATACGAACCTTTCGGGGTATTGCGTGGTCCTCATTGCATCAATTAGCGCATTGGTCGTACCGGCATTATTGGTCGCGAAATCAGAGGCTTTTGCTGCCAGGGCCCCGCCGGCGAGGTGGGCTATATGTGTTGCTCGATTTACAGATTCACGAAGGACGGAGTCGCCAACAGTCAAATAGCCTGTCGCAATTTTGACGCCATTCTGCGACTGGAGCCAGTCCACATTGGAGGTCGGTCTAACGAATGCGATCACTTCAGCTCCTTTTTCAAGTAGAAGCTTGACCGTAGGCTTACCGAGAAAGCCCGTGCTACCCGTAACCAGGACACGCATGGCTATTTCAAGAATTTCGAGAAGCGGTGATAAAATGGTGTTTTCGAATTCTCATCTTTCACCATCGGCGCTTCATTTAAGAAGGGAATGTACATGGTACGACGCCTGCTCGCTTCGCCCACGGCAGTCGGTGAACCAACTCGGTGCCAGAGCCGTCCGTCGTGGAGCGTTAGGTCGCCGGCGTCGGCTTCGACAATGTATTCACGAGGATCGACACTGTGGGCCAAAAAATGCGCTTTGCCCAACGCCATTGCCGCGAGCCCTTGCTTATGGGTTCCCGGAATTACCCGCAGTGCGCCCTTGTTTCGATACGAGTCGTCGATATAGAGGCCAACATTCCACATGGCGGCGGGGAGTTTTCCGTAGAACACATCCCGGAGCGAATCGACATGCCAACCCAGCTTTTTATAATTTGATTTAGGAACATTGAGGTAGTGATTGACGACGACACCGTCTTTTTCTTCGAGGCCAAGACGAAAGTCCTCTCCGCAAATTTGTCGGACTTGTTCCCATCGAGAATGGGCAAGGAACTCTTGGAGAGGCTTAGAAAATAAAGAAGTAAACGCGAATCGATTTACAAACTTGTTTCCGTTGGCGTCGTATCCAAATTTGATTGGGATACCGTTGACTTTCTTCCGTCCCTCAGAAATCCATTCGCGTTGGACACGGTCAAGCTCGTCGCGGATCATCTGAATCTCGGCGATACTCGCGAAATTTCGAAATCGTATAAAGCCGTGCGTATTTAGGAACTCGGCTTGCTCATCGGAAAAATTGCCATCCCATTTATACGATGCTCCCTCCGGAGGGTGTGTCACTGGCAAAGGAAAACGCATCACCGGATTCTAACCACTTTTCCCGGGGACAAGACAAGCCATCGCTTATCTCACAGGCTTTTGGGGTACGAATGGATTGAGATAAATCGGGAAAAGGCTCTGCAAACATACCGGAAGACCGATAAGAGGGAACCTGTGCTCGTGACGTGGAATTTGGGTGCTCAAAACGTTACCGTTCGGTGTGAGCAAAGCGCAGCCGATGATTTTCATGTTGGGCACCAATAATTGGCAGTCCAAGGAGGAGTTTGCACCGGGAAGTGGCATTCTTCACCAACAACAACACGATACATTTCGCGCTAACCTAAACATTGAGTGTCACAGCGTGTTCCCGTCGCGGGTGCAGCGATTCGAGCGACCCGATGTACGCGTGTTCGAATTGGATCATGACATTCCTATCTGCGAGTCGGTGTCACCGGTGTCTTCCTATCGATGGCACAGCATGTCCGATGAAGAATTTGAAGCGTACCGAGGGCGGTTATGTCGTTTTGTCATTTCGTATATTGACGAAGTAGAGAGCGAAAGAGGGCGGCCGTTCGATTTCTTCATGGCCCACCACGCTTTTCTGAATCCCTTGGTTATGGGAGACGTAAATAGAGAGCGTGAAAAAGCAGGCAAAGCCAAAGTGCCTCTGTTTGCTTTTGTTCACGGGACATCCCTTCTGATGTTCTTGCACGAAATGGAAGGGACGAACCCTGAGTACCCTCCGCGTTTTTATCCAAAATGGAAACAAGAACAGGTGTTCGACAAAGTAGACGGAGTCTTTGTAATTGCCAATTCACAAAAGGAGCGGTTTCTCAGTGTCTTCGACGGATTTGACCCAGATCGAGTCTTTGTGACGCCCAATGGGATTGACCCAAGAGTCTTCTGTGTGGATCCAAAACTTAAGCGTGACTCAGTTCTGGGGAGCCATACGACCCGTCCTTACGAAGGCAGTAAAACCGAACCCCAAAAAATTTCTTCCGGGTACGACAGGGTAGTTTTGTTCGTAGGAAAGTTCGCCGATATTAAGCGAATTGATTGTTTGTTGAACGCCGCCGCCGTTTACGAAAAGAGTGCTGAGCGTGAAGGTCTCCGCGTGGCGACCGTTATTGCGGGCTCTGGCCCCTTGAAGGAACAACGCCGATACCAAGACATGGCGGAGAAGCTTTTGCTCAAGAGCGCTTACTTTATCGGTCCGCATGAACAACCTCGATTGGCAGAACTTTATAATGTTGCCGATGTGGGGGTGTTTCCGACGAAGTTTGAAGCCTTTGGTCTGGTTTTCTTGGAGTGTCTTGCTTGCGGGACACCAGTGATAGGTACGGCCGCTGGCGGGCCGCTAGAGTTTGTCGACGATTCGGTTGGAGCGCTGGTCGAGGACGCTGAAAACGAGGTCTTTGGAAAAACTCTCGGGGAAACGATTTCGAAAGCACTATTGGAAAACTGGAAACCGACGAAGTCTGCCGCGGCTATTAAGCGCGCATCCAAGTATACGTTGGCCGCTCAATGCGGACAGATGTTGGAATACGCCAACCTGAGATGAGAAGGCTTGAAAGCTCGACGGAGTAGGGCAAAAAAATAGGGCCCCGGAGAGGAGCCCTGGAAGTGCTTGGTAGAGGGGCTAGCCTAGGAGCTGAGCAGCCATACCTTTGACGCTGTCGATGAGGCTACCACCGCTCGATCCTTGGTCGATGAGCTGTGGAAGGATATCGGAGAGCCCGCCGGCGGCTTCTTCCTGGTTGATTCCCATCTTGTTTGCGAACGCGGATACTTGCTCCTGTCCTAGCGCTTCTGTGACCTGTTCAGCGGAGATGTTTTCGTTTTCTCCATCGCCGAGCCAAGACTGAAGAGCGCCACCGAGGCCGCCGCCGCTAAACTTTTGTACTAGACCAGAAATATTGAACCCCTGATCGCCTTGGGCTTCGCCACCACCGAATAATCCAGAAAGAGCGGAACTAACCTGGTTCTGATCTCCACCCAGTTTAGCCATAATTTTTTGCATTGCGATTGCTTTAAGGTCCATGTCTTTTCTCCTGTGCTCTCGAGTTAAGCGCGCTCGCGTGAGAACACAGATCCCACGAGCTAACCTTCAAGTACCAGAGTCTAGAGTCTCTTGCCAAGGTAAAGAATGGGTAGGTGCGTGACTAAAGCACCGTAATCAGCGTCGTCGCATGAACATTCGAGCAAAATAAAGTGCCTGTGCAATAGAGCCAAGTGCGGCAATCACGTAGGTCATGGCTGCCCAGAAGAGTGCCTTCTTCGCGCCTGCCTGTTCGCTCCCGTTAGCAAGTCCGGCTTCTTCCATCCAGGAAAGAGCGCGGCTACTGGCATTAAACTCCACGGGCAGGGTGACCAAGCTGAACAGAGCCGGGGCTCCGAGCGCAAAGACACAAACAAGCATCATTCCAGTTTGACCGACGGCCGCAGAAATTCCCGCTCCACCAAGAGCAAGAACCGGTATCGCCATATTGGATATTTTTAGAAACGGCACCAGCCTAGAACGGGCCATTAACATGGGGTAATTACTGGCGTGTTGAATAGCATGACCGCATTCGTGTGCTGCCACTGCTGCCGCGGCGACATTTCGTTCGTCGTAGACAACTTGGCTTAGGTTCACAGTTCTATTTCGTGGATCGTAGTGGTCGGTGAGTTGCCCTCCAGTAGAAATCACCTGAACGCCTTCGATACCCTTCTGCTTGAGCATGAGTTCGGCCACTTCGCGGCCAGAAAGCTTAAAAGGTGTCTTTGAAAAGCGAACAAATCGTTGTCGCATTGTTCGAGAGACCCATTGGCTAAGGAATGGAACTCCGAGCATGATCAGTAGCAGAACAGGATCGCCCATGGCGCGAGTCTATATTGGATTGGCGGTTGGTGCACGTCTCTTCTCTTTTTTTGTGTGAACACAGTCGTTGGACAAAAAACGCCACCACTCGCAAATGGAGTGGTGGCGCCATTACTAACTTCGTTAGGAGGGTTAGGGAGTAGAGAGTGAGAGGTCGAGAAGTTGTTTGACCTGCCAGTAGTTGATTCGTCCGCCAAGTATAGAGTCGTTTGTTCAACCGGTTGGTAGCCACAAGAAGTCTGGGTGCTTGCGCTTGCTATTGCCAACCCACTCACCGCCGACGATTCGCCCTGCGGCATCGAGCTCGAGGATGTACTGGTAGAAGTCCTGTTTGGTGAACTGGTCGATGCTCGTTGATAGGTTCCCGTCAAGGTGCGCTGGTGATTCAGCGATGTAGTCAACGGTCATCTCGATGTAGCGCAAAGAAGCTGCAGCATTGTTGAATGCGTAAGAGTCTCCTTCGCCAATTCCGCCTTGCTTCTGAATCTTCACGGACAACTTGTGATTGCCAAACGCGCTTGTTTCATGAATCGCGACATGCGCCATTCCAGCCTGCGGTGCCACAGCGCTGCAAGTTTCGTTTGAGCCTGGACCTGCAGACAAACAGTCAAATTGTTGAGCGTTGGGTTGACCGTTGAATCGTATAAGGAGGTTTCCTTCTCCATTACCGGAGAGCTCAGCAATTACAGTGTCACCTGCCGCGACTGGAAAGGCGTTTACCAAGAACCATTGGTTGTTCTTGAGTTGGACCTCGTAGTTGCCTTGGTTTTCAAGGGACCCGTCGCCACTAGATGTTACTCCGAGTAGGTCGTTAGCTTCATTTGCGCTTACTTCGCGGTTCTCGGTAATTTCATAGCCGCGGAGGGGTTGATTCCATACCTCATCATCGAGAACTCGCTCATATACGAAAGACTCGTTGCGAAGACCCAGGTAGTTAGCGATGAGAACGTGGAACGCGCCAGGGTTGCTATCGCGACAAGCACGCTCCAGGGGACGACCAAACTCATCGTATTGGATTTGTCCGCTGTCGTCATCCGCATTGCATCGCAAGGAAACAAAGCGGTGGCTAACCTGGTCGTGCAGGAT
>CAYPIX010000063.1:0-23786 GCA_964410875.1 uncultured Kofleriaceae bacterium
GATATACGCCCCATATTGTTTCGAGAAAATTAATTATCTTGCAACAGTTGTTACGTCTTTCGCAACATAGGTCGATGGAACTATTTCAACTCCGGTATTTCGTTTCCACGATCCGCCAAGGTGGGCTTTATCCGGCAGCAAAGCAGTTGCATATATCGGTTCCATCCGTCAGTCGCGCAATCACTGCATTGGAAGACCACTTCAAAACGCCACTCTTCAACAAGCAAGGGCGGAGGCTGATTCCTACCTCGGAAGGCAAAGCGTTCCTTAGGCAAGCGGAAAAAATTCTTAGCTTAGTTGATGAAAGCTCTGCATTGCTCAAGGGCGAGCCAAACTCGTTCGAAGTAACGATCGCGGGACGAGAGCTGCTTTTAAGCGAATTTGCCGTTGATGCCCTCGGAGCCATCCATCAGAGACACCCCAATGCTTTTTTTCGCTTCGTCAATTGCGGAGGAGAGGATGCCCTTAAAAAAGTGCAATCTGGGGACGCCCACATTGCGGTGGTAACTCAAAATTCCCCAAACACGTGGCAAAAGCGTGAACTCAGCCAACTTAAATTCGTAACCTGTGTGGGTTCACGGCACGAGTTGTTTCGCAGTAGAGGAAAGGTTTCAGTCAAGAAACTACTTGAGTATCCCTTCATCAGTCCAACGAGTCCCATTTTTGGGAGAACAGCGAGAGAAAGCGCACCTGATGGTTGGCGCGACGATATCCATCCACGAAAAGTTAAGTACATTTCTGACAGTATGGATGTGTACACCCAAATCATCGAGAAAGGACTGGCGGTTGCCTATGTTCCTGACTATTGGGCTAAGCGCCATGGTTTTCAAAAATTACACATCACTGGATGCAATTTTTCTGTAAACCTGTCCGTACAACTTTGCACTCGTTTCCACAAAGAGCTCACGTGGCTTGGGTGCCTCTTTTAAGCGACAAGCCATTGGTTCTTTTTGCGTGGGTTCGATAGGGAAAGAAAACCTGGAAGGGTTTTCGACAAAAGGTTTTCGATAAGAGTCGGGGCGACAGGATTTGAACCTGCGACTCCTTGACCCCCAGTCAAGTGCGCTACCAGACTGCGCTACGCCCCGTATATGAAAGTTCGATGCTGTTTAAACGCTTGGCGACGGAAAGAAAACTACTTTGTTGCCTTTTTACGGTCACTCGGAAACCGCTTTCAGCTTCACTCGTGAAACACGTCCAGAAGCTCTTGCAGGTCTTTTTGGACCCGAGACAGAAGCCCCTGTGTGCGAGCGGGAACCTCCGGCTTTGCTGAACGTCCGCCACGCTTGCGCAAGACCTTTCGCGCACCGGGAATGGTGTAGCCTTCTTCGTAAAGAAGATCGCGAATTTTCAAAACCAAAGCGACGTCGGCACGACTGTAAAGCCTGTGGCCAGACTTCGACTTTCCAGGCTTGAGTTCCGAGAATTCGGTTTCCCAAAATCGGAGTACGTAGGATTCCACACCGGCGATGTCAGCGACTTCGCCAATTCGGAAATACTGCTTATCGGGGATGCGCGGGTCCAGAACGCTTTAATACTACGGGATCGGCTGGCCGTTAAGCGCGTTCTTTAAAACTTGTGACGGCTTGAACGTAAGAACGCGGCGGGCCGAGATCGTAATCTCTTCGCCGGTTTGGGGATTTCGGCCAATTCGCGCCTTTTTTTCCCGAACAACGAAATTTCCAAAGCCAGAGATCTTAATCTTCTCGCCCAACTCCAGCGTCTCTTTGATGCTGTCGAAAACCGTTTCGACGATTTGAGCAGCTTCTTTTTTGGAAAAACCCCCGACTTTCTCGTAAACAGCTTCGATTATGTCGGCCTTTGTCATTTTGGCCATGGTTGGTGCTCCACCGGTTTGGGCACGAGAATCTTTCTCGTGCACGTCCAAATACCTTGAATATCTACAAGGTACCGGCAACCGGCTTCCATTTGCAACCCCGATTGCCCTAGATCGCTGATTTCCTGTCGCTTTTCGAACAAACCGGGAGTATTCAGTAACACCCAACCTATTGTTTTTTAAGAGCTTTGTGAGGGACTTATCGTCGAGTTGCACCCAACGTTTTCAGGAACTTGGCCACGGCACCCTCGTGCCATTTATCGACCTCAGCGTCTGTAAGCGTTCTGTCTTCCGCTCTGTAGACAATCGACCAAAGCATCCCTTTTTGGCCCTCTGGAACGTGGGCTGGATCCCGATAGTCCTCTAGACAATGGACCCGCTCTACCGGCGCGTCAAATGCGGCGAAAATGGCTTTTTGAATCTCCGCCGCGGGCACGTCCGCGCCAACAAAGAAAGAGACATCCCGGGCGACAGACGGATACATAGGAATCGGGACCATCTGTGAGACCGGCGGGTTGGGAAGCCCGTCCAAACTGATATCGAACACAAAGCAAACACTATCGAGTCCCATGGAAGCTCGCACCGTCGGGTGCACTTCACCTAGGGAACCGACTACTTTTTCGTCAATTCGCACCAATGCCGACACCCCTGGGTGTAGGAACGCTGTCTCCGTCGGAGCTGAGAAAGATAGTCTTGCGTTTTTTGCAACGCCCATCACCAGTGCAACAACCGCGGCCTTCATGTCGAAGAAGTCCACCGCCGGACCATTGCCAAGCCAGCCACTGTTATATCCAGAAAGAACACCGGCAACTCGCTTCTCCTCGCGAACCCCATCGCCGTCGGGAAAGAAAACGCTTCCCACTTCAAAGATGGCTACGTCTGGTTGTCCGTGACGGATGTTATGGGACAAGGACTCAAGCAGGTTGGGGACAAGACTGGTACGCATAACCGCCTGCTCCGCGCTCATTGGATTACGGATTTCGACAGGTTTCGTTCGCAAATCGCTATCCGCGAGGCCAAGGGCTGCAATCTTCTCCTTTGAGAAAAAGCCGAAGGTAATTGCTTCAGAGAAGCCACTTGCAGTTAGCGCGCGCCTAACTTGTCTTGGTTTTTCATCACGTAGGCGCGTTGGCGCATGACCACCGCGCGGAAGAGTATCAGGAACCTTGTCGTAGCCGTGATGTCGTAACACTTCTTCAATAAGATCTACTTCTCGACCAAGATCGGAGCGAAAACTGGGACAGGTCACTTTTGCGACTTCGCCTTCACCATCTTTACTCCAATTTCCAACCTCGAGCTCCAAGCGCGTCAAAACGGACTCTACGGTTTTTGCGTCCAGGGAAAGCCCTGTTAGCGAATTGGCGCGTTTTGTCCGTAAGGTAACTGTTTTCTTGTCTACCGGTTTCGGGAAGACATCCACCACTCCGTTGACGACTTTTCCACCGCTAACCTCAGCCAAAAGAGCGCATGCTCGACGTGATGCCAAGTCGACGCCGTTGGGATCGACGAACCGTTCAAACCGATATGAAGACTCAGAGTGCAAGCCAACTCGTTTTGCTGTTTTTCTGACCAAAATTGGCTCAAAGGCCGCAGCCTCGAGAAACACTGTTTTGGTGCTGTCGGTTACCTGGGTATTGAAACCTCCCATAACACCAGCAAGAGCCACTGGTCCCTTTTTGTCTGCAATCACAAGGTCTGCAGAAGAAAGTTTCCGTTCTTCCTCGTCTAGGGTTTTCATCTTCTCGCCATCTTTGGCGCGACGAACGACAATATTTCCGTTCAGCGAATCGACATCGAACGCGTGTAAAGGGTGACCCAATTCGAACATCACGTAGTTGGTCACATCAACCAAACTGTTGATCGGCCGAACACCAACTGCGGCGAGTCGTGTGCGCATCCACGTTGGCGAAGAGCCAATCGTTACCCCATTCACGCTGCGGCCGACGTACCTCTTGCACCCTTCCCCATCTGATATCTCGACTTGAACGATCTCAGATGCCTTCGTCGACTGGTCGGTATACTTTTCCAGGTTTCCATCCGGCCACTTGACGCGTCCACCCACGGCGGCAACCAACTCTCGAGCAAGGCCAATATGTCCAAGGGCGTCGGGTCGATTCGCCGGCACTCCCACGTCAAAAACAGCAGAAAGCCCTAGCGCTGTCTGCGCCGTGTCGCCTGGTTTCGCCTCTTGCGGCTGCAAAACGATGATGCCGCCATGATCTTCTCCCAGCCCAAGTTCGTCTTCTGCACAGAGCATACCTGGGGATTCAATACCCTTGATTGCTCGGCTACCGATTTTCATTCCACCGGGAAGTTCCGAGCCAGGTCGCGCCCAGAGCACAAGGAACCCCGGCTCCGGTACATTCGGCGCACCGCACACTACCTCGCTAGTCGTGCCGCTGCCGTCGTCAACAGTAACGAGGGTGAGTTTTTTCGCGTCAGGGTGTTTACGCTTGGCCTTTACTTCCGCAACAACCACACCCGAAAAGCCAAGATCCGGCCGTTCGATGTCTTCGACCTCAAGACCAAGCCTTGTAAGAATAGCGGCCCCTTCGGCTACATCGACCTTGCGGTCGAGTTCAGTCAATTCTAGAAGCCAAGACCAGTGCGCCTTCATGGTTAGAACTGCCTCAGAAAGCGCAAATCGCCTGTGTAGTAATATTTTATATCGCTAACGTTGTGCCGGAGCATTGCCATGCGCTCCAGCCCCATGCCGAAAGCAAATCCGGTGAACTCTTCGGAGTCGTAACCCACATGGGCAAATACATCTGGATCGACCATTCCCGAACCGCCTATTTCTACCCAGGTTGTGCCTTTACAAACGCGACACGATGACGAAGTGCCATCGATACAAAAAACACATTGCATGTCGACTTCGCCGCCAGGCTCAACAAACGGAAAATAACTTGGTCGGAAACGGATCGCTAAATCACGCTGAAAGTACCGCCTGACAAAGTGCATCAAGACACCTTTGAGATCAGAGAAACGGACCCCCTTGTCTACATAAAGACCCTCAATCTGAGTGAACATTGGACTGTGGGTCGCATCATCGTCGCGGCGATACACAATTCCCGGAGCGACAATACGAACCGGCGGAGGTTGTGAAAGCATGGTACGGATTTGCACGGGGCTGGTGTGCGGGCGGAGCAAAAGGTCTTCTTTGCCCGCGATGTAATAGGTGTCCTGATCGTCCCGCGCCGGATGGTCTTTGGGGATTGCCAACGCCTCAAAACAGTGAAAGTCCGAATCGATTTGTGGCCCTTCGGCGACTTCAAAGCCGAGCTCTGCAAAAATACCTACCGACTCCTCCCATATTTGGGTCATTAAATGGATGTGCCCACGTCGCCTCTCCCGACCGGGCATCGTCACATCGACTTTCCGCTCAAGATCCAACGCAAGCTCTTTTGCAGCGATTGACGCAAGCTTCTCTTCTACGCTCCCAGCAATCGCTGTTTTCACGCGGTTAAACTCTGCCCCGACCACACGTTTTTGGTCTCCCGGAACCTTTCCCATCTCACGCATGAGTAGGGAGACTCTTCCTTTCTTGCCCAGAAACTTGGCCTGGAGCGCGCGTAGCTCCTGCTCAGACGAGAGAGGCGTCAGTTCACTTTGGAACTCATCGAGAAGAGTCCCAAGAGTCGCAATGAGTTCATCCGCATTCATAACGGTGCGGTCGAAAACTCGGTTTTGCTACGCTGCCCGCCGAGCGCCGGCTTTGACGGAAGCGTCCACGACCTCTTGAAAGGCCCCCGGATCGGTTATGGCCAGTTCTGCGAGCATCTTCCGGTTCAAGCCAACGCTGGCTTTACCAAGACCACCCATAAACTGGGAGTACGAAACACCAAGCTGCCTCACAGCCGCGTTGATTCTCGTGATCCAAAGAGCGCGGAAGTCTCTCTTGCGTTGCTTCCTGCCCCGGTACATATGCTGCCCTGCGTGGATGAGGGTCTCTGCTCCAATTCGGTAGCAGGTGCCGCGTTTTCCTCGATACCCTTTCATTGCTTTCAGGGACCGATTCCGTCTACGTCTTGCTTTAAAACCTTTTTTCGCGCGGGGCATAACTACTCACTTGTCTAAATTAAATCGTGGGAGATAAAGAAAATTGAAATGGGGCAAAGTCGCAACCTAAGGAAAGGAAACTTCTGGAATTTTCCGATCAAAGATAGGGACACATACGTCGTACTTGGTGCTCTTGACTTTCGTGCACGTAAGCGTTGCGACGAAGCTGTCGTTTCCGCTTCGACGACATCTTCGTTAGGATGTGACGACGGCCTTTGGTTTGGCGTTTGATCTTTCCACTCGAGGTGGCACGGAAGCGCTTCTTGGCGCCCGAATGAGACTTCATCTTGGGCATGAGGGCGCCTATCTTGCCGGTTTCCAACATGAATGCAACCCCCTTGTTGCAATTTCTATGGAGCAGCTCTGGGATCTTCCGCGCGAACTTGTCGTAAGTGTTGATCCCTGTCCCAGTCACTCCAAATCCGGCTAAGTGGGTAGCGCTGGCCCTGAAGCCGGTACCCACGGAGGGTTTCCTGGACCACGAGTTCAGTACCTATGGTTCCACTACTCTGAACCAACCTAAGGAAGCCAACTCCAGACAGAGAGACATCCCAGCCATCATAGCTCCAAGAGCCCTCGGCGACGATGAATTGGCCGGAATCTCGGGCTGGTTCGGCGACAAGTAAGTAGTTTCCGTTTGCGGAGAGGAATAGCTCCACAGAAGTTTGACCAGCTGGTGCCGACAGGCGACGGAATGGGAGCTCCTCGCCAGCGCGCTCTGCTTCAAACATGGGTGAAAAGTAAGACGTAGGCCCCTGACTTGCGGACGTGCGGACCTCTGCTTCGGTCACAGGCGACACTTCCGTTCGCTCTTCGGATTCTCCTCCACATGCTGCAAAGACTAAAATCGCGGCCAAAAACGTTCGAGTCATATCGAACAGGCTTCAATGCAAGGTGGATGCTCAAGAAATCAAAGGCAACTAGCTGAAAATACGACCAGCTAAACCGGCTCGATAACAGTGGGGGCCGGATAGTTCGCCGGCCGCCTGAACTTTTGCTCTAGTGGCTGTCCCAAGCGAATGCGAGTTGGTCGGGGTGGTCTTCGCAGAAGGTTAACTGCGAAGTCCCAACGTCACCAAACATAAAGGGCAAGTGATCTTCTGAGTCGATTTGGAAGAGAAGCGACATGGTTTTCGAGCAAACCGGACAACCAGGGTAATTGGCTCCCTGCGTCCACCGGGGCCACCCGCCCAACTTGTCTCCTGGCGCCGGAAAATTCGCCGCATAGGCTTCCTCTTCCGCCTGAGCTAATTCTACGGTTGGGAATTCAATCGGCTGAGGGTAATCGGCCTTCTCTGTCCAGCCGACGATTTGCGTCGCGGGAAATGGATCTTCCTCCGGGTACTTGCCGGGTTTTTTCTCTGTTGGATTTATGAACCGGGCAGTGACCGCTGAGGAAAACGGGAAGTAGGACTCCACCTCGACCTCACACAACGGAGCCTCGTTGGTGCAATAGAACAGTTGCACCCATCCTGGTCCAAAACTCTTCTTTATAGGTTCCGGCAAAGAAGAAGTGTTTAGCTGAAGAAACAGCGGCATTTCTTTTTTGCAGTTCCCGCAAAGGGGCCACTTCTCGGTGGCGTCTAGTAAAGGGGTTCCAGCAATCTTGGACCCATCATGGGGCCCGTCCCCAGCTTCCACTTTCAGTTTCCAGTACGGTTTTGGAAACTTGGCAAATACCTCGGGGATCGTCATACCGTTCTAAGTCGTGACGGCTGTATCAGGCGCCTCTGCCTCTACGTCGGCCTTCTCTTCTGGTTTCGAAGCTTCCTTTGGCGGAGCCTCCGATGCAGCGGCGGCAGGCTTTTCGTTCTTGTCGGCCTTTGGCGGCTTCGCTCGTTTCACGACCCCAGCCTTCGGACCAAGGATCATAATCATGCGCTTGCCTTCAAGGCTTGGCCTCGATTCCACATTGGAAATTTCTTTCGTCGCTTCGACAACCTTATCCAACACCGCTCGGCCTGTTTCTGGATGGACCACCTCACGACCACGAAACACAATTACGAGTCGGCACTTATTGCCTTCTTCGAGAAAGCGAGTGACGTGCTTGATCTTGAAATCTAAGTCGTGCTTGTCGGTCTTCGGACGAAATTTAATTTCTTTAAGCTCAGTAGTCGATGAGCCTTTTTTCGCAGCACGTTCCTTTTTGGACTGCTCGTACTTGAAACGGCCATAGTCCATGATGCGACACACTGGCGGGTTCGAACGAGCGGTTATCTCGACGAGATCTAGCCCCCTCTCTTCTGCCTCTGCTAGTGCTTCGTCGCGCTTGAGCACGCCGAGCTGGGTGCCGTCTTCGAGCACAACGCGAACCTCCGGCACACGGATCCGATGGTTGATGCGATGTCTTTCTACGGGGCGCCTGGGCGCTCTCCTAGGTCCTTTACGAATGATAGTCCTCCTGGTTGTTTATCCTGTCATCCGTGGCGATACCGCCACGGTCTAGCCCACAAAAGGTGTTCTCTACTTTTGTCATGACGTTTGGGCTCCGCCGCGAGGCACAACTGCCTCCGCCGCGAGATGGTCTGCGAACGCTTCAATAGGCATAACGTCTAATCGCTTGCCTTCTCGAGTCCTTGGAGCGACCGAACGCGCCTCGACCTCGTCGTCTCCACAGACCAACATAAAGGGAATCTTTTCAAGCTGAGCTTTTCGAATTTTCGCACCTAGTTTGTCCGCCGACGTATCGGTGTCTACCCGGAAGCCGCGCGCGGCAAGCACAGCGGCCGCTTCCTCCGCCCAGGCTTCATGTCTATCTGCGACAGTCACAATGCGAGCTTGGAGTGGTGCCAACCAAACCGGGAAAGCGCCGGCGTAGTGCTCCGTTAGAACCGCAAAGAAGCGTTCGATAGAGCCCATTAGCGCTCTATGAAGCATTACGACTCTATGGCGCTCGCCATCCTTGCCCACATATCTAAGATCAAAACGTTCTGGCAAATTGAAGTCGACCTGTACTGTTGAGCACTGCCATTCACGGCCCAGGCTGTCGACCAGTTTGACGTCGATCTTTGGTCCGTAAAAAGCGCCGCCGCCTTTGTCGACCTCATACTTAAGGCCCGACTTCTTGAGGACTCCTAGAAGCGCAGTTTCCGCCTCGTCCCAAACCTCGGGATCACCGACAAACTTTTCAGGCCTCGTAGCTAAGTAAAGCTTGAAATCTTCAAATCCAAAAGATTTCAAGACAAACAAGCAGAAATTCACAACGCGCTCAAGCTCTTCCGGGAGTTGCTCGCGAGTCATGAACAAATGAGCGTCGTCCTGGGTGAAACCGCGCACTCGGAGCAAACCGTGCAGTACACCCGAGCGCTCATAACGGTAGACGGTACCGAGCTCCGCCCATCTGAAAGGTAAATCTTTGTAGGAATGCAGTCCCTTTTTAAAGATAGAGACATGAAACGGGCAGTTCATGGGTTTCACCAAGTAGTTTTGCCCATCCACGTCCATGCCGCTGAACATATTCTCCCCGTAAAATTCGAGATGCCCTGAGGTCTGCCACAGATTCTCGCGAGCTACATGGGGACTGGAAACCAACTCATAACCTTGCCGGTAGTGTTCTTGGCGCCAAAACTCTTCCATTAAGTAACGAACCCGCGAGCCCTTCGGGTGCCAAAGCACCAAACCGCCGCCGATTGTCTCGTCAATGGAAAACAAATCGAGCTGTTTGCCGATTTTTCGATGGTCGCGTTTCTTCGCTTCCTCGAGGCGAGTCAGATGCATGCGCAGCTGTTTCTTGTCCGGGAAGGCCGTACCGTAAATCCGTTGCAACATGGGCCGTTTTTCATCGCCTCGCCAATAAGCACCGGCTACAGAAAGCAACTTGAAAGCTTTGATTCGCCCGGTTGACTCAACGTGAGGGCCGCGACAAAGGTCGAACCAGTCTCCAGTCTTGTAGTAGGAGATAGTCGAATCTTCGGGAAGCCCATCTAGAATCTCGAGTTTGTAGGTCTCACCAAGATCCTCGAATAGCTTGTGCGCTTCTGCTCGAGATACTTCACAGCGCTCAAAAGGCTCATTGTTCTTAATGATGGCCTTCATCTCCGCTTCTATCGCGACCAGATCGTCCTCGGTAAAGGTTTTCGGTGCGTCAAAGTCGTAGTAGAAACCACTATCGATGTCCGGACCGATAGTGACCTTGGTCCCAGGAAATAGCTTTTGTACCGCCTTGGCCATTACATGAGCGCAGGAATGGCGCACTGTTTGTAGCGGCGAAAGCTCAGGCTCTGAGCCAACAACGTCTCCGGCGAGGTCCGACAGTTCCTCACTCATACAAGCTGCTCGACAATCATATTGAAAGGACGCCGCTATTTGTAAAAACCTTTTGGCCGTTCATAGGCTCGGGCACGCTACCACTCCTCCCCCACTTTTCAGCAAGTTTCTCGGCCATCAATTATCGAATGGGCTTTTTTTACGCCCCAGAGCGCCAAACCCCTTGACTGTTATTGCCGAGATGAAGCCAGAAAAGCGCCAGCGGCGAAAAAAAACTGCTAGAGACTGAGCTCCAGCAGTTTTGATAGTAGGTGCGGACAGGATTGAACTGTCGACCCCTACCGTGTCAAGGTAGTGCTCTCCCACTGAGCTACGCACCTGGGTCAACGTATTGTTTCGCGCTCGCTAGTTATCCCCTGAGACTCTCAGTGTCAAGCGCGCTCAAAGAGTGCTCTCTGGCCCGTCATAGAAACTCTCCAGGATGTCCCGGTACTTCTCTGAGCAAAACTTGCGTTTTACTTTTAATGTTGGAGTCAGCTCACCCGTCTCCTGGTCAAAGTCCTGTTCCAGGATTTTGAACTTCTTGACTGTCTCCCACCGCGGCAAATCCGCATTCATTTGTTTCACGTAGCCATCAACTGCTTCCACAACCTCAGCATTTTGCGTAAGGGAGGCGTAGTCACCGTCGGAAAGGCCTTTAGATTTCGCCCAAGGGATCAGTGCTTCTTCGCTTAGAGTGATTAGCGCACTCAGGTACTTCCGCTTGTCTCCATAGACCATCATCTGTGATGCAAGGGGGCACATGGTCTTGAAGGTGTTTTCGATGTTCTGCGGGGCAACATTCTTACCACCAGCGGTCACGATGATGTCCTTCTTCCTGTCGGTAATTCGAAGATGGCCGTCGGGGTCGATCTCTCCAATGTCCCCAGAATGGAACCAGCCATCGGGCTCTAACACTTCTCTAGTCGCGTCCGGCTTGCCGAAGTACTCCTTCATGATGTTGGGACCCCGCATTAGGATTTCTCCATCGCCAGCAATCTTGACCTCCACCCCGGGTACGGCTGGCCCGACGGTTCCAAAACGGTAGTTGGTTGGGGTGTTAACGTGCGTGGCAGCTGTGGTCTCGGTAAGACCATAACCTTCAAGGATCAGCACGCCAGCCTGATGGAAGAACTCAGCAATCTCACGGGCGAGTGGTGCACCGCCGGATACAAAGAAACGTAGTCGCCCTCCGAAGGTAGCCTTTACTTTAGAGAAAACTAGTTTATCGACCGCGCGCAGGAACAACCCGTCAGATTCCGCAGCACCTCCGGGGGCAATGTGCTTCCTTCCCCTTCCTTGTTTTAACGCGAAATCGATTAGTAGTTTGCCGACAGGGCTCTTACGCTTCTCCTCGAACCCCGCTTTCACCTTCGCGTACGCCTTTTCATAGACTCTGGGCACTGCGCCCATAATGGTCGGCTTTACCTCTCCCATGTTTGCGATGAGCTTTGGGACGCTTTCTGCGTAGGCAATACTCATGCCCTCCGCGATGGAAACCCAAAGCAAGACTTTTGCAAAAATATGAGCAAGAGGAAGAAACAGCAGCTGCTCATCATCTTCTCCAACAGTCAGCACCTCTCGCACTCTGGTAGATTCGAATACCAGGTTGTAGTGAGACAGAACCACGCCCTTGGGCGGGCCTGTGGTTCCCGACGTATATACAATCGTCGCGCAGTCATCCAGCGTTAGCGAATCACCTGCGTTGAGTTCGTTTTTTTTGAGCCACTCCTCTCCTCGTTCTTTGAGTGAATCAAGACTCATCGCCCAATCGGAGTCTTTATGCCCTTGCGGCAAGACTTCACCGAGGGTTACTTGATTGCGCCCTTTTGCGTCCGGCCTGTCCAAGTGCGCTAAGTCGCTCATCAGTATGACTTTTTTCACCTTTGAAAGTGCACCCCGTACTTCCGGATCAAGAAGTTTCTCAAGCTGGTGTGGGCCATCAACGATGCATACCTTCGCTCCGCTATCGTTGATGATGTACTCGCATTGTTCAGGCAGGTTGGAGGGGTAGATGGGAACAGTAATACCGCCCACCATCAGAATGCCTACGTCGGCGAACCCCCACTCTTCGCGTGTGCCGCCTAGGATCACGACCCGGTCCCCCTTCTCAACTCCTAAATCGGCCAATCCACCTGCAATGCGTCGACTGGCATTGTCCCAATCCCGCCAGGTTCCTGAGCGCCAGGTTCCCGCTACCTTGGACTTAAAAGCGACTCTATCAGGGCTTTTTTTAACCCGGACCTGAAACAGTGCGACGGCGTTTTGGACGGGAAGTGCGATTTTTTCCTGCGTGCTCACGGCACCTAGTTGACTCTTATTTGGGTAGCCTCGTCAACGGCTGCCGTGGAAGCCATAATTTGTTAGCCTTTCGCCGCGTGCGTCTTCCGGTGTCGATAGTTCCCGTGCTCTGCAGCGCGATCTCCGCTTGCAGCGGGAGTGTGGGCAGAACCCCAGCGGTTCCCACACCTTCGCCAGCCCTGCCTGCCCCAACCGTTCCATTTAAGCTGCCGAAAACCGATGTTCCCGTTGCACCGTGGCTCGATTTGCGTAAGCCAGTTGCCAACGTGTTGGACTTCCCCGCCGTTGTTTCCGTGAGCGAAAATGCCTCGATTGCCCGTACCAAGGTTGGGTGGTTTGCGTTTTTTCGTGGTCGAGGCGTGTTTGGACCATTGGGCGTTTCTGCAGACACTGCCTGGATGGGACTCCTCAAGGGGGACCGTATCCTCCGCGCTAACAATGCCGGCAGTTTGTTTGTTTCCGATTTTCCCAAAAGCGAAAGCGGTTTGTCGTTTAAGAAAATCGCAAACCTACCGGGCGCAACCACTTGGGATTCGGCTGCTAATGTTGTAATCGCTGGCACGAGCTGGGACCAGATCCTCACGAGCAATGACGGTGGAAAAACTTTTGTAAAAAGCGCAATAGGAGAAAATTACGCCATCAAAAGCGTTTTTGCTCGATTTGATGGTGCATTCTTAGCAAGAGCATTGCCGACGCTCGCGCCCGACGCTGAACCTGTCACATTTGTGGGAACTCACAGGGGGTCGATCAGAAAGTCCGCGATCCAACCGCCAAACGTCTACAAGAAAGGAAGCTGGTTGTGGGTAGACGCTGACTGCCCTCAGGTCCTCTCTAGAGGAAAACCACGTTGGACAAAAACTCAACGTGTCTTTGGGATCGCAGATAACTGGCGTGAGGCGTTTCGCCCCGCATTTAGCACCTCTCGCCAAACCAAAGACGACGACAGTGCTACTCCAACGCGCCCACCGCCCCCGATCTTTCGGAAACGGGGAGATTGCCGCGACGCCCCTCCTACAAAGGCACAAACAAAACTCCAACCGAGATCCAAAAGGACGCCAATTGTGCGACCCAAACCAGTGCCGAGGTGCACCGGTTTCGATTGCATCCGTAACACCGTAGGACCGGTCACCTTTTACGGAGCGAACGGGCTGGTACTTTTTACCGGGGGTCGACTTCTTGCTCACCGAGAGAGCGGAGCAACGGAAACCGCGCCAACGAAATGCGAGCAGACTCGCGTTTTGAACGGGCCAGGCATCTCGCTTTTGCTCTGTGACACAGTGACTGCCACCAAGATCTTTACCTCGGATGGAACCACATCATTGACCCAAGAAGATGTTGTTTTCCCTCCCGAACTCTTTGCGAAATGGCAGTCCACTGCGGCCAGGGACGGCACCTTGGGAGTTTACGCTTGTGCGCCCGACTGTGAACTGTTTGTCCGAGCGCCAACAAAACCCGGCACGCCAAATTCATGGTCTCACGCAGACTCCGCTACGGCTTTCCAAATCCTTGCCGGCGGGCGGTGGCTTTCCATAAAAGAAAACAAAGACAACGTGGTTGACCTGGCCGTACACACAAGCGAATCCTCCGCGGTAATCGCAAAATCGCTCTCCCTTCCTTCTGGCAGCTCGGCAATTACCCTCAAAGATAACTTCATCGTCGTCGCAGCTGGTTCTGCACTCGAACCAAAGTATTACGTCGTCACGACAAAATCGTCCCTCGTGCCCGCGCCACCAAAATAAGAGATCCTAACGGGTTCCCCTTTAGTAATTCCCCTTCAGTCGGCAAAGGACCACTTCTTTACGGCCACCGTACAAACTGCCTACTATGCTCCGGCTGCAGAGTTCGAGACATCTTCGTCTCTGTATCTTTGGGAGTTTTCTTGGCCATCGATGTCGGGCAAATAGTAGACAAGTACCAACTCATTGAGCGAGTCGGCCGGGGCGGAATGTCCGTCGTCTACCGTGCAACAGACACGAGTCTTATGCGAGATGTGGCAATAAAGGTATTGCACGGCCACCTTGCCGAGTCGTTCGAAGTTCGCGCGCGCTTCGAACAGGAGGCCGTCGCAGTGGCAAAATTGCGCCACGAGAACATTCTTGAAATCTACGATTTTTCAGGTTCAGACCCAGATGCAAGTTACATCGTAACTGAATTTATCAATGGGCAAACCCTCGCAGAATTTCTGCGCAAGCAGACTATCGAATTTCCTGAGATAGGCGCCATGATCGCACTAGAAATATGCAAGGCCGTTGCCCATGCCCACAGCTTTGGCGTTCTCCACCGCGACATCAAGCCTGAGAATGTCATGGTCCGCTCCGATGGCCGGATAAAATTGATGGATTTTGGAATCGCACAGATTGTCGACCATCAACGCCTCACAGTCACCGGCCAACTTTTAGGTTCCCCCGCATACATGTCCCCGGAACATGTAGTCGGAGCCCCCCTAGACTTCAGGACCGATGTCTTCGCACTCGGAGTCGTCCTTTATCAACTCGTTACCAACAAACTCCCTTTCACCGGGAAAAACCCCCACGAAGTCCTGAAGAAAATTGTCGACGTATCCTATGTAACACCGGACCGGGCCAACCCACACATTAGAAAAAACTTATCAAAGATCGCAGAAAAAGCCTTAGAACAGCGTAAGGAAGACCGTTTTCAAGGCGTCGAGGACTTAGCAGAAGCTCTTGATGGGTTCCTACAAACCTCAGAGTTGAATGATAGCCGCGCAGAGCTGGAACATTTTTTCGCCGATCCCAATGAGTATCAGGTCGGGTTGCAGGACCGTATCGTCAACACGGTGTTAGCGAGTGGAAAGCGATTTGTCGGCAACGATAATAACGCTGCTCTTGACTGCTTCAACCGTGTGCTTGCTCTCGAGCCAGACAACCCTATCGTTCTTCGGACCATTGAGGATCTCTCGTCAAGTCGTTGGCGGCGCCGAGGCATGTTGGCAGCGCTCGTTTGTGCAATCGCTGGAGTTGCAGCGTTGGCCCTTTGGCCCAAGGATGAAAATCTAACGTCTTCCGCCCAGAATCGTGCGCCAACAATCCAGGAAACCCCAAACGCTGTTCCCTCGGTTTCCATTCCAACTCCGCCCCCTTTGTCGCGCGCTGACATTGAGCAAAAAGAAACGCTTGAACCTGAGGTCGAAATCCAAAAACCTGCGCGCCATGCCGAGCCCAAAGTAAAGCCGACCCAAACTAGAACGACAGCTGCGAAGCCTCCGGCCTTGCGACCTCTTGACCTTACAATTTCGCCCAAGGGTTCGGCATACCGTATCGACAACGGACCTTGGCTAACTGCAGAAACCTCTGCGGTAACCATAGCGCTACCACCTACTGCGAAGAGGATTGTCGCGAAGAACCCGAACTGTTGCGCAGACAAAACTGTGCTTATACCTGAAGGTTCCGCCCCAGCAAGTATGGCAATACATCTCGATTTTCTGCCCGCCACGATTACCCCACGCTGTAATTGGCCCGACGTTGGAGTTCGAATCGACGGCAGGCTAGCCCGGATTGACAGAGCTTCCACTATCGCGCTCGGCGACAGTCTCGGAAGTCGGCAGGTCAAAGTGGAATTCTTCAGCGACCATTTCTTTGAAACAAGCGTGTCGGTTCGTTACAACCAGTCAATCGAGGTCGAATGCGAATAGCGATCTCTATCCTAGGAGCCGTCCTGTTTGTCACCACGGCGTCAGCACAGCCTGTGAACGAACTAAGTCGCGCACGAGACAGCTTCCGAGCCGGAGGGCTAGAAAAAGCCGAGATAATTCTAAACGGACTTCTGTACCCAAAGTCGAGGTTGTCAGCGAAAAACGAAATTGCCCAAGCTCACCTGCTTCTAGGCGCCGTACATTTCGAGCACGAGGACTTCGCACGAGCCCGGCGTGAATTCGAAGAAGCACTTTCAATTGAAAGGTCTCTAACGCTAGATCCGATTCTCTTCTCGAAAGAATCTGTGATCTTTTTCGACGACATTAAGGAGCGAGTAAATGCAAGAGAGGAAGCGGAACGTCAGCAAGCAGATTTGGCTCGTGAGCGACTCCGTATCCAAGGGATTCTTAAGGACATGGTCGTCCTGGAAAAACGCAGTTATTGGGTGAATTTCATCCCCTTTGGTGCGGGACAATTTCAGAACGGGCAGCGAAAGAAGGGGGTCGCTTTTTTGGCCTTCCAAGTAGCACTAGGTGGCGCATCTGCCGGACTTTACGGATACCAAGTTATCAAGTACGGGGGTGGCGTGCCTCCTGAGAGCGTTTCCAGCGTGAATCGAATCAGAGCAACGCAAATTGCTACTGGGGCGCTTTTCTGGGGCGCAGTCGCATGGGGAATCGCTGACTCTTTAATCCACTACGAACACGTGGTGTCTCGTAAAGCCGATCCGAGCCTCCTCCGAGAACTCGACCGCGGTCAAGCCGCCCCCAAAGCGCGCGTCACCCCTTCCTTTACGCACGAATCATTTGGCGCAACTTTTTCGGTGGATTTTTAGATGCCCAGTTTGCGCATAGAACAAAACAAAAACAACGCGGCCCTAGTGTACGACCTACACAAGCCACTGACCTCTCTAGGTTCCTCGTCCGACTGCGACATCACGATTAGCGATCCATTGGTGCCCGATGTTTTCGCCAATATTCGATTCGACGGTCAGACCTACGCTATTTCAGTCGTCGACAAGTCTGCAAAGCTTGTTATCAATGGCAAAAAGCGACGTAGGCACAAACTCTCTCATGGAGACAAGCTCGGCGTTGGTTTAGCAAAGATCAGTTTCAACATCGTCTCCCCTCCCAAGGTTGCTGCAAGTCAAGATTCCACACCTCGGGCGCAAGAAAATGAAATAGATGCATACCGGCAATTGCATAAGTTTTCAGAGCGGCTGATGCGCACGGAAAACCTTCCCGGTCTTCTTGAAGAGTTGATGGACGCGGTCGTAGAGATTACGGAGGCCGACAAGGGATTCTTGGTCCTGCTAGAGGGTGACACCCCAAGCGTGAAGGTTGCCCGCAACTGCAGGCGAGACAACGTCGCAGACGCTGTGGACCAACTATCCGATGCAATCATCACACGGGTAATAGAGAAAAAGACTCCAATCATTGTATCCGACGCGATGAAGCACAGCGTCTACGCCACGTCCTTGAGTGTGACTAGACTCAAACTGACCTCAGTAATTTGTGTCCCACTTCTAGATCGCGGATCCCTTTTGGGAGTTCTCTACGTCGGAAAAGACTCAGCGTTGGAACTTTTTCAGGAAAGCACCATGATCGCGCTCTCGGTCTTTGCAGCGCAAGCGTCGCTCATCCTTCGGTCGGCCATGCTTTTTAACCAACTCCGCGCTGACAACGAATCCTTGGCTTCGTCTATTGACGCCATGCGTTTCGGTAGTCTCGTTGGCAGCAGCCCCTCCATGCAGGCCGTATTTGAGACCGTTTCCAAGGTAGCTACAACGGACGCATCAGTTTTAATCACTGGAGAAACGGGCACGGGGAAGGAACTTATTGCCCGTGAGATACATAGACGTTCCGATAGGAGTAACCGACCTTTTGTCGTCATCAACTGCGGCGCCATCCCTGAAAACCTTCTTGAATCGGAGCTGTTTGGACACGTGCGCGGTGCGTTTACCGGGGCGGTGAAGAGCAAGAACGGGACCTTTCAAGCCGCCCATGGTGGAACGCTATTCCTTGACGAAATCGGGGAAATGCCAGTGGAACTGCAGGCAAAAATCCTTAGGGTCCTGCAAGAACGCGTCGTTACCAAGGTTGGGGATACAAAGTCGGAACCCATCGACATAAGAGTCATTTCAGCCACGAACCGTGACCTGGCAAAGGAAATAACCAGAGGAAGTTTCCGAGAAGATCTTTTCTATCGCCTTAACGTTATCCCAATAACGCTCCCCCCACTTCGGGCACGTGGCGACGATGTCATCGCCTTAGCTCGGTACTTCCTTCACCGAGCGCAGCAGGACCTGGAAGTTGCCTTGCAGGGATTTACCAGCGACGCCGACAGAGCACTTAGAAAACACAGTTGGCCAGGCAACATTCGCGAGCTGGAAAACAGAATCAAAAAGGCGGCAATTCTTGCGACATCTCCTCTTTTATGTGCCGATGACTTGTCACTTGGCGACTCGGTTCTCGACACCGTACTCCCACTCGCAGAGGCGAAAGAAAAATTTCAGCGCGACTATATTAATAACGTCTTAGACCAGAACGCTGGCAACCGGGCCAAGACTGCTCGCGATCTTGGAGTAGATCCTCGAACAATTTTCAGGCACCTAGAAAAGGGCTCCGAGATTTGAATAAAGCAGTGAGTACAGCATTGCTTCTCACTGGAGGCGCCTTCTTTTTGCAGTCGTGCATTCTGCCCCCCGAGCTGGAAATTGTGGCCGAACGCGATGACTCAGCGCCTCCGATTGTCTCCGCTGTAGCACCAGCCGAGTTCACAACCCCTGGTCCGCCAATACAGCTTGAACTAGGAGATGAGCGGTTCATGACTCTAACGGTACGGGATAACGATTTGGCCGACGTCATCTTCGTCCGTTTTTTCGTGGATTACAGCCGTCCTGACCGCACAAATTCAAAAGCCGAATGTTCTGCACCATCCTCCGGCGAGATTGAACGCGAGGTACCGTGTTCAATGTCGACAATATGTAACGGCGTATCACTATCCGAAGAACATTTCCTCGAAGCGGTCGTAGCCGACCAGCCGTTTCTAGAAACCAGCGATCCTGATGCAGCTGGCCAACTCCCCTTCCGCGCGTTGCCACCTGGCTCCAGTAGTTCTGTTACAGCGTGGTCACTTCGCTGTTTGGAAAACAATGATTGAATCTAGGCAAATAGTTGCAATGACCCTTTCGGTGCTCTGGGTAGGCCTGAGCGCCTCATGTCTGCGTAACGAAAACCTGGGACTGACCCCCATCTGTGAGACCACATCGGATTGTGATTCCGGCGAAGTCTGCGACGGAGGAATCTGTTTTGGTAACCCGCCTGAATCTAGGTTTTATGCTCTCATAGAACCCCCCGTTGAAGCACCCGACCTCGCGGCAACCGAAATCGTCAATCTCTCCTTTTCCGACGATGGCTGGACCGAAGATCTAGTCTTCGAACGACCAGTGCGTCTCGCTGGACAAGTATTCCTTCGTTGTGAAGGCCGGGAACCTCTTAATTGTGCATCTGAGGCCGTGCCAACGGAGGCCGCCGTTGTTCTCTCACGTCCGTCGAAAATCCCAGGCATGCCCCCTTACCGGGTCACGACGACCACAATGCAAAGTGGGTTCGATGATGGGAGCTTCTCAGTACTTGTTCCTCCAAGTCTTTGTGCAGACACAAATGATTGCGAAGACGCGTATGACGTGACGGTATTGCCACAAACGAGTGTGACCCGACTTGGAACAGACCTGCCAAGCCCCGCTGAGATAGCCCCTCCTTTCCGCACCAAACTCGCTTTGCGTAACAACGCAGACGTTCACTGGATTGTCGGCGCCCCCGAAACAACCAAGCGAGCGACCGGCTGTCTCACGACATCACCACCGTCTAATGCTGCTGGCATGACAGTAAGCGCGAGCACAGGAGGTCGACGCGTTTCCAATCGGGCAAACCTAGACGCCTTGGGTTGCTACGACCTTTCGATCCAACAAGGAGAAAACGAATACTCTCTCATTTTTTCCCCTGGCGAAGAAACCAAGCCAGGGCTCACAGTAAATTCAGTGTCCATCCCAGACGGGGTCGTGACCGAACTACCAAGATTTACCATCCCAGACCTCGGTGAAACTACAAGACGACAAATCACAGTCTTCGGAATCGAAGGAAGTGGGGAACGGTCTGCAATCCCGGGGGTTCAATTGCTCTTCCGCGCGGAACTAGACGGTCCTTCAGAAGGCACGACGGTTTTCCTCTCTGTAGCAACCGAGACCAAGGCCCAAAGCGGAACATTTTTTGGAGCGGCCGACCTCGAGCTTTGGCCTAATCAGAACTATCAAGTTATCGCTCGTCCCCCAGCCGACTCCGAGTTCGCCACCACCTTCGAACACGTAGTAAGCGCGGAAGAAACACTGACCGCGCAACTCCCAGAGATCAAACTATCCCGCCGAGTGGCGGTCGACGGCTTCTTTAAGACCTCTTCGGGCGCGCCAATCCCCGACGGCCTCGGTTCTGTAGCGCTTGACCCAGCGTATGAATTTGCTCTCGCCACATTACTGCCAGAATACGCACGCGAGTCGTTCTTGGCCCTCACTCTGCCTTCCAGTGTGACAGAACGAGATGGAGATTTCTTAGTTTGGGTCGACCGTCAGTACGTGGGGGCAAACGCCGTGTACGAATTCTCAATCGACCCACCCTCTGGCTACGACGCCCCATCTTGGACCTTGGACAAGGTAACCGCACCGGATACAGATTCTCTCAACCTAGGAACCATCGTGCTCCCCGAAGCAGCGTATCTGAGAGGAATAGTCTCGAATCCCAGCGGTGTTCCAGTCGAAAACGCCAAGCTCCGCCTACTCTCCCCTCGTCTAAGTCCAGCCTGTGGAGACGGTTGCTTCGCGCCCCCGCACAAAAGAGGGGTTTTCAATAGCGATTCAGAGGGACTAGGAATCTTGGTTGCGCCAAGGACTCCTCAATGATCTTAAATGTCTACAGAATTGCCCCCTGACTTGACCCAGACACAAAAGGCAAGCTAGTTTGCTGGCGGTAGGCACACTACTTGACTGCAATTGACGACCAAAGTCCGGCACTGGACAAAAGAGGTGAGTTTCGCTCGTACCGAAGGGTGCTAGTGAGCTTCTACGTCGTGGTAGTTGCGGGTCTAATCCTGCTTTTGTCAGCTTCTGTTTTGGGCGAGCTACTGTTCGCGCCAAACCGCGACATAACGCAACCGGTGCTCGCAAAAGGCGATACCGAAGGACTCACTTCTTGCCATCAAGACGTTACCGAATTGTTCAAGAGTCTCGGTACCAAAACTAGTGAATTACTCGCTTTGGCCCACTCGACAGGTGCACGAAGCGAGATTGCCACGAAATGGGACCGATTCTCCAATGGATGGTCACAAACGTGGACCGACGTGGGCGCGCGATGCAGTTTTGAGGAACCCGCAGAACCGATGGGGGCTGCGTTCGATCGCATCGCACTGGTTCATGCAGAACTTCCAACAGTGAAGCTTAAATACCAATCACTATTACATCATTTCGAAGAAGAACAAGCCGCCGAATTGGCACGAATGCGAAACGCTCTGAACATCTCAGCACGCTCGTTGGCAACGCCCAACAAGATGACGAATCCGAACAAAGAGGACATGAAATGATCATGACTTCCTCACGATTCATCCCGGAGAAACGTAGCGAAGGAATCCCATGCGTGCCTGTGCAACCGGCCCAGGAACAAATATCATGCAAGATGAGAACTCAAGCGAGCCATCCAATACGGATGGCTCCACCGACACAAACCAACAAGACCGCAAGGGAACGGAAGGTGGAATTGGACCTTCCTCTCCGGCGCCCCACATAGAACCTGAAGCGTCTGTTTCCTTCTCGGACTTGGATCTGCGCCCTGAGACGTTACAGGGACTATCTGAAATGGGCTATGAAAGGCCGACGAAGGTGCAGAGCGAGGTATTTGCTCACGTCCGTGAAGGAAAAGACTTACTCGTCCAATCAAGAACAGGCACTGGAAAAACCGCTGCGTTTGGAATTCCACTCTTAGAGGGTGTCGACGCATCCACTGGCGCCGTGCAAGCGTTGGTACTTGCACCCACCCGCGAGCTAGCAAACCAAGTCGCGACCGAGTTTGGCAAGATATCTAAGCACCGAGGCCTCAGCATCTTGCCTGTCTACGGCGGAGCCCCTATTAACCCACAAATTAAAGCGTTTGAAGACGGTGCCCAGGTCGTCTGTGGGACACCCGGCCGCGTACTCGACCACATCCGTCGCAAGACGATGAATACAGAGAAGCTGAATATGTTGGTCTTTGACGAGGCCGACGAAATGCTGTCAATGGGCTTCGCTGAGGAAATCGAAGCAATTGTTTCAACGCTCCCTGACAGCACGAAACGCCAAACGCTTCTTTTCTCGGCTACCATTCCCGAAGACATAGAGCGCATAGCGAACAAGCACATGCGTGAGCCTGAGAAGATCTCACTGTCAAGCGATGGTGTGTCGGTAGATGCTATCGAACACAGTTACTATGTCGTGTCTGGAATGGCGCGGACTCGAGATCTTCTGAAGGTCTTAATAAGCGAAGAGCCTGAGTCTGCGATCATCTTCTGCAACACCCGTGACGACACAAACACGGTAGCCCGCTTCCTAAATAAGAATGGCCATGACGCCGAACCGTTATCGAGCGACCTGTCGCAAAAAGACAGGGAACGCGTCATGAAGAGGATGCGAGACCATGACCTTAAGTACTTGGTCGCGACCGATATCGCTGCTCGAGGAATCGACATCAGCCAACTTTCCCACGTCATCAATTACACCTTTCCCGAGTCACCCGAGGTCTATGTGCACCGCACAGGCCGCACTGGTCGAGCAGGAAAAAGTGGAGTTGCTCTGTCGTTAATCGGACCCCGAGAAATCGGAGCGTTCTACTACTTAAAACTAATCTACAAAATTCGTCCCACCGAGCGGGATTTACCCTCAAACGAAAAGTTACTAAGCATGCAAGAAGGCGAACACTACAAAAAAGTTGTTGAACTTGTCCCCGAAGCCCCAGGCGACCAATACCTGTCCCTGGCCCGTCGCTTATGGGACTCAAACGAAGGCGAGCGCGTCGTCGGAGCACTCTTAAAGAGACTCCTTTCCGAAAAGCCCAAGCGCAAGGAGACAAAAGAGGCAACAGACGAACCGCGGACAGCGCGTCGTTCGTCCAGCCGGCGAAATGAGGGGGACCGCGACGAGACGAAAGAAAGCGGTGACCGACCAAAACGAACACGGCGCAGGCGTAGACGCGGAGAACGCGATGAATCAAGAAGAGATGCGGCGGAAGCAACGGAAAACTCGGTCGATGCCAAAGATCCCGGCGAAGAAGACACCATCCCTCTTCGCGAGGATGAAAACCTAGCTCTAGATCGCGAATCGTCCGATGACCGTCCGAAGAGAAAACGGCGACGGCGAAGAAAAAGCAGAGCCGACCGCGAAGACAGCCGGGCGAGCGCATCCACTAGCGAAGATGGCGCGCCGAAGGAGTTCTGGGAAGCCTGGGCAGACGAGAACAAGGGTGACGAAACACCAGAGGCAATCGAAGCTCGCAACGAAGACCGTCCAAAGTCTCGACAAAGACGCTCAAACGAAAAAGCCAACAGTACGACGACCCGTCTTTACATAAACATCGGCAAGCGCGAAGAAGCTAGCGCAGACGATGTTCGCGGAC